>JBGAOK010000140.1:0-6407 GCA_044221805.1 Meridianimarinicoccus sp.
CCGGCCCGACGCAAGTCGCGCAGCGGCCGCGGCTCCAGCATCGAGGCGCGGTTCAGCAGGTCGATCCCGGCGACCCGGGCCATGATCTCGGGCTTGCGGGCCCGGGCATAGGCGTCCAGCACCGCAGCCGCGCCGGGGTCTGCGGCCTCGGCCACCAGATCGGCCAGGCAGCGGATGTCGGCCAGCGACATGTTCAGCCCCTGCGCGCCGATCGGCGGCACCACATGGGCGGCCTCGGCCACCAGCGCGAGGCGCTCGGCGCTCAGGCTATCGGCGATCTGGCTGATGATCGGCCAGATCGTCCGGCCGCCGGTCAGGGTCAGTTCGCCCTGCACCCCGGCCGAGCGTTCGGTGGCGGCGGCGCTGAAGGCCGCAGGGTCCAGCGCCAGCAGCCGTTCCGCCTTGGGCCCGTGTTCCATCCAGACCACCGCCGAGCAGGGCAGCTCGTCGCGGTCGGGCAGGGGCACCAGGGTGAACGGCCCGCCCGAGCGGTGCACCTCGGTCGAGACATTGCCGTGGGGCTCGGGATGGGTGACCGCGAAGGCCAGCGCCTTCTGGGCATAGCGCACGGTGCGCACCTCGATCCCGGCGACCCGGCGCAGGGTCGAGTTGCGCCCGTCGGCGGCCACGGCGAGCCGGGCACGGACTTGCGCGCCGTCCGAGAGCCGCAGCCGCACTTCGGTCGAGCGGGACAGCAAACCGGTTGCGGCGACACCGGTGCGGTGGCTGACGGCCGGCAGTCCGGCCAGGGCAGCGGCGAATTCCCGCCGCAGCAGCCAGTTCGGCAGGTTCCACCCGAACGGCAGGTCGCCGATTTCGGCCGCGTCGAAGTCGCGGACGGAGCGCGGCAGGGGCGTCTCGCCGCCGGCATCGACGATTCGCATGACCTTGAGCGGGCTGGCGTGGGGGGCCAGCCGGTCCCACAGGCCGATCGTCTCGAGAAAGGCCTGGGCCGGTTGCAGGAACGCCGTGGTCCGGAGGTCGGCGCCGGGCGCGTCGCGCTCGGTCACCGGGGTTTCCGGGTCCACGCAGAGCGTTCTCAGGCCGCACGCGCCGAAGGCCGCCGCGGCGGCCATGCCGGCGATGCCGCCACCGGCGACGACAATGTCGAAATCCGCGACCTGTGCTGTCATGCTGCCCTCCGCTTGCCGGTGACTATAGTCTGGACGCGAGCGGGGTCGAGCGGACAGCCCGCCGCGCCCGGCGCTTCCGGGCCGGGGCGGCGGTCAAGGCAGCAGAGTGCCGCCGGTCAGCCCTGCGAGACGACGACGATCGCGGCCAGAACCGTCGCGACAAGGATCAGCGCGATGATGATGAGCCCGCCGAAACCGAACAGCGCTGTCGCGCCGATCCAGACCAGGAGTGCCGCAAGTGCCAGGCCGAGCGCCTTCAGCTCGTCCATGTTCCAGCCGAGGAAGACGGCGGGGAGATCGTCGTGGTGGTGCGGGTCACTGAGGCTCGACTCGGCCATGGGGGATCCTTTCGTTTCGGTGGCTGTCACATGCTGCGGCGCGGCAATCGAGGGGGAGGATTGTCGCAGTCGCTCCCCCCAATTCTTCGGATCAGAGATACCATGCCAGGGCGCGCAGGAAAGTGGCCAGATCGTCCGTGTGGTAGTGGACATGGTCGCCCGGTGCCCGGTCATCGGCGACATGGACCGTGCCCATGCCGAGCGCATGGGGAATTGCAAGGTTGCGGGCATCGTCCTCGAACATCACCGCGGCCTCCGGCGCCAGGCCGTCGGCGGCGATCACCGCGGCGAAGGCAGCCTCGGCCGGCTTCGGCTGGAACCCGGTCTCGGCGATGCCGTAGACCGCATCGAACACCCCTTCGAGCCCGCAGGCCTCGAGGACGCGGAGCGCATAGTCGGCGCAGCCGTTGGTGTGCACGATCCGCCGGCCCGGCAGTGCCAGGATTGCCGCGCGCAGGTCGTGATCCCGGTCCAGCGCGGACAGAGAGATGTCGTGCACCCGCGCCAGATAGGGCCGGGGGTCGACGCCATGCTCGACCATCAGCCCTGACAGCGTGGTGCCGTAGACCTCCCAGTAGTGCCGGCGCAGCCGGTCTGCCTCGGCCCGGTCAACCCCGAGGGTGTCCATGACATAGGACGTCATCCGCACCTCGATCTGGTCGAAGAGGCGCGCCCGGGGCGGGTAGAGGGTGTTGTCCAGGTCGAAGACCCAGATCGACCGGTCGGCGAGGCGCTGTGGCATGGGTCCGAAGTGCCAGCAAAGCCGAGTCCGCGCAAGCACCCGGTCCCCTACTTTGCGCTTCTTGCCGCGGGCGCCGGCTTGGCATACATTTGTATGCAGGGAGTAGCGCAATGTCCGGCATGAAGACGACCCAGAAGGATGCCTACGAACTCATCCTCGACGCGATCGACGTCGGCATCTACCGTCCCGGAGACAGACTGGTCGAATCCGAGCTGGCAGAGCGGTTCGGCGTATCCCGGACGCCGATCCGGGAAGCGCTGCAGCGACTGGAAACCCAGAGCCTGCTGACCCGCGACGGGCGCAGCCTGATGGTGGCATCTCTCGACCACAACCAGCTCGCGGAGCTTTATGTGGTGCGGGCCGAGCTTGAGGGCCTGGCGGCGCGACTGGCGGCCCAGCACGCCACCGACGAGGAAATCCGGGTGCTGATGGACATGGTCGAGGCCGACCGGATGCTGATCGGCGACCCCGGCGTGCTGGCCCGGGCCAACCGGCGCTTCCACAAGCAGATTCACCTGGCGTCCCATAACCGGTTCCTGGTTCAGCAACTGGATCTGGTGCACCGGTCGATGGCGCTTCTGGCCACCACGTCGCTGGCGGTCGAAGGCCGGGGCCCGGCGGCACTGGCCGAGCACGCGGCGATCATCGATGCGATTTCCCTGCGGGATGGGGCAGCGGCCGAGACGGCACTGAAAGCCCATATCAGCCATGCCTTCAAGACCCGGCTCAAGGCGACCCCGGCCGGTCTGGACGCGGCCGAGTAGGCCTCAGGCCATCTGCCCGGCCTCTGGGGCGCGACCGTGTTCCGTCTTGTCCCAGAAGAA
Organism: Meridianimarinicoccus sp.; assembly: GCA_044221805.1. Lineage (GTDB taxonomy): Bacteria > Pseudomonadota > Alphaproteobacteria > Rhodobacterales > Rhodobacteraceae > Meridianimarinicoccus. The sequence goes on from JBGAOK010000140.1 coordinate 3,038, forward strand.
CGGCCGATACGCCAGTTCCGCGATCCCGCGCAGGGCGGCAAAGGTCGCGAGCATGCCGTAGGCGTTCAGGGTCAGCGCCCAGGGCAGCAGCCGGCGCTGCCCGGTCCGGCGCAGCGCAAGCGCGGCAAGCATGAGGTTGACCGCCTCGCTCGCCAGAAGAAGCAGGATCAGCAGGGCAGCGGGCACCGGACCGGCCAGATCCCGTAAGGGATGCTGCAGACCAAGCGCGATCAGCCACCAGCTCCACAGCACCGGGGCCAGAACCGCCTGGACCAGCGTGCCAAGGAACAGGATCTGGACGCCAAGGAAGCCCCTCGGTCCCAGGTCACGCCACAGACGACGCGGATCGCGCATGTGGCTGGCATAGGTCATGGCATAGCCCTTCAGCCAGCGCGACCGCTGCCGGATCCATGGCCAGACCCAGGCGTTGGCTTCCTCCAGCGTGGTGGTGTCGATCAGTTCGGTGCGATAGCCGCGGCGGGCCAGGCGCAGGCCGAGGTCGGCGTCCTCGGTGACGTTATGGGCGTCCCACCCGCCCAGGGCCTCGAGCATCTCGCGCCGGAAGAACAGGGTGGTCCCGCCCAGCGGCACCGGCAGGCCCAGCCGGGCGATCCCCGGCAGCACCACGGCGAACCAGATCGCATAGTCGATGGCAAAGCAGCGTGCCATCCAGTTCTGCCGGGCATTGTAGAACCCCAGCCGCCCCTGCAGGCAGGCCACGTCGGGCGGGGCATCGGCGAAGCGTGTCACCACCAGCGCGATCTGGTCCGGGTCCGGGGCGTCCTCGGCGTCATAAACCCCGACGATCGTGCCGTGGCACAGGTCCAGGGCGTGGTTCAGCGCACGGGGCTTGGTGCGGACCCCGCCCGGCGGAACCACGATCACCCGAACATGGGCGGGCAGCGCGGTGCGGGTCAGGCAGGCCCTGGTGACGCCATCGTCGGCTTCGACGATCAGGCAGACATCGAGCAGGGCCTTGGGATACTTGAGCCGGCCAAGCCGCACCAGCAACCGCTCGGCAATTCGCGCCTCGCGGAACAGTGGTACCAGCAGCGACACCACCGGCTGGCGCAGCCGGGCGGGCGGGTGCAGCGGCAGGACGCTGGCACCCGGACGCGTCTGTCGGGCCGGCGCATGGGCGGCAACGGCGGCGACCGCCTTCAGCCCGGTCAGCGCCGCCAGCGCAAGCACCGCGACCAGCGTCAGGACAAGCAGCAGCGTGTCGGGCGCTGCAACCCCAATCCCGGTGAGACCGGCCAGCCCCGTGACAATTCCGGTCTGGAACCGGGTTCCGGCCCAGCTGCGGCAGCTTTCGGTCTCAGCCAGGCGGAATTCCGACCTGTGCCGCGTCTCGGCAGGGAACAGGCGATCGAGGGTGGCATTCAGCTCCTCTTCGGTGGTCAGGGCGAGCATGACCGGCCCGAACAACGCCTCATAGGTGGCGCGACCGGACTCGAACCGGTCGGGATAGACAGCCGCGATCACCGTGGCACCGCCGATCCGTCGCCACGGCAGGCAGAGCTGCGTCCGGCAAAGGTCGAGTCCCAGCGCCCGCACCAGTATCGGGTCGGGCGGCGAGCGCTGCAGATCAAGCCGGCGGGCCGACCATTGTTCTTCCAGAGCCGAAACGATCTCGGCCTCGCTCAGGCCGTGGTCGGCACGCAAAAGGTCGCCAAGCCGGGCCTGTATCCTGACCTGACGCTTCAGGCAGGTATCCAGCGCCTCGGCCGACAGGCTGCCGCGCGCGGTCAGGATCGCGCCCAACTTCGGCCGCGACGCTGCCGCTGCGGCGGCGTCCGGGCGGGGGAAGGCGATGGCGGTCAACGGCGGGCGGGACATGCACGGGCCATGCGGGGAAAACCCCGCCAGACTGCGCAATCGCGGTTAATGGCTGCTTAACTTGGCCGCGGGGTCCCTCTGAACGGGACCATAATCGGGTCGGGGCCGCGCCTCAGCCCATCGCGGCGCGGAACCGCTCGAACAGATAGAAGCTGTCCTGGGGGCCGGGGCTGGCCTCGGGATGGTGCTGGACCGAGAAGACCGGCCGTCCTTCGACCCGGATGCCGCAGTTCGATCCGTCGAACAGCGAAACGTGGCTCTCGATCACGCCGCGGGGCAGGGTCTGGCTGTCCACGGTGAAGCCGTGGTTCATCGAGGTGATCTCGACCTTGCCGGTCTCGATCTCCTTGACCGGATGGTTGGCGCCGTGGTGGCCGTGGTTCATCTTGACCGTCCGCGCCCCCAGCGCCAGCGCCAGCATCTGGTGGCCAAGGCAGATGCCGAAAACCGGCAGGTCCCGCGCCAGCACGCCCTGGATCATCGGCACTGCGTAAGCGCCAGTGGCCGCCGGGTCGCCGGGCCCGTTCGACAGGAACACGCCCGCCGGGTCATGGGCCAGCACGTCCTCGGCGGTGGCGGTGGCAGGCAGGACGGTCACGTCGCAGCCGGCGCTGGCAAGGCAGCGCAGGATGTTGCGCTTGGCGCCATAATCGACCGCCACAACCCGCGGCGCGTCGCCGGCGCGCCGGCCATAGCCTTCGGGCCAGGCCCAGCGGGTCTCGTCCCAGCGATAGGACTGGGCGCAGGTCACGTCCCGGGCAAGGTCGCGGCCGACGAGGCCGGGGAAGCTGCGCGCGGCGCCGATCAGCGCCTCGAGGTCGAAGCGGCCGTCGGGGGCATGCTGAAGCGCCACATGGGGCGCGCCCTGCTGGCGGATCGCCCGGGTCAGCCGGCGGGTGTCGATCCCGCCCATGCCGATCCGGCCGCGCTTCAGGAGCCAGCTGCCGAGGGTTTCGGCGGCGCGCCAGTTCGAGGGCGCGGTCGGGTCCCACTTGACCACCATTCCCTCGGCCACCGGCAGCGCCGCCTCGTCGTCCTCGGGATTGGCGCCGACATTGCCGATATGGGGAAAGGTGAAGGTGACGATCTGGCCAGCGTAGGACGGATCGGTTAGGATTTCCTGGTAGCCGGTGATCGCCGTATTGAAGACCAGCTCGCCGACATGGATTCCGGGACGGCCGGCGCCGATCCCCAGAAAGACCGTTCCGTCCGCGAGTGCCAGCGCGGCGTCGGGGCGCCGGCGGTCCAGGTTGGGCATCGGTGCGGGTATCCAGAATGCGCTGGGCGAGCGGCGACGGGGCCGCACGCCCGGATCGCGCGTCTCCTAACATGCTGACCGGACCCGTCAAGCAAGCCCGGAATCGCTGATTGGCCGCAGCCGACCTGTCGCTCGAGGAATTCAAGGCGCGGCTGCCGCTCGCCGAGATCGTGGCGCGCTACGTCAAGCTGACGCGGCGCGGCCGCGAGCAGGTCGGGCTGTGCCCGTTCCATCAGGAGAAGACGCCCTCGTTCAACGTGGTCGAGGACAAGG
>JBGAOK010000141.1:0-6366 GCA_044221805.1 Meridianimarinicoccus sp.
GTGTTAGCGTTAGCAATGTCACCCGCATTCTCCCGCCCCGGGCTGCGGCGGCTTGCCCTCGGCCGGCGCCGGGCTGGCGGCGGTCGGGCTTTCGCCCGGCGGCGCAAAGCCCTAAGGTCGCCGGACCGGAAGGCGGGCAGGGGTGAGCGCGGTGGACGAACAGGTTTCGCAGGGCATGGCACGGGTGCGGCTGAGGCCGAATGCCGATGCGCGGCGGCTGAGGCACGGCTTTCCCTGGGTCTATGACAACGAACTGGTGACCGACCGGCGCACCAAGGCGCTGGCGCCCGGCACCATCGCGGTGCTCGAGGATGCCGATCGCAGCGCGCTGGGGCTGGTCGCGGTCTCGCCGAACTCGAAGATCATCGCCCGGATGCTCGACCGCGATCCCGCCGCGGTGATCGACGGCGACTGGATCGCCGGCCGGCTCGCCGTGGCGCAGGACCTGCGCGCGCGGCTCTATGAGGCGCCCTTCTACCGGCTGGTCCATGCCGAGGCCGACCGCCTGCCGGGTCTGGTGATCGACCGGTTCGGCGACACCGCCGTGGTCCAGCCCAATGCCGCCTGGGCCGAGGCCCGCATCGGCCTGATCGCCGAGGCGCTGACCCGGGTGACGGGGGTCGGCACCATCGTGAAGAATGCCGGCGGCCGGGCGCGCAAGCTGGAAGGTCTGGACGAGACGACCGAGATCCTGTCGGGCAGCCTGGCCGGCCCGGTGCCGGTGCCGATGAACGGGGCCACCTATCTGGCCGACCTGATGGGCGGGCAGAAGACCGGGCTGTTCTTCGACCAGCGCGACAACCATGCCTTCGCCCAGCGTCTGGCCCGCGGGCAGCGGGTGCTGGACGTGTTCAGCCATGTGGGCGGTTTCGGGCTGGCGGCGCTGGCGGCGGGGGCCGAAAGCGCCCTGGCCGTGGACGGCTCGCAACCGGCGCTGGACCTTGCCGCCGAAGGCGCGGTGGCCGGCGGCGTGGCGGCACGCTTCGCCACCCGCAAGGGCGATGCCTTCGAGGTGATGACCGATCTGGGCCAGACGGGCGAGACCTTCGGGCTGGTGGTCTGCGACCCGCCCGCCTTCGCCCCGGCCAAGCCGGCGCTGGAAGCGGGTCTGCGCGCCTATGAACGGGTGGCCCGGCTTGCGGCGCCGCTGGTGGACCGGGGCGGCTGTCTGGTGCTGTGTTCCTGCTCGCACGCCGCCGGGCTCGACCTGTTCCGTGAGGCCTGCGTGCGGGGCATCGGCCGGGCCGGGCGGTTCGCGCAGATTCTGCACACGGGCTTTGCCTCGCCCGACCATCCCCAGCACCTGCAGCTGGCCGAAAGCAGCTACCTCAAGGCGCTCTTCTTCCGGCTGGACTGATGCGCGCGGTGCTGGACACCTGCGTGCTCTATCCGACCGTGCTGCGCGGACTGCTGGAGCACTGCGCGGCGGCCGGGCTGTACGCGCCGCTCTGGTCGGCGCGGATCCTCGAGGAATGGCGCCGCGCGGTGCGCCGCAGCCACCCCGAGCAGGCCCGGACAGTGGAGGCCGAGATCACCGCCCTGACCGCGGCCTTTCCCGCCGGCGCGGTCGAGGCCGACGCCGACCTCGAAGCGTCGCTCGCCCTGCCGGATCCGGCCGATGCCCATGTGCTTGCGGCGGCGATCGCGGGGCGGGCCGCGGTGGTCGTGACCTTGAACCTGTCGGATTTCCCGGGCAGGGTGCTGGCCCGCCACGGCATCCGGCCCTGTCATCCCGACGCCTTCCTGATCGATCTGGCCGCGCAGGACGGACCGGCCGTCGCGGCGGCGATCGCGGCCATCGTCGACCCGCTGGTGGCGTCCGGTGCCGCCGCCAGTCGCCGGGCGATCCTGAAGCGCGCCTCCCTGCCGCGGCTCGGCCGGCGCTTCGGCTGACCCCGGGATCGCGCCGCCCGCGCGACAGCGCCTGAACCTTACGGCAAGTTTCGTTTGTCCCGACCCCCGGACTCCCGCTAGACATCGACTACCGGTGCAGCCGTCGCTGCTTTTGCCGGATCTTGGTTGCTGGGTGGCCCACATGTTCAAGTCCGATTGGATCCGATATTCGTTCTTCGTCCTCGCCGCCGCATTTCTGGCCTTCTGTCTGGGCATGACGATGGCGCTGTTCCAGTTGCCGCCCTACGGTCTCTTCGCCTCTACACGCGCCACGCTGAAGGAGATGATCGTCGGGCCGTGGTTGCGGGATCCGAAGATCGTGCCGCGGAAGTATCCCGGTGACGGCGTGACCGTGAACGTCGAGGGCCGGACGGCGCCGGGACTGACCCTGGTCCAGGGCGTCTTCGGCGAAGGCCCCGCGATCCGGCTCTATGACATGGCGGGGACGCTGATCCGCGAATGGCCGATGGACTTCGACGCCGCCTGGCCGAACCCAACCCATGTGGTTCCCCGGAAGAATCTGCCGAAAAGTCGGTTCGGCTACCACACCCAGGGCGTGGTGATCGAGCCGGACGGGTCGATCGTCGTGAACTACGCCGAGAAAGGCACCGCCAAGTACGGCGCCTGCGGCGAGTTGATCTGGACCCTCGACCGGATGACGCATCATTCGATCACCCGCACCGCCGACGGCAACTACTGGATCCCGGCAAAGCTGGAACCCGACCAGATCGACCCGTCGGACTTCATCCTTGGCGCCAATGCCCGGAAAGTGATGGACTCCGACAACTTCTATGCCGATGTCGCGCTGCTGGTCTCGCCGGAGGGCAAGATCCTGCGCGAGGTGCCGGTGCTGGGGCCGGCGCTGGACTGGCTGGGCGCCGAGCAGGAGTTCGTCGTCTTCGAGAAGATGGACCCGGCTGCACTTGACCCCCTGCATCTCAACGACATCGAGGTGGTGACACCGGCTCTGGCGGCGAAGATACCCGACGTCGATCCGGGCGACCTGCTGTTTTCCCTGAGAAACCCCAGCGCGCTGGCCATCGCCGACGCGGAGACCGGCGCCTTCAAGTGGATGACGTCGGGGCCCTGGATGGCGCAGCACGACCCCGACATCGCCGCAGACGGACGGATCGAGGTCTATGACAACGGCATCCTGCGGGCGCTGCCGGGGCGGGATTTCGCGGGCACCCGGATCCTGAGCCATGACCCGGCAACCGGCCGGACCGAGACGCTTTACCCCAAGAACAAGGAGGCGGTGTTCTTCAGCTGGATCATGGGCACTCACCAGGAACTGCCCAACGGCAACCGGCTGGTTGCCGAGACCGCCGCCGGCCGGGTCTTCGAGACGACGCCCGAGGGCGAGATCGTCTGGTCGCTGGTGCTGCCGTCGTCCGCCGACACCGCCGCGCTGATCGAATCCGCCTACCGGATCCCGGAGGGCGCCATTCCGGCCGGGACCTGGGCCTGCGACAAGGTCGAAAAGTGAAGGCGGCGCTTGCCCGGGAGCGCTTCGGCCCGCCGCGGTTCGTCCTGGCGGCGCTGGTCCTGTTCGGTCTGGTCACCGGCCTTGGCCTGATGGTCGAGGGCTACAATGCCGACGATTGGCGCCACCTGGCGGGCGATTACGTGCCGTGGACCGCGACCGAGGGCCGCTGGGCGATGGAGGTGATCTTCCGCGACCTGCTCGGCGATCGGTTCCGCATGCCGTTGCAACTGGTGCTGGCCTTCCTGTGCTTCCTCGCCATGTCCTGGATCATCGCCCGCGCAGTGGCGCCGGCGCCCCAGTGGCGCGCCATTGCGGCACTGCTGCTGTTCGCGGCCGGGGTGAACTATCCCTATATGGCCGATGCGCTGAACTTCAACGCCCATGTCTTCGCCTATCCTTTCGCGATGCTGCTGTCACTGGGCAGCTTCTGGCTGCTGGTCGCCTGCCTGGGACGGCCGTGGTGGTTCTGGCCGCCCGCCACCCTCGTCGCGGCGCAGGGGATTGCGCTCAGCTATGGCATCTTCCAGCCCTTCGCGGTCTTTGGCGCGGTCCTGCCGATGCTGGCGCTGCTGCGCTGGGACCGCCACCGGCTGGGTCCGGTGACGGTCCTGATGCTTGCCTGCGCCGTCGCGGCCGCCCTCGCGATCGTGATCCATGGCGCTGAATGGCAGTCCTACATGGCCGCGCAGGGCCGCGAGATCGTCGAGAGCCGCTTCGGGTTGCCCAGTGGCGACAGGTTCCTGCAGAAGCTGTCCCGGCTGCCCTTCACTCTGTCCCTGACCCTGAAGGGGGCGCTGGTGGTGCCGTTCACGCCGATCCGGATGCTGTTGCTCGGGTTCAGCCTTCTGGCGCTCACCGCGCCGGTACTGGCCAGCCTGTGGCGGGTCCGCGAAGGCGACACCGCGGCGGGAGTGCTGGAAGTGCTGCGCGCGGCGCTTGCCTCGACCGTGCTGATCGTCGTGTTTCCCAGCGTCTTCTTCTTCATCGCCGGTCCGGGGGAATGGCCGCCCCGCGCCGTGGGCTACCTGGGCTTCTGGATCGCGGCCCTGATCCTGTCGGCGGTGGCGATCCACGCCGGTGCAGTCCGCGACCGCCCCGCGCGGCCTGTGGCCGGACTGGCAATGGCCGCGCTTGGCCTGTTCGCGGCGCTGAACGTGGCGCTGTCGGCACTGATCTGGCACGACCGTGCCGCGGCGTCCCGGGCGGAACTGGCGCTGGCCTCCCGGATCCACGCTGCGGTGGTGGCCCTGAACGGCTATGGCGGGCAGACCATCCGCCTGGTCGGCGACCCGGCCATGCCGACATTCCGTTGGGGCGGGGCGATGGCCACCCCGGTGTTTCACCACAACAATCCCCATATGGGCATCATTTCCCGGACCTTCGGCCTTGAGAACCTTGAACAGGCGGTGTCGGTGACGCCGCGGACCTGTCCGGCCTTTCCGGCCCCGGGGTCGGTGTTCCTTGAGGGCGATTTCGCCTATGTCTGCCTCGAGACCAAGGACGCGCTGCTGCCATTGGCCGAGTGCGACGCCGATGACGATCCGGCCTTGGGACGGCTTTGCCGAAAGGGCACCGAGTTCGTCCGGGTCTTCGATCGCTGTCCCGAGTTGCCGGACCGCGATCACCAGGTCCGCATCCAGGTCGATAACCCCGACGGAAAGGTCCGTGAGGTCTACCTGAACGACAACTTCCCGTTCACGGAACTGGCGGGCCGCTGTTATCAGGTTGCCGATGTGCTGCCGAAGGGGCCGGCGACACTGACGCTGTCCTGGCTGCCGATCGCTGCCGGCGTCGAACGCAGACGGATGGTCAGCTTTCCCTGATCCCGTCCTGTGGTTCACCATGGGCAACCTGGCGCCCGCGGCGGCCGCCTGTGAGGATGGGCCCCCGGGCCGGGTACCGAGCGGGCCGATGGCCCAGGCCGGCGGCCGAAACGCGTCACCCCGACCGGACCCGACCACCGGAGTTGGGAATGGGGGCCGAGAATGGGCGCCGGGCAGGCGGCCCGCCGGCGAGGACGCACCCCTGAGCCCGCAACCCAGGGCATCCCCGCGCCAGCGGGGAAGCAACCCCAGGAACACGGCCGCCTCTCAGACCAGATCGTCGATCGCGACCCCCAGCGCGTCGGCCAGCTTCTTCAGCGTCGCCACCGACCCGGTCTTGCGGCCCGCCTCGATATCCGCGATCTGCGTCCGGTTCACCCCGGACCGCCGCGCCAGCTCCGTCTGGCTCAGCCCCCGCCAGTCCCGATAGACCGCCACGGGGCTCTCGCCGTCGATCAGGCGCACCACGAAAGCATGGGGGACGCCTTCCTCGGGGTTGGCCCGCGCATGCTCCAGCGTCCGGAGATCTTCCAGGTCTTCCGCCGCCTCAAGCAGGCGTTGGTATTCCTCGAGCGGGATGGTCACGGTCTTGTTCATCGCTCACTCCTTGTAGACGCTGCCGCGCGGGCCGATGCGGATCACGTCGATCACGTCTCCGTCCAGCATGATCACCCGCCAGTCGCCGACGCGGAGCCGGATGCCGTCCTCGCCCTCCAGCTTCTTGACGTTGTTCGCATGGGTTCTCCGCATAGGCCTCGATCTTGCCACCGATCTGCTTAGCCGCTTTCGCCGGCACCCGGCGGAGCGCCTTGCGGGCGGCGGAACAGTTGGTGATCGGCTTCACCGGAACATGTGTAGCCCGCGGAGACGGATGTCGTGAAGGGAAACGGCGGACGTGTGCCAGCGGGACGGTGGGCAGATTGCCCGACCTATGCTTGCTTCACAGTCGTCACCGAGCCGAACCCGAAAGATGCAGAGACTTCTTCGACGCAAGCGGCGTCAACCACGGAAAGAATCAATCTTGGCTTGCGCTTTTCCGCGTATTCGAATTGCAGCATTAGCCGCGTCCCGAAGATTGAAAGTATCCCCCCGAAAATAAATGGTCGCTGTATTTGGGTCGAAATGCTCAAAAAGATCGCTGTCATCAAATCCTCCAAATCCATG
>JBGAOK010000020.1:0-43230 GCA_044221805.1 Meridianimarinicoccus sp.
CAGGAGCAGCTGGCGACCAAGGGCTGGACCGACACTTATCTGTCCGGCGACGCCTTCACCGCGCAGCTTGAGACCGAAATCGCCACCACCCAGGCCGTTCTCAAGGACGTCGGGCTGGTGAAATGACCGAAAGGGTCCTTCAAGGTCTGCGCCGCCCCGACAGGGCGGCGCTGGCCGTGGCCGCCGGCCTTGCCGTGTTCGGCGGCGTGATCGTTCTGGACGCGCTGCGGCTTGACGCAAGCGCCAGCTATTCCCAGGTCGGCCCCGGAACCGTGCCCGAGGTGATCGGCTTCGGCCTGATCGGGCTGGCGATCTGGACCGCGATCGCCGCCCTGCGCGGCGACTTCCCGGGCCGACCCCGCCAGGCGCCGGTGCCGGTGCTGTGGATCATCGGCGGCCTCGTCGCCCAACTCGTACTGCTCAACGTCGCCGGCTTCTCGATCGCGACCGGGCTCCTGTTCGCCTTCACCGCCCGCGGCTTCGGCAAGCGCAACCTCGCGTTTACCATCCCGGTGGGCATCCTGTTCAGCTTCGTGGTCTGGGCCGTCTTCTCGCAGGTGCTGCAACTGAATCTGCCGACCGGACCCCTGGAACGCGCCGTGCTGGGACTGTTCTCATGAGCGCCTTCGAATTCCTGATGCAGGGGCTCGTCACCGCCGCCCAGCCGGCGATGCTGCTCTACGCGCTGATCGGCGTGACCTTGGGCACCGCCGTGGGCGTGCTGCCGGGGATCGGCCCGGCGCTGACCGTGGCGCTGCTGCTGCCCGTCACCTACGGGCTCGACCCGGCGGGATCGCTGATCATGTTCGCCGGGATCTACTACGGCGGCATGTATGGCGGGTCGACCACCTCGATCCTGCTCAACACACCGGGCGAAAGCGCCTCGATCATCACCGCGCTGGAAGGCAACAAGATGGCGCGGCAGGGCCGGGGCGGCCCCGCGCTGGCCACCGCGGCGATTGGGTCTTTTGTCGCCGGCCTGATCGCCACGCTGCTCCTCGCGTTCCTCGCGCCCTCGGTCGTCAAGATGGCGCTGGTGTTCGGGCCGCGGGAATACTTCGCGCTGATGGTGCTGGCCTTCGTGACCGTCTCGTCCGCCTTCGGCGACTCGACCCTGCGCGGGCTGACCTCGCTGTTCGTGGGCCTTGGCCTCGCCTGTGTCGGCATCGACCAGCTGACCGGGCAGGCGCGGCTGTCCTTCGGGGTGCCGCAGCTTCTGGACGGGATCGAGGTCACCACCCTGGCGGTCGCCATGTTCGCCATCGGCGAGGCGCTGGCGGTGGCCGGGATCGGCCGCACCGGCAATGACGAGGTGCTGGCGGTCAAGGGTTCGGTCTGGATGAGCCGGAAGGACTGGGCGCGGTCGTGGAAGCCCTGGATCCGGGGCACCCTGATCGGCTTCCCGATCGGCGCCATGCCGGCGGGCGGCGCCGAGATCGGCACCTTCCTGTCCTATGCGGCCGAGAAGAAGCTCTCGAAGCATCCCGAGGAATTCGGCCACGGCGCCATCGAGGGCGTGGCCGGCCCGGAAGCGGCGAACAATGCCAGCGCGGCGGGCACGCTGGTGCCGCTCCTGACGCTGGGCCTGCCGACCACGGCGACGGCGGCGATCATGCTGGCGGGCTTCCAGCAGTTCGGCCTGCAGCCCGGTCCGCTGCTGTTCGCCACCAACCCGACGCTGGTCTGGGGCCTGATCGCCTCGCTCCTGATCGCCAATGCCATGCTGCTGGTGCTGAACCTGCCGCTGGTCGGTCTCTGGGTGCGGATGCTGTCGATCCCGAAGCCCTGGCTCTATGCCGGCATCCTGCTGTTCGCGACGCTGGGCACGATCGGGGCGAACCCGTCCTCGGTGGAACTGGCGATGCTGCTGATCTTCGGGGTGATGGGCTACGGGATGCGGGTGTTCGGCTATCCGATCGCGCCGATCGTGGTGGGCCTGATCCTTGGCCCGATGGCCGAGCAGCAACTGCGCCGGGCGCTCTCGATCAGCCAGGGCGACTGGACGGTGCTGTTCACCTCGCCGATCGCCGCGGTTCTTCTGGCGATCGCCGCCGCGGCGCTGATCGTGCCGCTGATCCTGCGGATGCGCGGCGAGGGCCAGGTGCTGTCCCAGCTCGCAGGTGACGAGGACTGAGCGGGGAGGAGCGCTCTGGTCCTGCAGGGCCCCCGGCGACGCCATCGCCGGGGGCCTTTGCGTTCCGCTGCATTGCAGCAGACGCATGGCGGCGTTTCGGCCGTTGTCGTTGTGGCCGCCCTGTCCGGGGTCCATCTGTTGCTCAGGAAAGCCGGGACGGTCCCGGCGCCTGAAGAACCACCGAGGATTCGGACAGATGAGCAGCATGACCACCGCCCGCACCGTTCTTGCCGTGATCGGCGAGGCCTTCGCCATCATCGGCGCCGCCGGTCGGGCGTCGGCAGCGGTCGAGGCACACCGCAAGCCGGATGCCGCCACCCTGCGCCAGCTGGGAATCGACCCGGTCGCGTTCAACGCCAGGTTCTGAGACCGCCCCTGGTCTTGGGATGGCCAGCCCCGCCGGGGCGGCCGGTCCCCACAGGATCGCCAGACAGTCTTGTCCGGGCCTGCCCAAAGGGGCGGGCCCTTTCTCGTTGCGGCCGCTGCCAGCGCCGGCTTCGGCCGGGGTCGCCTGCGCCGGCGGCGGTTCGCTCTTGCGACGTGGTATGTTATACCATAACAAGACGGCGACCGCGTCCGACGCAGGAGCCAGCCGCGATGACCCGACCGACCGCCGATCCCCGCCTTCCCGTCACCGTGCTCTCCGGCTTCCTGGGTGCCGGCAAGACGACACTGCTGAACCGGATCCTCAACAACCGCGAGGGTCGGCGCGTCGCCGTCATCGTCAACGACATGTCCGAGGTGAACATCGACGCCGATCTGGTCCGCGCCGGCGGCTCCCTGAGCCGGACCGAGGAAGCGCTGGTCGAGATGTCGAACGGCTGCATCTGCTGCACGCTGCGCGACGATCTTCTGGCCGAGGTGCGCCGGCTGGCCACCGAGGGGCGCTTCGACTACCTGCTGATCGAATCGACCGGCATCGCCGAGCCGCTGCCGGTGGCCGCCACCTTCGAGTTCCGCGACGCCGACGGCAACAGCCTGTCGGACGTCGCCCGGCTGGATACCATGGTGACCGTGGTCGACGCGGTGAACCTGCTGGCCGACTATGCCAGCCACGATGTCCTGGCAGACCGGGGCGAGACCCTGGGCGAGGGCGATGCCCGTACCCTGGTCCACCTGCTGACCGACCAGATCGAATTCGCCGACGTGGTGGTCCTGAACAAGGCCTCCGATGCCGGGCCAGATCGGCTGGATGCGGCGCGGAAGATCGTGCGCAGCCTGAACGCCGACGCCCGGATTATCGAGGCGGACCATGCCGATGTCCCGGCCGCTGCGGTGCTGGACACCGGGCTGTTCGACGTCGACCGCGCCCACGCGCATCCGCTCTGGGCCAAGGAACTGCACGGCCATGCCGAGCATGTCCCCGAGACCGAGGCATACGGCGTCACCTCGTTCGTCTACCGGGCGCGGCGGCCTTTCGTGCCCGAGCGCATCCACGACGTCCTGAACGGGCCTCTGCCGGGGGTGATCCGCGCCAAGGGGCATTTCTGGATCGCCACGCGGCCCGACTGGGTGGCGGAATTCTCGCTCGCGGGTGCACTGTCCAGCGTCGCGCCGCTGGGGACGTGGTGGGCGGCGGTGCCGAAGGCGCGCTGGCCGGGTCACCCGGATGCCCAGGCCTATATCGCCCGGCACTGGGCGGACCCCTTCGGCGACCGCCGGCAGGAGATCGTGTTCATCGGCGCCGGCATGGACGCGGCGGCGATCCGCGCGCGGCTGGACGCCTGCCTGATCGACCCGGCGGCCGGGACCGATCCGCGCGCCTGGGCACGGCTGCCCGATCCCTTTCCGGTCTGGCGCCGGGCGGAGGCCGCCGCATGACCGACACGCGGCCCCGGCTGGCCACCACGATCACCACCAGCCTCGATCCCGGTGTCCTGAGCACGATCGACCTTGACGGCGTTGCCGCCGCGCTCTGGCTGCGGGAGCCGGCCCCCGGTTTCCAGGCCTGGCTCGACGCAATCCCGGTCGAGGCGCTTCCCCGGTTGCGCCGCCAACTGCGGCCCGGCGCGGTGGCCGGGGCGGTGGCCGAGGCCTGCGCTGCGGCCGGAACCCCCGAAGGCCCCGACCGCGACCGTCTGGTGACCGAGGTTGCCGCGCTGGCCTGCCATGCCGCCGAGGCGCTGGCGGCGCTGCTGCTCGAGGTCCGGCTCGAGGTGCGCGACCGTCAGGCCTGTCCGAAGTGGCATCTGGACGTGGTCCGGGGCCGGGTGATCTGCACCCTGCGCGGTACCGGCACCGAATTCGGCCCGGGCCGGCCCGGCGACGACCCGGCAACCGTGCATGTGATGCCGACGGGCACCGTGGGCCTGTTCCGCGGCCTGCTCTGGCCGGGCCGCGAGCTGTCCGGGATCGTCCACCGCTCGCCCGCCGCGACGGCCGGCGAGACCCGGCTGGTCCTTGTGATCGACCCGGTGGACGAGGCCGGATCATGCTGAGCGCTCCCCCGGACCGCCGGCACCGGACCGGCACCAACCTTGGTGCGACCGCGCTGCCGCGCCGGAGCGGCGCCGGGGATCCGATGCGGGCCTTCGATGCCCTGCCGCCCGAGCTGCGCCGCTGGCTGGCCAATGCCGCGCTGCCCTGGTCGCCGCAATCCTGCCGGCGGATCTGGCTGAAGGCCGGCGCCTCGGGCGCCAGCGTCGCGGAACGGCTCGCCCGGCTGGACCGGGCGGAACGCCAGACCCTCGCCCGCGACCAGCCGGCCCGGACAGAAGGTCGCCACTGACCGGGCAGCGACCGTCATCGAATCTGTGTATGAACGCCCCAGAATGAAAGGAACCGGGATGTCCCGCCTTGCCCTTGCCACCCTCGCGATCCTTGCGGCCGCCCCCGTCCCCGCAGTTCTGGCCGAGGACGCGCACCGCGAACTCGGCGCCCATGTCCATGGCACCGGCGCCCTGAACATCGCCGTCGAGGGCGCGCAGGTGTCGATGGAACTGCATGTTCCCGGCGCCGACATCGTCGGCTTCGAACATGCCGCCGACTCCGCCGAGGACAAGGCGGCGCTGGCCGCTGCCATCGCGCTGCTGGAACGTCCGCTGGAGCTGTTCGTGCTGCCCGCCGCTGCCGGCTGCACCGTGACTGAGGCCGCCGCCGGACTTGTCACCGAGGACCACGACGACCACGACCACGGCACCGAGGGCCACAGCGACGCGGACCACGCCGCGGACGGCCACCCCGAGGGCCATGCGGACGAGGACCATGCCGGCGAGGCCGCCCATGCGGAATTCGACGCCGATTATGTGCTGACCTGCGGCGAGCCGGCGGCGCTGGACCGGATCGACTTCGCCTATTTCACCGCCTTCCCGAACGCGCGGGAACTGGACATCCAGCTGATCACCGCCAAGGGCGCCGGCAGTGCCGAAGTCACCCGCGAGGCGCCCACGCTGGATCTGGCCGGGCGGATCTGAGCCATGGCCGACGCCGACCTGCCCCTGTCCCTTCGGGACGTGCGCTTCCGCTGGCCGGGGCGGGCCGGCTTCGCCCTGTCGGTCCCCGAACTGGATCTGGCGCGGGGCGAGACGGCGCTGCTGCTGGGGGAAAGCGGCTCGGGGAAATCGACGCTGCTGGCGCTGATCTGCGGCATCGTCACCGCCGACGCCGGGTCGGTCCGGGTCGACGGCACCGATCTGGCGCTTCTGTCCCCCGGCGCGCGCGACCGCTTCCGGGCCGAGCATATCGGCGTGATCTTCCAGCAGTTCAACCTGCTGCCCTATGCCAGCGTGACCGACAACATCCTGTTGCCGCTGGTCTTCGCCCCGGCGCGGCGGGCCTGCGCCGGTGACGGCAGGGCCGAGGCCGCGCGGCTCTGCGCCGGGCTGGGATTGTCGGACGACCTGCTGCGCCAGCCGGCCGGGCGGCTCAGCGTCGGGCAGCAGCAGCGCGTCGCGGTGGCGCGCGCGCTGATCGGCCAGCCGCCGCTGATCGTCGCCGACGAGCCGACCTCGGCGCTGGATGCCGGGACGCAGGACGTCTTTCTGGGTCTTCTCTTCGCCCAGGTCCGGGCGGCGGGCACCACGCTTCTGATGGTCAGCCATGACGACCGGATCGGCGCCCGCTTCGACCGGGTGCTCGAGCTTGGCCAGATTGCCCGGGCCGGAAGGGCCGCGGCATGATCCTGCGCCTTGCCTTCGCCTCGCTCATGGCCCGCGCCCTGACCGTGACCATGACGATCCTCGCCATCGCCCTGTCGGTGGCGCTGTTCCTGGGCGTCGAGAAGGTTCGCACCGGCGCCCGCGCCAGCTTTGCCGACACCATCCAGGGCACCGACCTGATCGTGGGCGCCCGCTCCGGCGCGGTGCAGCTGCTGCTCTATGCGGTGTTCCGCATCGGCAACGCCACCAACAACGTGACCTGGGCCAGTTACCAGGACATCGCCGCCCGGCCCGAGGTGGACTGGATCGTGCCGATCTCGCTGGGCGACAGCCACCGGCAGTTCCGGGTGATGGGCACCACCGAAGGGTTCTTCACCCATTACCGCTATCGCGGCGGAAGGGCGCTGGACTTCGCCGACGGCCAGCGCATCGCCGACCTTTACGACACGGTGATCGGCGCCGAGGTGGCGCGCACGCTGGGCTACAAGGTCGGCGACCCGATCGTCGTCGCCCATGGGCTGGCCTCGTTCACCCGGCACGAGGACCAGCCGTTCCGGGTCTCGGGCATCCTGGACCGCACCGGCACCCCTGTGGACCGGACGGTGATCGTCAGCCTTCAGGCGATCGAGGCGATCCATGTGGACTGGAAGGGCGGCGCGAAGCTGCCCGGCCAGACCACCCCGGTCGAGGTGATCCGGGGCATGGACCTGACGCCCAAGGCGATCACCGCCGCGCTGGTGGGGGTCAAGTCGCGCCTCCAGGTCTTCGGCCTGCAGCGCTGGATCAACGACTACCCCGAGGAGCCGCTGCTGGCGATCCTGCCCGGCGTCGCCCTGCAGGAACTCTGGCAGATCGTCGGCGTGGCCGAGACCGCGCTGACCGGGGTTTCCGCCATGGTGGTGGTGACCGCGCTGATCGGAATGATGGCGATGATCCTGTCCTCGCTCAACGAACGCCGGCGCGAGATGGCGATCTGGCGGGCGATGGGGGCCCGGCCGGCGACAATTCTGGGGCTTCTGGTGCTCGAGGCGGTCCTGATGGCGGCGATCGGTGCGGCGCTTGGCATGGCGATCCTCTATGCCGTGCTGGCGGTCGCCCGGCCCTGGATCGACGCGGCCTTCGGGCTCTGGCTGCCGCTGGACCCGCCCGGCCCGCGCGAGGCCTGGACCTTGCTGGGCGTCGTCGCGGCGGCGGCGGTGGCCAGCCTGGTTCCGGCCCTCAGGGCCTATCGCCTGTCGCTGGCTGATGGCATGATGGTGCGGACATGACAGACACGAAGCCGAGACCCGTCCTTTTCACCCGCCGTGCCCTGCTGGCCGGGGCCGGGGCGGGGCTGGTGCTGCCCCGGCCGGCCCGGGCGGCGGTGCGCGAGATCACCTGGGAAGACCTGATCCCCCCCGGCGTGCCCTATGGCGAGATCGTCGGCGAAGGCGAGATCGACGAGGCCAACGACACCTGGAACCCGATCTATGACGCGAACGCCGCGAAGCTGAACATGGATCTGGACGGGGTGACGGTGAAGCTGCCCGGCTACATCATCCCCGTCGACATGGGCGCCGACGGGGTGACGAGCTTCGTCCTGGTCCCCTACGTGGGCGCCTGCATCCATGTCCCGCCGCCCCCCGCCAACCAGCTGGTCTTCGTCACGACCGAACGGCCCTGGCCGAACGACTATCTGTGGGATCCGGTCTGGGTGACCGGGCCGCTGAAGGCGGCGATCCGGTCGACCGACATTGCCGAGATCGGCTATTCCATCACCGCCGAGAAGCTTGAAGTCTACCAGTGGTGATGCAGGCCGGGTAGGGGGCCGGGGCGGCGCGGGCGCCGCTCAGTGCCCCAGCGCCTCGATCACCAGCGCGGCCGCGGCGCTGCCCGAGACCTGCTGCTGCCCGGTGATCAGGGTGCCGTCGCGCACCGCGAAGGGGCGGAAGGCGCCGGCGGTGATGAAGTTGGTGCCAGGGATCTTGCGCGCCTCGGTCTCGATCCGGAACGGCTGGATCGGCCGGCCGACGACGGTTTCGGCGTAATCCTCCTCGACATTCGCGAAGCCGGTCCAGGTGCGACCCTCGGCCAGCAGCGCGCCGGTGGACAGCCGCACCTTCAGCAGCACGCAGGCGGCGTGGCAGACCGGGGCGACGATCCGGCCGGCCTCGAAGGCGCGGGCGAGGAAGGCGTGCAGCCCGGTGTCGTCGATCATCGTCACCATCGGTGCCTGCCCACCGGCCAGGAAGACCGCGTCATAGGCCTCGGGGTCCAGATCCGCGACCGCGCGCGTCCCCTTCAGTATCCCGGCATGCTGCGGCGAATGCTTGAAGCCGAGCGAGAGCAGATCCCCCGCCGAATAGCCCGAGGGATCCTCGGGGTCGGACAGGGCATCGGCGGCAAGGTCGCCGCCCATGGGGCTCGCGATCTCGATGGCATAGCCGGCTTCGGCGAAGGCCCAGTAGGGATGGGTCAGCTCGGCCCACCAGAATCCCACCGGCCAGCCGGTGACGGGCGAGACGGCGGGGTTGGCGGCCAGCATCAGGATGCGCTTCTGGCCGTGGCGTTCGATCAGTGCGGTCATGGCGGAACTCCGTTCGGGGTCAGGGTTGGCAGGACAGGCGCAAGGGCGCGCGGCGGGCTCAGCCCGCGACGGTGGCGAAGGCCCAGTCGCGGCCCATGCCCTGGTTCAGCACCTGGTTGATCCAGAGCATCCCGAAGGGCTCGAGCAGCCGGGCGCGGACCAGCGGTCCGGCATCCTGCGGCGCGAAGCCAAGCGCGGCGAGCAGTCCCGCCACCACCTGCTTCGCCTCCGCATCGTCGCCGGCCATGAACATCACCGGCCGAAACGGCAGGTGGTCGTTGCGGGCCATCAGCTCGGCGCCGACCTGGTTCAGGGTCTTGACCACCCGGGCGCCGGGCAGCCAGCCCGCCACCGTCTCGCCGCCGCTGGTGCTGTGGCCGATGGTCAGGCCAAGCCCGTCCCCGGTCATCTCCAACGGGTTCGTGCAGTCGATGACGATGCGGCCCGACAGGTCGCCCAGACCCCGCACCGCCGCTTCCGCGCCGGTCCAGGGCAGGGCGAGGATCACCACCTCGGCCGCGGCGGCGGCGGCATCGGGCAGGGCGACGGCGGCACCCGTCGCGGCGGCCAGCGACGCGACGTCCGGCGCCTCGGGCCGGCGGGTGCCAAGGGTCACCGCGTGCCCCTTGCCGGCCCGGTCCTGCGCCAGACCCCGCGCCAGCGCCGCGCCCACGTTTCCGGTTCCGATGATCGCGATCCGCATCGCCCGATCTCCTTGCGTTCCGTCCGGCTTCCGGGATACGCCCGGACTGACTGAAAGGATAACGAAGAAGCGTCATGTCTGAATTCAGGAATGCCGAACTCAGGCGGCTGGATCTGACCCTGCTGCTGATCTTTCTGGGGCTGTTGCGGTACCGCAAGGCCAGCCTTGTCGCGGCCGATCTGGGCCTGACCCAGTCGGCGATCAGCCAGGCGCTGCGGCGGTTGCGCGACGTGTTCGGCGATCCGCTGTTCCTGCGCCGCCCGCACGGGATGGACCCGACCGCGACCGCGCTGGCGCTGGAGACGCCGGTGGCGGCGGCGGTCGCCAGGGGGCGCGCTTGGCCGGGCGCGGGCCTTCGATCCGGCCACGGCGCGCGGCGTGGTGCGGATCTGCGCGCTGGATGCGGAACAGGCGGGGATCCTGCCGGGTCTCGCCGCCGACCTGCGGCACCGGAGCGCCGGGGCTGGATCTGTCGGTGCTGCCGCTGGGCCGGCGCGCGGCGATCAGGCGCTGGTCGAGGGCCGCGCCGATCTTGCGCTGGGGTTCCTGTGGGACCTGCCCGACAGCATCGCGGCCGAGACGCTTTACCGCGAGGGTTTTCTGGTCGCCGGCCTGCCCGGGCGCCTGCCCGGGGCACCCGCGCTGGATCTGGCCCGCTATGCCGCGGCAGACCACATCCTGGTCTCGCCCGTCGGCGACCTGCGCGGCGTGGTCGACGAGACGCTGGCCGGCGACCGGGCTGGCGCGGCGGGTGGTGCCGGCGCTGCCGGGGTTCCTGCCGGCGCTGGCGCGGCGGCCGCCACCGGCGCGCTGGTGACGCTGCCCTCGCGGATCGCCCGCGGCTTTGCCCCGGCTTCGGACTGGTCACCGCCGCCCCGCCGCTGGCGATCCGCGACTTTCCGGTGATGGCGGTCTGGCACCGGCGCAACGACCGCGACCCGCGCAGCCTGTGGCTTCGGGACCGGCTGCGGACGCTGGTCGCCTGACGGAACGGACTGGCGCCGGCGCGGGTCAGATCAGCTGCGCCGCGCCCAGCACCAGCGGGTCCAGCCCTTCGCCCCCGGCGGCGACGTGTTCGCGCAGCTGCTGGCGCATCCGCGGCTCCCAGTAGTCCTTCAGATGGGCCGCCACCGCGCGGCCTGGTCGGTGCCCGGCTGCGAGCGGAAGAAGGTGGCGATCTGGTTGGCCATCATGACCATCTTCTCAGGCGACATGCGCGTCCTCGGCGAGATACGTTCGGGGTCGGGAATAGACGTCGAACCCGTCCGCCCGGGCGAAGGCGACAAGGGTAATCCCGGCGGCTTCGGCCAGGCGCAGCGCCTGGGCGGTCGGGGCCGACACCGCGATCAGGCAGGAGCAGCCCGCCAGCGCGCATTTCTGCACCAGTTCCATCGACAGCCGGCTGGTCATCACGAAGGCGCCGCCGGCCGGGTCGATCCCCTGCCGCGCCAAGGCGCCGATGACCTTGTCCAGCGCATTGTGCCGGCCGACATCCTCGCGCGACAGCACGATGCCCTCGCCCGGGCGCAGGAATCCCGCGGCGTGGATCGCCCGGGTCTGGTCGTGCAGCGGCTGGCGGGCGCGCAGGGCCTCGGTGGCGCCAAGCACATCGCTTCGCCGCAGCCGCAGCCCGGTGTCGGCGACCGTCGGCAGCGGGCGCAGGGCTTCGCCCAGACTGTCGATGCCGCAAAGCCCGCAGCCGACCGGCCCGGCCATGAAGCGCCGCCGGCTTGCCAGCGCGGTGCGCCGGTCCGCCCTGAGCCACATCCGCGCCTCGATCCCCTGCGGCTGCACGACCTCCTCGAAGCCTTCGATCTCGCCCGGCTCGGCGATGATGCCTTCGGACAGCGAGAAGCCGGTGGCGAAATCGGCGATGTCCTGGGGCGTCGCCATCATCACCGCCTGGGTGGCGCCGTCATAGACCATCGCCACCGGGATCTCCTCGGGCAGGGCGCGGACTACCGCCTGCGCGCCGTCGGCCCGGTGGGCGACACCGGGCAGGCTGCGCAGGGGCGGGATCCGGCCGGTCATTCCGCCGCCGGCAGGATGCGCCGCGACCGGGCGGCTTGCGAAGCATAGCTTTCCTGCCAGTCGCTGGGCCCGTTCGACAGCGCGACCTGGACCGCCGTCACCTTGTATTCCGGGCAGTTGGTGGCCCAATCGCTGTAGTCGGTGGTGATCACGTTGGCCTGCGTGTCGGGGTGGTGGAAGGTGGTGTAGACCACGCCGGGGCTGACCCGGTCGGTGAGCGTCGCCCTGAGCGTCGTCTCGCCGGCGCGGCTGGCCAGCCGGATCCAGTCGCCGTCCTTCACGCCGCGCACCTCGGCGTCGTGGGGATGGATTTCCAGCACATCCTCGGGGTGCCAGACCACGTTCTGGGTGCGCCGGGTCTGGGCGCCCACGTTGTAGTGGCTGAGGATCCGCCCCGTGGTCAGCAGCAGCGGGAAGCGCGGCCCGGTCCTTTCGTCGGTCGCCACGTATTCGGTGACGATGAAGCGCCCCCGGCCGCGGACGAAGCCGTCCACATGCATCAAGGGCGTGCCGTCGGGGGCTGCGGCGTTGCAGGGCCACTGGACCGACCCCTTCTCGTCCAGCACCGCATAGCTCACCCCCGCGAAGGACGGCGTGGTGGCCGCGATCTCGTCCATGATCTGGCCGGGATGGTCATAGCCCCAGTCCGCGCCCATGGCATTGGCCAGCATCTGGGTGATCTCCCAGTCCTCGTAGCCGTTCAGCGGCGCCATCACCTTGCGCACGCGGTTGATCCGGCGTTCGGCGTTGGTGAAGGTGCCGTTCTTCTCAAGGAAGCTCGACCCCGGCAGGAAGACATGGGCGTAGTTCGCGGTCTCGTTCAGGAACAGGTCGTGGACGATGACGCAATCCATCGCCGCCAGCCCCGCCGCCACATGGTGGGTGTCGGGGTCCGATTGCAGGATGTCCTCGCCCTGGCAGTAGAGCCCCCTGAAGGTGCCCTCCACCGCCGCGTCGAGCATGTTGGGGATCCGCAGGCCCGGTTCCGGGTCGATGGCGACGCCCCAGACCTTCTCGTAGATCGCCCGCGCCTCGGGCAGCTTGACATGGCGATAGCCCGGCAGCTCGTGCGGGAAGCTGCCCATGTCGCAGGAACCCTGCACGTTGTTCTGGCCGCGCAGCGGGTTCACCCCCACGCCATTGCGGCCGACATTGCCGGTCAGCATGGCGAGGTTGGCGATCGCCATGACCGTGGTCGAGCCCTGGGAATGCTCGGTCACGCCGAGCCCGTAATAGATCGCGCCGTTGCCGCCGGTGGCGAACAGCCGGGCTGCGGCGCGCAGATCCGCCGCCGGAACGCCGGTCAGCGCCTCGGTCGCCTCGGGGCTGTGGCGCGGGTCGCGGACGAACTCGGCATAGGCGAGGTATTCGTCCCAGTCGCAGCGCGAGCGGATGAAGTCCTCGGCGATCAGGCCTTCTGAGATGATCGCATGGGCCAGCGCGGTGACCACGGCGACGTTGGTGCCGGGCGTGAGCGGCAGGTGGTAGGCCGCCTCGATATGAGCCGAGCGCACCAGATCGATCCGGCGCGGGTCGATCACGATCAGCTTGGCGCCCTGCCTCAGCCGCTTCTTCAGCCGGCTGGCGAAGACCGGGTGGCCGTCGGTGGGGTTGGCGCCGATCACGATCACCACGTCGGCGGCGTCGACGCTGTCGAAATCCTGGGTCCCGGCCGAGGTGCCGAAGGTCTGGCCAAGGCCATAGCCGGTCGGCGAATGGCAGACCCGGGCGCAGGTATCGGTGTTGTTGTTCAGGAACACCGCCCGGGCCAGCTTCTGCACCAGATAGGTTTCCTCGTTGGTGCAGCGGCTCGAGGTGATGACGCCGATCGAGCGGCGGCCGTGTTCCTGCTGGATCGCCCGGAGGCGTCCGGCGGCGAAGCTCAGCGCCTCGTCCCAGCTCACCTCGCGCCAGGGTTCCTGGATCGACTCGCGGATCATCGGGTTCAGGATCCGGTCGGGATGGGTGGCATAGCCATAGGCGAAGCGGCCCTTCACGCAGGAATGGCCATGGTTCGCCTTGCCGTGCTTCCACGGCACCATGCGCACCAGCCGGTCGCCCGAAAGCTCGGCCTTGAACGAGCAGCCGACGCCGCAATAGGCGCAGGTGGTGACCACCGACCGGTCTGGGGTGCCGAGGTCGATGACGGATTTCTCCTGCAGGGTGGCGGTGGGACAGGCCTGCACGCAGGCGCCGCAGCTGACGCAGTCGGAATGCAGGAAGTCGTCGCCCGCCGCCCCGGCCGAAACCCGGCTGTCGAAGCCGCGGCCCGAGATGGTCAGGGCGAAGGTGCCCTGCACCTCCTCGCAGGCCCGGACGCAGCGCGAGCAGACGATGCACTTGGACGGATCATAGGTGAAGTAGGGATTCGAGGTATCCTTGGCCAGCCATTGCGGGTTGACGCTGCCGCCGGCATCGCGGGCGGTGAAATGGTTGCCGAAGCCGCCGTCGGGGGCGGCGGCATAGCGCACGTCGCGCAGGCCCACGGCGCCGGCCATGTCCTGCAACTCGCAATCGCCGTTCGCCGCGCAGGTCAGGCAGTCGAGCGGATGGTCCGAGATGTAAAGCTCCATCACCCCCTTGCGGATCCGGCGCACCTTGTCGGACTGGGTATGCACCACCATGCCCGCGGCCACCGGCGTGGTGCAGGATGCGGGCGTGCCGCGTCGGCCCTCGATCTCGACCACGCAGAGCCGGCACGAGCCGAAGGCCTCGACACTGTCGGTGGCGCAGAGCTTGGGAACCCGGATCCCGGCCTCGGCCGCCGCGCGCAGGATCGACGTTCCCGCCGGCACCGTCACGTCGAAGCCGTCGATGGTCAGGCTGACCGGCTTGCCCGCCCGGGCGGGCGTGCCCATGTCGCTGTCGTCCCAGGGAATGATGAAATCCTTCATGGCCGTGCCTCCATCCCCGTCGTCATGGCCGTGCTGGCCGTCAATATAGCGTGCCGCGCCTGAAAAGGAACGGCGGTGCCGGTCGGGCAGCGGCCCGGGTGCCGGTCGCGCCGGGTCATTCCGCGGCCGCCTTCGCGGTGGCGAAATCGTCGGGGAAGTGGCTCAACGCCGACATCACCGGATAGGGCGTGAAGCCCCCCAGCGCGCAGAGCGAGCCGTCCTTCATCGTCTCGCACAGGTCCGCCAGCAGCGGGATGGCGCCGGGGTCGCCGCCGGCGATCCGGTCGATGGTCTCGACCCCGCGCACCGCGCCGATCCGGCAGGGAGTGCATTTTCCGCAGCTTTCGATGGCGCAGAATTCCATCGCGAAGCGTGCCATGCCCAGCATGTCGGTGCTGTCGTCGAAGACGACCAGCCCGGCATGGCCGATCAGCGCGTCCTTGGACGCGTATTCCTCATAGCCGAAGGGGGTGTCGAAGTGGGGCACCGGCAGATAGGCGCCCAGGGGTCCGCCGACCTGCACCGCCTTCACCGGGCGTCCCGAGGCGGTGCCGCCACCGATGCCGTTCACGATCTCGTCCAGGCTCATCCCGAAGGCGGTCTCGAACAACCCGCCGAAGCGCACGTTCCCGGCGATCTGCAGCGGGATCGTGCCGCGCGACCGGCCGAGGCCGAAATCGGCATAATGGGCCGCGCCCTTCTCGAAGATCACCGGAACGGTCGCCAGGCTGATGACGTTGTTGACCACGGTCGGCCGGCCAAGGAAGCCTTCCAGCGCCGGCAGCGGCGGCTTCGCCCGCACGATGCCGCGCTTGCCTTCCAGGCTGTTCAGCAGGCTGGTCTCCTCGCCGCAGACATAGGCGCCGGCGCCCACGCGCACCTCCATGTCGAAGGCACGGCCCGAGCCCAGAACGCTGTCGCCCAGCACGCCCGAGGCCCGCGCGATCTCGACGGCGCGGCGCATCACCGCCACCGCGTCGGGGTATTCGCTGCGGGTATAGACATAGCCCTTGGTCGCCCCGACCCCCAGGCCGGCGATCGCCATGCCCTCGATCAGGGTGAAGGGGTCGCCTTCCATGATCATGCGGTCGGCAAAGGTGCCGCTGTCGCCCTCGTCGGCGTTGCAGACAATGTATTTCCGCGCGCCGTGGGCCAGCCGCACGGTGTCCCACTTGATGCCGGTGGGGAAGCCCGCGCCGCCGCGGCCGCGCAGGCCGGACAGCTTGATTTCGTCGACGATCGCCTCGGCGGTCATCCCCAGCGCCCGGCGCAGGCCGATCAGGCCGCCATGGGCCTCGTAGTCCGCCAGCGACAGCGGGTCGATGACGCCGCAGCGGGCGAAGGTCAGCCGGGTCTGGCGCGCGAAGAACGGCAGGGCCTCGACCGCACCCAGCGCCAGCGGATGGGTGCCGAAGCCGGCGTCGAACAGGCCGGGGACGTCCTCGGGGGCGACCGGGCCGAAGCCGGTGCGCCCTGCCGCGGTCTCGACTTCGACCAGCGGTTCCAGCCAGACCATCCCGCGCGAGCCGTTGCGCACCAGCGTCACCGCGATGCCGCGTGCCGCCGCCTCGGCCAGGACCGCCGCGGCCACCTCATCGGCGCCAAGCGCCTTGGCCGCGCTGTCGAGGGGAACGTAGATCCTCATGCGCCCGCCTCCGCCAGAATCCGCGCCATCTTCGCCCCGTCGACCCGGCCGACCACCCGGTCATCGATCATCGCCGCCGGGGCGCAGGCGCAGAGGCCCAGGCAATAGACCGGCTCGACCGTCACCGCGCCGTTGGCGGTGGTGCCGTGCCAGTCGAGTCCCAGTTTCGCCAGCGTCGCCGCGGCCAGGGCATTGGCGCCCATCGACTGGCAGGCCTCGGCCCGGCAGATCTTCAGCACATGGCGCCCGGCCGGGGCGGCGCGGAAATCGTGATAGAAGCTGATCACCCCGTGCACCTCGGCCCGGCCCAGGTTCAGCGTCTCGGCCAGCACCGGCACCGCGGTTTCGGGGACATGGCCGAAGGCGTGCTGGATCGCGTGCAGCATCGGCAGCAGCGGTCCTTCCAGTGCCAGATGCGGCGCGATGACGGCGCGGATGTCCTCGGCGGCGGGGGCGGGCAGGGCGGTCTGCATGGCTGGCCTTTCTTGACGTGCGCGCACCATTCACCACGGCGTCATAGACGATTCAATATCGCTGTTCCGTCATTCGATAGAGGTTTTCTA
Organism: Meridianimarinicoccus sp.; assembly: GCA_044221805.1. Lineage (GTDB taxonomy): Bacteria > Pseudomonadota > Alphaproteobacteria > Rhodobacterales > Rhodobacteraceae > Meridianimarinicoccus. Next base: position 16,634 of record JBGAOK010000020.1, read on the forward strand.
TCAAGAAACCGGTAGATCCGCCTCGGACAGGCGCCGCGCCTCGGCCAGCAGCGCTTCGAGGACCGGGGTCTGCGGCTCGCGCGCCGGGGCGACCAGACCGACACTGTGGCCGCCGCCGGTCAGCGGCACCGCCGCCACCGGCTTGCCCGCGGCCAGGAAACGGGCGATGTCCGCCGGCAGCACCGTCAGCCAGCCGCCGGCCTGCACATGGGCGACCAGCACCACGGTCGAATTGGATTCGACCATCGCCACCGGCTCGACCCCGGTGGTCTCGAAGTGCCGGTTGATGATGCGCCGGTTCTGCATATCGGGGGTCAGCAGGCACAGGCGCTGCCCGCTGAGTTCGTTCCAGTCCACGGCCTCCCGCCCGGCGAAGGCGCTGCCCTCGGCGCAGAGCAGCATGTAGCGTTCGTCGTAAAGCGGCACCGTGGCCATCCGGCCGAGCGGTTCGTTGTCCAAGTACGAGATGCCGGCGTCCAGATCGAGGTTGTCGAGCATGCCGAGGATCTCGGTCGAGGGGCGCGACAGGATCGTGAAGCGCACGTTCGGATGCCGTTCGCTGAACCGGGTCGACAGCCGCGCCGCCCAGGTCAGCGCGGTGGGGATGACCGCGATCCGCAGCCGCCCGCTCAGCCCGTGGCGGCGAGCCTGCATCTCTTCCTTCAACTGCCTCGCGTCGCCGACGATGCGCCGGGCCCAGTCCAGCGCGCTCTTCCCCTCCGGCGTCAGGCCGCCATAGCGCGAGCCGCGGAAGATCAGCTGCACGCCGAGCTGTTCCTCGAGCTGCTTGATGCCGCTGGACAGCGTCGGCTGGGTGATCCCCAGGCTCAGCGCGGCGCGGCCGAAATGGCCTTCCCGCGCCACGGCGATGAACATCTCGAGTTTGTCGAGCATGATCGGTGTTTCCTATCGGTTCGACGGGTTACGATAGAAAAGCGCAATGTGAAGCCCCCGGCAAGACCCGGAGCCGGCCCTTCTCTGCCCAATCCTTAAGCCGGTTGCGCACGGATGGGTCCGATTGCTGCACGAGTGCTGCGTTTTTCGCAGCGCAACGCTGCGAAGTTAGCAGACGACAGGGTGGCGGAAATTGGCAACCCTGCGGCGCAAGAGCCGAAGCCGCCCCGCGGCCGGCTATTTCCCAGACCCTGTTTCCAGCGTGACGGAGCCCCCATGACCAGCCGCCTGCTTCCCGTGTCCCGCCGCCGCTTCCTGCACGGGGCCGCCGCCCTGTCCAGCGCGTCGATGCTGTCGGGCCTGCCCTTCGCCGCCCGTGCCGCCGCCCCGCTGACGGTCGGCTTCATCTATGTCGGCCCGCGCGACGACTACGGCTACAACCAGGCCCATGCGGAAGGTGCCGCGGCGGTGAAGGAAATGCCCGGCGTCACCGTGGTCGAGGAGGAGAACGTCCCCGAGACGATCGATGTCCAGAAGACCATGGAGTCGATGATCAACCTTGACGGTGCCTCGCTGATCTTCCCGACCTCGTTCGGCTATTTCGACCCGCATCTGCTGGAGATCGCGCCGAAGTATCCCGACGTCCGGTTCGAGCACGCCGCCGGCCTGTGGACCGAGGGCATGCCGCCGAACATCGGCAGCTATTTCGGCTATATCGGCATGGGCCAGTACCTGAACGGCATCGTTGCCGGCCACATGACCAAGTCGAAGAAGATCGGTTTCGTCGCCGCCAAGCCGATCCCGCAGGTGCTGCTGAACATCAACTCGTTCCTGCTGGGCGCCCGTCAGGTCGACCCGTCGATCACCTGCCAGGTCATCTTCACCGGCGAATGGTCGCTTGCCGTGAAGGAGGCCGAGGCCACCAACGCGCTGGCCGACGCCGGCTGCGACGTGATCACCTGCCATGTGGACGGACCCAAGGTGGTGATCGAGACCGCGGCGGGCCGCGGCGCTTACGTCTGCGGCTATCACGCCGACCAGTCGGCGCTGGCGCCGCAACTGTACCTGACCGGGGCGGAATGGAACTGGGCCAAGGTCTATACCGGCATGGTGCAGACCCTGCTGGATGGCGGCACGCTGCCCAACTTCATGCGCGGCGGTCTGGCCGAGGGCTTCATCAAGATGTCGCCGCTGGGCCCGGTGGTGACCGACCCCGCCCGCAAGCAGTTCGAGACCGTCAAGGAAACCATCATGGGCGGCGGCTATGCCGCCATCCGGGGTCCGCTCATGGACAACAAGGGCAACGTCATCCTGACCGAGGGCCAGGCGCTGGTCGAGACCGATATCGCGCTCGAGAGCATGAATTATCTGGTCGAGGGCGTGCTCGGGTCGACCTCGTAAGGGGGCGGCGCGCATGGCGGATCAGGCAGTGATCGGCGGCGCGGGGGGGAGCATCCTTCCCGCGGTCGCCCGCAGGAGCGAGGCGGTGGTGATCCCGCTGGTGGCGCTGGTGGTGGGGTTCGCGATCTTCGCGTTGTTCCTCATGACCCAGGGCAAGTCGCCGGCGGAGTTCCTCGGCTATGTCTGGAAGGGCGCCTATGGCTCGGCCTTCTCGTGGCAGAACACCCTGTCGCGGGCGGCGCCGCTGCTGCTGGCCGCGCTCTGCGTCGCGCTGCCGGCCCGGCTGGGTCTGGTGGTGATCGGCGGCGAGGGCGCGATCGTGCTGGGCGGTGTCGCCGTGGGCGCGGTGGGTCCGGCGCTGGCCGGGTTGCCCGGGGTGATCGGCCTGCCGCTGATGGCGCTGGCGGCGATGCTGGTCGGCGGCATCTGGATCGGGCTGGCCGGCGCGCTCAGGCACTATCGGGGTGTAAACGAGACGATCTCGAGCCTGCTGCTGGCCTATATCGCCATCGCGCTGATGAACCAGCTGGTCGAGAGCGTGTTCCGGGATCCGGCGAGCCTGAACAAGCCCTCGACCGCGCCGCTGGTCGACGCGCTGCGCGTCGGCAACATGCCGGGGATGGATGTCCACTGGGGCCTCGCCTTCGGCATCCTCGCCTGCGTGGTGTCCTGGGTGCTGATCGATCGGACCACCTGGGGCTTCGCGGCCCGGATTGCCGGCGGCAACGTGCGCGCGGCGCAGGTGCAGGGGCTGCCGGTGGGCACCCTGATCCTGGGCTTCACCGCGCTGGCGGGGGCTTTCGCCGGCCTTGCCGGGTTCTTCGAGGTGACCGCGGTGCATGGCTCGGCCAACGCCTCGCTGGCCTCGGGATACGGCTATACGGGGATCCTGATCGCCTTCCTGGCGCGGCACAATCCGCTGGCGATCATTCCGGTCGCGATCCTGCTGGCGGGGTTCGACGCCTCGTCCGGGCTGATCCAGCGCCGGATGGACCTGCCCGACGCCACCATCCTCGTGCTGCAGGGCTTCGTGTTCCTCGCGATCCTGATTTCCGACACCTTCTACGGGCGGTTCAAGATCTTCGCCCCTGAACGCTGGGGGCGGTAATGGACAACGACATCGGACTCTGGGGCATCCCCATCGCGATCCTTGGCGGCGCGATCCGCGTCTCGACCCCGTTCCTGTTCGTCTCGCTGGGCGAGGTGCTGACGGAACGCTCGGGCCGGATCAACCTTGGCCTCGAGGGCACGCTCGTCTTCGGCGCCATGGCGGGCTACGCCATCGCGGTGATGACCGGCTCGGCCTGGGCGGGCGTGGTCGTCGCGGCGCTCGCGGGCAGCCTGTTCGGGCTGATCCACGGGCTGATCTGCTCGCTGCCCAAGGTCAACGACATCGCCATCGGCATCGCCATGATGCTGTTCGGCACCGGGCTGGCCTTCTATTTCGGCAAGCCCTTCATCCAGCCGGTGGCCCCCGACCTGCCGGCCTTCTCGTTCGGCTTCTGGTCCGACCTGCCGCAGCTGCGCGCCGCGCTGGAGATCAACGTGCTGTTCCTGCTGGGGATCGCGCTGGCCATTGCCATGGCCTGGATGTTCCGGGCGACCCGGGTCGGGCTGATCGTCCGCGTGGTCGGCGACAGCACCGATGCGGCCCGCGCCATGGGCCTGCGCCCGGCGCTGATCCGCACCCTGGCCACCGCCACCGGCGGCGCCTTCGCCGGGGTCGCGGGGGCGTACCTCTCGCTCTACTACCCCGGCAGCTGGAACGAGGGCCTGTCCTCGGGCCAGGGCCTGATGGCGGTGGCGCTGGTGATCTTCGCCCGCTGGAACCCGATCGCCTGCTTCGGGGCGGCGCTGCTGTTCGGCGGGGCGGGCGCGCTGGGACCGGCGCTGCAGTCGGTCGGCGTCACCCAGGGCTATTACCTGTTCTACGCAGCCCCCTACGTCCTCACCCTTGGCGTGCTGATCGCCATCTCCTCGCCCACCCGTGCGATGACCGGCGCGCCCGGCGAACTCTCCATCACCAAGTGAGTTGTCCATGACCACCGTGCAATCGACCCCCTACGCCTGGCCGTGGAACGGCGACCTGCGGCCCGAGAATACCGCGCTGATCATCATCGACATGCAGACCGATTTCTGCGGCAAGGGCGGCTATGTGGACATGATGGGTTATGACCTGTCGATGACCCAGGCCCCGATCGGGCCGATCTCGAAGGTCCTCAGCGCGATGCGCGAAAAGGGCTATACCATCATCCACACCCGCGAGGGGCATCGCCCCGACCTGTCCGACCTGCCGGCCAACAAGCGCTGGCGGTCGCGCCAGATCGGCGCCGGGATCGGCGATGACGGCCCCTGCGGCAAGATCCTCGTCCGGGGCGAGCCGGGCTGGGACATCATCCCCGAGCTTTACCCCGAAGCCGGCGAGGTGATCATCGACAAGCCCGGCAAGGGCAGCTTCTGCGCCACCGACCTGGAACTGATCCTGCGCACCCGCGGTATCGACAACATCGTGCTGACCGGGATCACCACCGATGTCTGCGTCTCGACCACCATGCGCGAGGCGAACGACCGCGGTTTCGAATGCCTGATCCTGTCGGATTGCTGCGGCGCCACCGACCCGGGCAACCACGCGGCGGCGCTGAAGATGGTTACCATGCAGGGCGGGGTGTTCGGCGCGGTCAGCGATGCCGACAGCTTCGTGGCGGCGCTGCCATGAACACCGTCATCGGCGAGGAGCCGATCATCCCCCACGGCGCGCTCGAGATCGAGACCGTCGGCATGACCATGCGTTTCGGCGGCTTCACTGCGCTGGAAGACGTCTCGATCCACGTCGCCCCGGGCACCTTCCACGCGCTGCTGGGCGAGAACGGTGCCGGCAAGTCGACGCTGGTGAAGTGCATGATGGGCTTCTATCACGCCACCGCGGGCGACATGCTGGTGGACCGGCGCGAGGCGAAGATCGCCGATCCGCGCGATGCCCACCGGATGGGGCTGGGAATGGTCTACCAGCACTTCACCCTGGTGCCGTCGCTGACCGCGGCCGAGAACCTGGTGATCAGCCGGCACGACACGCCGAAGGTGATCGACTGGGGCCGCGAGAAGAAGGATCTGGACGCCTTCATGGCGGCGATGCCGTTCCGGGTGCCGCTGGACGAGCAGGTCTCGCGGCTGGCGGCGGGCGAGAAGCAGAAGCTGGAGATCCTCAAGCAGCTTTATCTCGGCCGGCGCTTCCTGATCCTGGACGAGCCGACTTCGGTGCTGACGCCCGACGAGGCCGACGAGGTCTTGGGCCATGTCCGCGGCCTGTGCGAGAAGGGCGAGATCTCGGTCCTGATGATCAGCCACAAGTTCCGCGAGGTGACCGCCTTCGCCGACGACGTCTCGGTGCTGCGCCGGGGCCGGCTGGTGGGCAAGGGCCGGGTCAAGGACCTGAGCCATGCCGACATGGCGGCGATGATGATCGGCTCTGCGGCGGCGCGGACCACCGCGGCGCGGGAAGGCACACCGGGCCAGCCGGTGCTGAGCGTCACCGGCGTCAAGGCGCGCGACCGGTCCGGCCTGAAGGAGATCAACATCGACAGCCTGACCGTCAGGTCGGGCGAGATCGTCGGCATCGCCGGGATCTCAGGCAATGGCCAGATGGAACTGATGGAGATCCTGACCGGCCAGCGTCCGCTGAGCGCGGGCGGGATCACCGTCGAGGGCCGGCCCTACAACGCCAGCCGGACCGAAGCGCTGGACCTCGCCGTGCGCTACCTGCCCGAGGAACCGCTCCGGAACGCCTGCGCCGGCAAGATGAGCGTGTCGGACAACATCGCTTTCCGCAGCTTCGACGTGAACGGCCATGGCCGGCGGTTCTGGCTGGACGGCAAGGGCATGCGCGACCGTGCCGGCAAGCTGGTCGAGGCGTTCAAGGTCAAGACCGCCTCGCTCGACACGCCGATCCAGGCGCTGTCGGGGGGCAACGTCCAGCGCGCCGTGCTGGCGCGGGAACTGACCGGCGAGGTGCGCCTGCTGGTCATCTCGAACCCCTGCTTCGGGCTCGACTTCTCGGCGGTGGCCGAGATCCGCGCCCGGATCGTGGCGGCGCGCAACGCCGGCGCGGCGGTGCTGCTGATGAGCGAGGATCTGGACGAGGTGCTGGAACTGTCGGACCGGATCCTCGTGATGTCCGAGGGGCGGATCTCCTACGAGACGCCGGCGGCCACGGCGGACATCGCCACCATCGGCCATTACATGGGCGGGCACCACTGATGGCGACGCTTTCGGCGGCGCAGCCGTTTCCCTTCAGCTTCGACCCCGCGACCACGGCGCTGATCGTCATCGACATGCAGCGCGACTTCATCGAGCCCGGCGGCTTCGGCGCCGCGCTTGGCAATGACGTGACGCTGTTGCAGGCGATCGTGCCGACCACGGCAAGGTTGATCGCCGGGGCGCGCGCCGCGGGCATCCCGGTGATCCACACCCGGGAATGCCATGCCCCCGACCTGTCGGACTGCCCTCCGGCCAAGCGGCTGCGCGGCAAGCCCTCGCTCAGGATCGGTGATCCCGGCCCGATGGGGCGGATCCTGATCGCCGGCGAACCCGGTGCCGGGATCGTGCCGGAACTGGCCCCGGTCGACGGCGAAGTCGTCATCGACAAGCCGGGGAAAGGAGCCTTCTATGCCACGCCGCTGGGTGAGGAGCTGGCGCGGCGCGGCAGTCGGAGCCTGGTCTTCGCCGGCGTCACCACCGAGGTCTGCGTGCAGACCACGATGCGCGAGGCGAATGATCGCGGCTTCGACTGCCTGCTGATCGAGGACGCGACCGAAAGCTATTTTCCCGCCTTCAAGGCCGCCGCGCTGGAGATGATCCGGGCCCAGGGCGCCATCGTCGGCTGGACCGCGACCACCGACGAATTCCTGGAGACCCTGGGTGTCTGAGCAGCCTTTCCATCTGGACGCCCTGCTGCCCGAGGGCTGGCGCGACGCGGTCTACGAGCCCTTCCGCGACGGGGTCGAGATCAGCCCGATCGTCACTGGCGAACCGGCGGTGGCCCTCACCCTGATGCTGAACCCCGAAGGCAGCGAGCACAGCGTCTGGTCGGTGACCGGCTGCGTCGTGCTGATCCAGTGGGCAAAACCGGTCGAATTCATCGGCGCCGAGTGAGCCGCGCGTTCGGCCGTTCCTCCGGCCCGGCCCTGGGAAGCGGCACCGTTGGCGATACAGGCCCGCCCGAAGCCGCGGCGGTTCCCGGCCGAACGCCCTGCCGGTGCGATCCCGGGACGCCGCGTCCCGGCGCCGTGCCGCTTCGGCGCCGAGGGCGGCCCGCCGGTCAGTCTTTCCGGGCGCACCCTTCCGGGACTCCGCCCGTTCGCGGCTGGAACGCTCTCCCGGAGCGTTCCCGTGACGCCGCTCACCCGGGGCTCCGGCCGTTCGGCGCTCTGAGCCGGGTTACGACGCCGTCCGGGTTACGACGCCGTCCGGTGGACGGCTTCGCCGGCGAAGGGTCGACCGGACCGATTTCCGGGCGCGCCTCACCCCGCCGGAGGCGCGCCGCGCGGCACGCGCGGCGCCCGGCCCAACGGGATGAGCTGCCGCTCCAGCGGCGGCGAAGACGGGCGGGAGCACCCCCGGCCCCGGCTTTCGCCGCGGCCCCGCGCATCGGCAGGCAGGCCGCGCCCGGCCCCTGGCGCAGACTGGGATCGGCGCCGCTCGTCTCAGTGGGCGATCATGACGTGGCGCACCACGGTGTAGTCCTCAAGCGCGTAGATCGACAGGTCCTTGCCATAGCCCGACTGCTTCAGCCCGCCATGGGGCATCTCGCTGACCAGCATGAAATGGGTGTTCACCCAGGTGCAGCCGTATTGCAGTGCCGCGGCCGCCGCCATCGCCCGGCCCACGTCCCGGGTCCAGACCGAGCTGGCAAGGCCATAGCGGCTGTCATTGGCCCAGTCGATCACCGGGTCGTCGGCGGTGAAGCGGGTGACCGAGACCACCGGCCCGAAGACCTCGCGGGTGACGATCTCGTCCGCCTGCAGGGCGCCGGCGATCACCGTGGGCTTGAAGAAGAAGCCGGGACCCTCCAGCACGCCGCCCCCCGTGGTGATCTCCACATGGGGCAGGGCGGCGGCGCGGTCGACGAAGCCCGCCACCCGCTCCCGGTGGCGGGGCGAGATCAGCGGCGGGATCTCGTTCAGGGCGTCGTCGGCCTGGGCATAGGTCAGGCTGGCGGCGGCGTCGGAGAGCGCGGCGACCAGCTTGTCGTGGATCCCGGCCTCGGCATAGACTCGAGAGGCGGCGGTGCAGTCCTGCCCGGCATTGTAGAAGCTGAAGGCGCGCAGCCCGGCGACCACCCGGTCCAGATCCGCATCGTCATAGACGATCACCGGGGCCTTGCCACCCAGTTCCAGGTGGGTCCGCTTCAGGCTCGACGCGGCGGCTTCCAGGACCTTCGTCCCGGTCGAGACCGCGCCGGTGACCGACACCATGTCGACCCCCGGATGGCCGATCAGCAGGTTGCCGGTGCTGGCACCGCGCCCGGCGACGACGTTGACCACGCCTTCGGGCAGGATCCCGGCCAGCAGCCGCGCGAAGGCCAGCGCGGTCAGCGGGGTCTGTTCCGAGGGTTTCAGCACCACGGTATTGCCGCCCGCGATGGCCGGGGCGATCTTCCACGCCATCATCATCAAGGGATAGTTCCATGGCGCGATCGAGGCGACGACACCGATCGGGTCGCGCCGGATCATGCTGGTATGGCCGGCCAGGTATTCGCCCGCCACCGCGCCGTGCAGGTTGCGTACCGCGCCGGCGAAGAAGCGGAAGCAGTCGGCGATCGCCGGCATCTCGTCATTGGCCACCGCATTGATCGGCTTGCCGCAGTTCAGCGCCTCCAGCGCCGCAAGGGTCGCGGCATTGGCCTCGACCGCATCGGCAATGGCCATCAGTTTGGCCGAGCGTTCCGCGAAGGTGGTGCGCGACCAGCCGGCGAAGGCCTTGCGCGCGGCGGCGACGGCGCGGTCGATCTGCGCCGCATCGGCTTCGGGCACGGTGACGATGGCGGCGCCGGTGCGCGGGTTCAGCACCGTCTCGACCGCGCCGGCGCCGGCCTCGAAAGCCCCGCCGATCAGCATGCTGGTGTCCATGTGGGTCTCCCTGTCCTGTCTTGTCATTTGCCCTGGCCGGCGACGGTCTCGGTCCCGCGGGTGAGGTAATAGGCGGCGAGGATCGGCAGCAGCGTCACCAGCACCACCACCATGGCGACCACGTTGGTCACCGGGCGTTCGCGCGGGCGCACCAGCTCCTCGAGCATCCAGATCGGCAGCGTCGCCTGCTGGCCGGCGGTGAAGGTGGTCACGATCACCTCGTCGAAGCTGAGCGCGAAGGCCAGCATCCCCCCGGCCAGCAGCGCGGTGGCGATGTTGGGCAGGATCACCAGCCGGAAGGTCTGGAAACTGTCGGCGCCCAGATCCATCGCCGCCTCGATCAGGCTGGACGAGGTGCGGCGGAACCGGGCGACGGCGTTGTTGTAGACCACCACGATGCAGAAGGTGGCGTGGCCCAGCACGATGGTCCAGAAGCTGAACGGGATCTCGCCCAGGCTGAAGGCCGAGCGCAGCGAGATGCCGGTGATGATTCCCGGAAGCGCGATCGGCAGGATCACCAGAAGCGAGATGACCTCGCGCCCGAAGAAGCGCGACCTTGCCACCGCCGCGGCGCAGAGCGTGCCGAGCACCAGCGCGATCAGGGTCGAGACCGCAGCGACGCGCAGCGACAGCGACAGCGCCGCCCAGACATCGGCGCGGTGCCAGGTCACCGCGAGCCATTTCAGCGTCAGCCCGGGCGGCGGCCAGGCATAGGACTTGTCCTCGGTGGTGAAGGCATAGACGAAGATGATCATCAGCGGCAGGTGCATGAACAGCAGTCCCGCCGCCGCGGCCATCGCCAGCAGCAGGGGCGGGCGGTCAGAGCGCATCGAAGGCCCCCATGCGTCGCGCCACCGTCAGGTAGACGCCCATGATCACGATCGGCACCACCGCGAAGGCCGCGGCCAGCGGGATGTTCCCTGCGGTGCCCTGGAACTGGTAGACCGCCTGACCGATCATCCGCGCCGAGGTGCCGACGATCTGCGGGATGATGTAGTCGCCGAGCGTGAGCGAGAAGGTGAAGATCGACCCCGCCACCACGCCCGGCAGCGCCAGCGGCAGCAGCACCAGCCGGAAGGTCTGGCCAGGCCGGGCGCCGAGATCGCCCGCGGCCTCGACCAGCGAGGGCGGGACGCGCTCCAGCGCGGCCTGGATCGGCAGGATCATGAAGGGCAGCCAGACATAGACGAAGACCAGGAAGGTGCCGGTCCAGCTGACCGAGACAGCGAATTGCCGCCCACCACCGGCAGCGCCAGCCAGGCGTCCAGCAGCCAGGTCAGGTGGAGTTTCGCGAAGACCCAGTTCAGGATGCCTTCCTTGGCCAGGATCAGCTTCCAGGAATAGACCTTGACCAGATAGCTCGACCACAGCGGCAGCATCACGCCCAGATAGAACAGCGCCTTCCAGCGGCCCTTGGCATAGCGCGCGGCGTAATAGGCGACCGGGAAGGCGATGACGATCGAGGCCAGCGTCACGGCCGTCGCCATCGCCAGCGTGCGCAGAATGATGTCGAAGTTCGAAGCGCGGAACAGCTCGGCATAGGTCTTCAGCGTCAGGTCGTAGGAGACCAGCCCGGTGAATTCGTCGATCGAGAAGAAGCTCTGCGCCAGAAGCGCGAACAGCGACCCCACATAGATCACCCCCAGCCACAGCGCCGGGGGCAGGATCATCAGCAGCAGAAGGATGCCCGGCCGGCGCCACAGGAAGTCCGAGACCGGCCGTGGCGGGCGGGCGGCAGCGGTGTCAGTCATGCGGCGCCCCGGGCATCAGGTGAAGCGCCGCCGGATCCCAGGCCAGGTGGACCGTTGACCCCGGCAGGGGCGCTGCCTGTCCCGCGGGTACCAGCGCGGTCAGGGCGACGCCGTCCAGGCTGAGCCCCAGCCGCTGGGTCGCGCCCAGGAAGGTCACGCCGGTGACCTCGGCCGCGGGGCCGGCCTCGCCCAGCCGGATCGCCTCGGGCCGGAGGCTGGCGGCCACCGCGCGGCCGGTCAGCCGTTCGACCAGCGCCGGGGGCAGCACGTTCGACGAGCCGACGAAATCCGCCACGAAGGGGGTCATGGGGCGGTCGTAGATGTCGCGCGGGGACCCGACCTGCTGAATCCGGCCGTGGTTGAACACCGCGACCCGGTCGGCCATGGACAGCGCCTCGCCCTGGTCGTGGGTGACGAAGACGAAGGTGATGCCCAGCTTGCGCTGGAGCCCCTTGAGTTCGGTCTGCATCTGCTCGCGCAGCTTCAGGTCGAGCGCGCCCAGCGGTTCGTCCAGCAACAGCACCCGGGGCCGGTTCACCAGCGCGCGGGCCAGCGCCACCCGCTGGCGCTGGCCGCCGGAGAGTTCCGCGGGCTTGCGGTCGCCGTAGCCGTGCAGCGCCACCAGCGCCAGCGCCGCGTCCGCGGCACGGTGGCGTTCGGCTTTGCCCTGGCCGGCGACGCGCAGCCCGAAGGCGACGTTGTCCCGCACGTTCAGGTGCGGGAACAGCGCGTAGTCCTGGAACACCGTGTTCACCGGGCGCCGGTAGGGCGGCAGGTCGGCCGAAGGCGCGCCGAAGATCTCGATCTCGCCCGCCGTCGGTGCTCGGCTGCCCTGATCAACCTAAGCGAGGTGGTCTTGCCCGACCCCGAGGGGCCGAGCAGGGCGAAGAATTCGCCCTCGGCGATGTCGAGGTTCAGGTCGTCGACCGCCCTGACCCTGCCGAAGGCGCGCGACACGGCCCGGAAGCGGACGGCGGGTTGCGCCGCGAGATCGGTCCGGGGAACCCGCCGCGGCGTCGCGGCGGGCCGAAGCGGCGGTGTCAGCGGCCACCGATCACCCCGATATAGTCCGACACCCAGCGGTAATAGGGCACGCATTCGCCCTGCGGGCATTTCGCCACCGGGGTCTGCCAGAAGCGGATCCGGTCGAAATCGTCGAAGCCGTTGGCGGTGCAGCCTTCCGCGGTCTGCATGCCGCTGCCGTTGGTGCAGGCGGCCGGGACCGAGGGCACCGCGCCGAACCAGACCGACAGGTCGCTCATCAGGTTCGAACTCAGCGTGTGCTCCATCCACATGTAGGCGCAGTTGGGATGGGCGGCGTCGACGTGCAGCATGGTGGTGTCGGCCCAGCCGGTGGCGCCTTCCTCGGGATGACCGAGGCGATCGGCAGCTTCTCGGATTGCAGCAGGTTGACCTGGAACGGCCAGGACCCCGAGGCGGCCATGCCTTCGTTCTTGAAGTCGTCGATCTGGATGAAGGCGTCGTGCCAGTAGCGGCTGACCAGAACGCGCTGCTGGCGCAGCAGGTTCAGCGCGGCGTCGTACTGGGTCTGGTTCAGCTCGTAGGGCGAGGTGATGCCCAGGTCGGGCTGGTGCGCCATCAGGTAGAGCGCGGCATCGGCGATGTGGATCGGCCCGTCATAGGCCTGCACCCGGCCCTTGTTGGACTTGCCGTCGGGCAGGGTCTGTTCCTCGAACACCACGTTCCACGAGGTCGGGGGCGTGTCGCCGAAGGCCTCGGTGTTGTACATCAGCACGTTCGGGCCCCACATGTAGGGCACGCCGTAATGCACGCCGTCCACCGTATGCCACGGCGCGTCCTTCAGCCGGTCGTCGATGGTGGACCAGCTCGGGATCAGCTCGATGTTGATCGGCTGGACCCGCTTGCCGGCGATCATCCTGAGCGAGGCGTCGCCCGAGGCGGTGACGAGGTCGAAGCCACCCTCGTTCATCAGCGCGACCATCTCGTCCGAGGTGTTCGCGGTCTTGATGTTGACCTTGCACCCGGTCGCCGTCTCGAAGCCGGTGACCCAGTCGAAGGCCTTGTCGGTCTCGCCGCGTTCGATATAGCCGGGCCAGGCCACGATATCGAGCTGGCCTTCGCCGGCGCCGACCGCGGTCAGCATCTCCTGCGCCATCGCCTGCCCGGAAACAGCGCAGCGCCAGCGCCATGGCCGCGGTCGTCCTGAGGGTGAAGAGATGTCATGTCTTGTCTCCTGTTGGTTGGACGCCGGAAGCGCGGGTTCTTGGCATATCATCTTCATCTGCCCGGCGCAGTGCAAATCCATTCCGTCCGCCGGTGAATGTACGCGCACCGCATACCGGCGCGATCAAGGCGCGGCGCAGGGTTTGCGACGGGGACCTGCCGAAGCGGCGGTACTGTCTGGAGAAGCGCCCGAGATGGAGGAACCCGTGCTGCATGGCGATGTCGGTGACCCGGGCGGGGCGGTCGCGCGCCCGGTTCAGGTCGCGATGCGCCAGGTTCAGCCGGTGGATGCGGAGCAGTTCGTCCAGGCTCTGGGCTGATCTCGGCTGGCGGGCGCGCGGTCGCGCGCGCGGGCAGGTATCGAAGGCGCCGCCATGTCCTGCGCCGTCACTCGTCTTCGTCGGCATGGTCGTGCAGCCAGTCGCGGATGCGGCCATAGACACGGGTCCGCTGGCCGAAGTTGAGGGGCGGCCGGTGCCGCGGTCGATCCCAGCGCGAGCCGGTCCAGCACCAGTCCCGGGATGATCGCCAGCAGCTCGGCTGGGCGCGGGACCGTTGCGCCGCTGGCATGCCATAGCATGCCGTCGAGCCAGAGCGTCATGTCGCGCAATACGCCGCGCGGCGTCGACATTCTCGAACAGATCAATCGTCGCCGGCCGGGACCGCGCCCCGCGCAGGCAGAGATAGATGGCGTCGAAAGCCTTGCCGGTGATTCCGCAGAGCCGTGCGGCGCTCGAAGTCGGGAAGCCGTTGATGTAGCGGCCCATGTCGGGGCCGGTGAAGCCATCGTCGATGCGCGAGCCGCCGGAGCGCGATACAGGTGGAACAGCGCGAAGACCGTGCCTTCGGCAAGGCGGAAGGTGTTCTCGATCCGCCGGTTCGCCTGCTCCCGGACGATGTCGAGGCCGGGAGCACAAGCCGGCGCACGCCGCTGGAAGGCGCCGGGCGACATCTGCCGATAGGACTGGTCGAGCCCCGGGACGGCGGCTTCCTGGTCGACGGCTGAGGTGAAGGTCTGATCGCTGAACATTGACTTCCCCGATGGAACACAGATGTGCCGGAGCTACGCGCAAATTTTCCGCGGCGGCAGCGGATTGCCTCTTTCTGCGTGACTGCCCAAAATTTGGGCGACAATCCGGGTCGCGCCGGATAGAGCGCGCCGTTTGCGGTGTCTAGCGTCATACCAAGTTCAGAGAATCAGGATCTTCCCATGCGCAGAATCGGTCTCGTTGGTTGCCTCCTCGCCGGAACCGCCGGTGGAGCCCATGCCCAGGAAACGTTCACGCCCCAGACGCTGACGGTGCAGGAATCGATCGCGCCCGGCGCGAACGTCTTCGTGCTGCATCAGGCCTGGGCCGGGCCGAGCGTGGTCAGCGTGCTGGGCGCCGACGACCTGTCGATGAAGGGCAACATGACGCCGGGCACCACCGCGCAGATGACCCTGACCAAGGACGCCAAGACGCTCTACACCACTTCGGTCTACATGAAGCGTATGGTCTATGGCGATCTCGAGGTCGTGCTGCACGAGTACGATGTCGAGCATCTCGGCATCAAGCGCGAGATCATCATCTCGCCGAAGCTCGCCCATGTGGAGAGCCAGCCGAACCTTCTGAAGCTGACCGCGGACGAGAAGTTCATCCTGGCCCAGAACGCGACCCCGGCGACCTCGGTCAGCCTGGTCGATCTGGCGGCCGGCGCGCAGATCGCCGAGATCCCGATCCCCGGCTGCTGGACCTTCATGCCGGCGACCTCGGGCTACAAGTTCACCACGCTCTGCGGGGACGGCACCCTGAAGAGCGTCACCTTCGCCGCCGACGGCAGCTATGGCGACCCGGTGGCCAGCGCGGTGATCTTCGACCCCGATGCCGACGCGCTGTTCTCGAACGGCGTCCGGGTCGGCGAGGACATCGTCTACGCCTCGTTCAAGGGCAATCTCTACGTGGTCTCCGATGCCGGCGACGCGCCGGTGTTGAAGGAGAAGATCGCCCTGACCGAGGGGATCGAGGGCGACTGGGCGCCGGGCGGGTCCGAGGTGATCGCCTACAACGCGCCGAACAACGTGCTGTTCCTGCTGATGCATTCGGGCGCCGCGGAAGGCAGCCACAAGAACCCGGCCGAAGAGATCTGGGCCTATGACCTCGGCAAGAAGGAACTGCTCTACCGTTCGGTCGCCCATGGCGAGGATTCGATCTCGGTGACCCAGGGCGAGACGCCGGTGCTGTACGCCTCAGCGACGAGGAAAGCGCGCTGCACCGCTATGAGGTCGACCCGACCGCCAGGTTCGCCGCCAAGCACGCCGGCGAGGCCGAGTCGCTGGGCACCTTCACGGCCCTGCTGGCGGGCGAATGACCATGGCGCTGCTGTCGCTGTCCGGCGGCGCCGTGGCGACGCTTCTGGCGGCGGTGTTCCTGCGCGCGGCCTGGCACAAGGCCGCGGCCTTCCCGGAAACCGTGGGGGTGGTGCGGGACTATCGCCTGATCCCCGACGCCTGGGCCGGGCCGGTGGTGCGGGCCCTGACGCTGGCCGAAGCGCTGGTCGTCGTGGCGCTGGTGGTGCGGCCACCCCGCCGCTCGGCGCGCTGGCGGCCGCGGCGCTGCTGGCGGGGTACGTGGCATCGCCATGGGGTTGGTGCTGCAGTCCGGGCGCCGCGCGGTCGGTGCTGTGGCGGGGCGTCCGCAGCCGATAACCCTGCGCTGCTGGCCCGGAACGGCATCCTTGCGGCGCTGGCCGTCGCGCTGGCGGCTCTGCCGCCGGTAACGATGGGGCCGGCGGGGCAGCGGTCAGCCTGCTGGGCGGGCTCACGCTCTGGGCGCTTCTGGGTCTCGGCGAGACCATCCACGCCAATACCCCGCCACCTGCGGCGGCCGGGACCTGAGGAAGGAACGCCATGGACATCCTAGCCTTCGCCGCCGTGCTGCTCTGGATCGTGGTGCTGATCCAGTTCGGGGTGATCTTCGCGCTCGCCCGCCAGATCGGCGTGCTGTTCGAACGGGTCACCCCGGTCGGCGCGATGATCAGCGACAAGGGGCCCGAGATCGGCGCCCGGGCGCCGACGCTCGTGCTGCCCAACCTGAACGGTCCCGAGATGGCGCTTGGTGGTGCCACCGGGCGCAGCCAGCTGGTGTTCTTCCTGTCCACGACCTGCCCGATCTGCAAGGCGCTGATCCCGGCCCTGCGGTCGGTCCAGCGGGCCGAAGGCGACTGGCTGGACGTGATCCTCGCCTCGGACGGGAAGCCCGAGGCGCACAAGAAGATGATCGCCGAGGAACGGCTCGAGGGCTTCCCCTATGCCCTGTCGTCCAAGCTCGGCATGACGTTCAAGGTCGCCAAGCTGCCCTTCGCGATCCTCATCGACGGGCAGGGGACGATCAAGGCCAAGGGTCTCGTGAACAACCGCGAGCAGCTCGAAAGCCTGTTCACCGCCGCCGAAATGAATACTCCCTCGATCCAGAGCCTTGCTGCCGCCGCACCGCGAACCGCCTGACTTGCGTGATTTTCTGAAGAAAGGATGCCGGATGTCGTCCCTGCACACTCGCCTGATGACCCTCCTCGACCGCGCCGCCGAGACGCAGGTGCGCGGCACCGCCCGGACCCTCGGGCGCCGCAGCTTCATGGCCAAGCTTGGCGGCGCGCTGGTCGGCGCCGCAGCGCTGGCCCCGATCCTGCCCTTCGACCGTCGCGCCCATGCGGCGGCCGAGGCCGGCGGTGAGCTTTGCGACTACTGGGCGCATTGCGCGCTGGACGGCAACCTCTGCTCGACCAGCGGCGGCAGCCTGACCGCCTGCCCGCCGGGCTCGACTGCCTCGGCCGTGGCCTGGGTCGGCACCTGCCACAACCCCGAGGACGGCAAGGACTACCTGGTGTCCTACAACGACTGCTGCGGCAAGGCGCAGGTGCCCTCGGCCACCTTCTGCTTCACCTCGAAGGGCGAGCGTCCCGGCTACCGGATGGGTCTCTACAACGACATCAACTGGTGCATGGCGAACACCGACAAGGGCTATCACTGCACCGTTTCGGTGGTCGTGGGCATGGCCGAATGAGGACCGCGCTTCTGGTTCTCGCCGCCGTCGCGGCGGCGGGTGCCGTCCAGGCGGACGGTGCGGCCGGCTTCGCCGAGACCTGTGCCGCCTGCCATGGCGAGGCGGGCGTCGGCATCCCCGGGGTCGCCCCGCCCTTGGCGCGGCCGGCCTTCTGGGCCGCGCTGGGGGACAAGGCGCCGCAATACGTTGCGGGTGTCATGGCTGCCGGCATGGCGGGGAAGCTGACTGTCGAAGGACAGCTCTACATCGGCCTGATCATGCCGCCGCAATCCCATCTGGAGGCGGCCGAACTGGCCGAGATCGGCACCTATGTGCTGCAGGGTCTGGGCGGCACCACCGCGGTCGTCGATGTCGAGACGGTCAATGCCGCGCTGAAGGCCCCGCCAGCCCATGCCGATCTCAAGGCGATGCGGCCGGAGAGCTGAGCCAATGCCGATGCCCCGATCCGCGCGGCTGGCGATCCTTCTGGCGCTGGCAGCTTCGGCCGCCGGCGCGCAGCAGTATTCGCCGCGGGTGAACTACATACTGCATTGCGCCGGCTGTCACGGCATGACCGGCGAGGGCTCGCGCGAGGGCGGCATCCCGGCCTTCCCGGACTCGGTCGCGCACATTGCCTCGATCGACTCCGGACGGACCTACATGATGCATGTGCCCGGCGTGGTCTCGGCCGGCCTGTCCGACGCCCAGATCGCCGAGGTCTCCAACTATATCCTCGAGGTCTGGTCGGACGGCGCCACCTTCACGCCCTTCGACGCTGCCGAGGTCACCCGCCGCCGGGCCGAACCGGTCTCGAACGTGGTCGAATACCGCCGGGTCGTGGTCGGGGAACTGGCGGCAAAGGGAATCGAGCTGGCCTACTATCCCTGGCCCTGAGGGGCCTTTGCGGGCCAGGCAGCCGTGGCCCTGCGCGGCCATGGCCGGATCTTACCCGATGCCGTTGCAAGACGGCCCGATTTCGGAGCGCGACCTGCAACCGGATGATCGCTACGCGACCGGATCTTGGCGGGACGGGACGGGACTTCGCCGCAAGCCCCTGCGCCACAGCGAAATCTGTTGTGCCGGCCCGTACTCCCGATTTACATGGTTACCGTCACCTCCATATTTCGGGTACTCAAATGCATTTCAATGGCTTTCGCGGCCTTCTGGCCCTAGCAGTCGGCATTGTCCTGTCGGTGGCGGTTGCCCCGCCGGTCGCGGCAGCGCCGATCCACGTGCTGACCGGCCTTGACCGACCCGACGCCTCGGCCTTCCTGGTCATCGACAACAATCCGTTTTCGGACAGTCTGGCGGTCGGTCCGGGGCAATTCCTCTCGACGAAGCGGTTCGTGAGCGACACCACGAACTGGCGGATTTCGGGGGTCGCCATGGCGACTTTGGTGGTGACGGAGGAAGAATCCTATGAGACCCTCAGCATCAAGGCCCGCTACAGGCATCTGACAGCGCCGTCTGGACCGGACCATGCCGCCGACATCACGCCAAATCTCAGAAGCGGCACGTTCTCGTTCTCGGTGACAAACAGCGATATCGGGAACTGGCGTCCGGCTGCCGGCGGGGCCTTCACGGGGTCTGTCCAGCAGTCTGCAATTCGCGCGAAGCACCATCCGAGAAGCGACGGGAGTGCCCCGCATTTCGACGCGATGTTCGTAGACCTGCGTGCCTATGGATCCATGCTGCCTGACGGAACCACCTCGCTTTTCTGCAACTTCCTGGTCGGCGGACTGAACTGCGGGTACACCATGACCTTCACGGCCCGGCATAGCACGGCTACCGTGCCGCTTCCTGCTTCGGGGGTGCTGGCGGGGAGCGGTCTTGCGGCGACGGGTGCGCTTGCCGTCTGGCGTCGTCGGCGCGGCGACCGCCCGGTCGCAGCCTAGAACCCGCGCCCTGCGCGGCACAGGGTAACGCCGGCACCGCCCCAGGCGAAGCGCTTGATGCCGGTCGGAACGCGGCCTTCAGTGGCCGAGGATCTGGCTCAGGAACAGTTTCGAGCGTTCCGACTGCGGGTTGTTGAAGAACTCGCGCGGGGTGTTCTGCTCGACGATCTGGCCCTGGTCCATGAAGATGACCCGGTTCGCCACCGCCTGGGCAAAGCCCATTTCGTGGGTCACGCAGAGCATGGTCATGCCTTCCTCGGCCAGCTCGATCATGGTGTCGAGCACTTCCTTGATCATCTCGGGATCAAGCGCCGAGGTCGGCTCGTCGAACAGCATGATCTTCGGCTTCATGCACAGCGACCGGGCGATCGCCACCCGCTGCTGCTGGCCGCCCGACAGCATGCCGGGATACTTGTGTGCCTGCTCGGGGATCTTCACCTTGCGCAGGAAGTGCATCGCGGTTTCCTCGGCTTCCTTCTTGGGCGTCTTGCGCACCCACATCGGCGCCAGCGTGCAGTTCTCGAGAATGGTCAGGTGCGGAAACAGGTTGAAGTGCTGGAACACCATGCCGACTTCGGACCGGATCTTGTCGATGTTCTTCAGGTCCGAGGTCAGCTCGGTGCCGTCGACGATGATCCGGCCCGACTGGTGTTCCTCCAGCCGGTTGATGCAGCGGATCAGGGTCGACTTGCCCGAGCCCGAGGGCCCGCAGATGACGATCCGCTCGCCGCGGTAGACGGTCAGGTTGATGTCGCGCTGGACATGGAACTGGCCGTACCACTTGTTCATGCCGATGATCTCGACCGCGACCTGGTCGGAGACCTTCAGCTTCTCGGGATGCACCGGCTCGAGTTCCGCGGCCGACAGGGGATGGGGTTCGGTCATGGACGCCTCCTCAGCGGTGATCGGTCCGGAGCTTGCGCTCGAGATACTTGGAGTAGAGGGACATGCTGTAGCAGCAGATGAAGAAGATCAGCGCGACGAAGCCGTAAAGCTCCCAAACGATGCCGTTCCAGTTCGAGTCCGACCGGATCGAGGTCACCAGGCCGATCGGGTCCAGCAGCGCGATGATCGCCACCAGCGTCGTGTCCTTGAACAGCGAGATGAAGTTGTTGACGATGTTCGGGATCGAGATCTTCAGTGCCTGGGGCATGATGATCAGCCGCATCGCCTGCCAGTAGTCCAGCCCCAGCGCGTCCGCGGCCTCGTACTGGCCCTTGGGCAGCGCGGCGAGGCCGCCGCGGATGATCTCGGCCATGTAGGCGGCCGAGAACAGCGTCACCATGATGATGACCCGCAGGATGATGTCGAAGTTGGTTCCCGGCGGCAGGAAGATGTTCAGCAGGAACGACGCCACCAGCAGCAAGGTGATCAGCGGCACGCCGCGGATGAACTCGATGAAGCCGACGCAGATCGACTTCACGAAGAACATCTTCGAGCGCCGTCCCAGCGCCAGCAGAACCCCCAGGGGCAGCGAGAAGGTGATGCCGGTGATGCCGATCACCACCGACAGCATGAAGCCGCCGAACTGCTTGGACGCGACCGGGTCCAGCGACAGGAACGGCAGCACCTTGCCCAGCATGCCCGCCACCGGGACGGCCAGGTAGCCCCACCAGACCAGCGCCGCCGCCACGCCGACGATCAGGCCGAGCAGGCGGTTCGACCTCTCCATCACCAGACCGCGGACCAGCACCGCGATGGCGAAGCCGGCATAGATGCAGATCGGCACGAAGATCGTCCCGCCCCAGAGCAGCCAGTAGGCCAGGCCCGGGAACAGCAGCGAGAACAGCAGCATCTTGCGCGGCAGCCCCTGGAACAGGACCGGAGCCAGCGCCGCCAGCATCAGGAAGAAGGCCAGCGTCGGGCGCCAGTAGAGTTCCGCCGGGTAGAACCCGAACAGGAACTGCTTCCAGCGCTGGTGGATCACCGCAAAGCAGGCGCCGTCGGCGCCTTCGCCCCAGCGTTCCGCGATGATGGTCCGGCATTCCTTCAGCGATCCGGCATTCCAGACCGCATGGGCGAACCAGGGATAGATGTGGGACAGCACGAACCAGACCACGGCGATGCACACGAGGGTCAGGATGCTGTTGAACCAGCCCGAGAACAGGTTGGCGCGGACCCAGCCGATCGGCCCCACCACGGTGCGGGGCGCCGGTTCGGGCGACAACATCTCGCGGCGGACGAAGAAGGTCTCGGCCATCTCAACGCTCCTTCAGCGCGACGCGGGTGTTGTACCAGTTCATCACGCCCGAGATGATCAGGCTGATGCAGAGGTAGAACCCCATCAGAAGCAGCATGCATTCCAGTTCGCGGCCGGTCTGGTTCATGGTGATGCCGCCCAGAGTGGCGCGCACGTCGGCATAGCCGACCGCAATCGCCAGCGACGAGTTCTTGGTCAGGTTCAGGTATTGCGAGATCAGCGGCGGGATGATGATGCGCAGCGCCTGGGGCAGGACCACCAGGCTCATCACCCGGCCCGACCGCAGCCCGAGGGCGCCGGCGGCCTCGCTCTGGCCGCGGGGGATCGCCTGGATCCCGGCGCGCACCGCCTCGGCGATGAAGGCGCCGGTATAAAGCGACAGCGCCAGCGTCAGCGCGATGAACGACTTGTCAAGGAAGCCGCCGCCTTCGAAGTTGAACCGCTGCAGCACCGGATAGCTCAGGCTGACCGGATTGCCGGCGATGAAGTCCGCGATCAGCACCGGGACGATCAGGATCGCCAGCTTGATCCAGAGGGTCGGAAGGATCTCGCCGGTGGCCTCTTGCCGGGCGCGGGCCCACTTGCCGAAGGCCCAGATGCCGGCGAGCGAGGCAAGGAACACGCCGACCGGAAGCTGCCAGCCGGGACCGAACACCGGCCAGGGCATGTAGATGCCGCGGTTGGTGACGGCGAAGGACCCGAGAACCATCTGCGCCGTGGCGGTGTCGCCGCGGAAGGCGGCCGGCGCCGGGGCCATGTCGGTGATCACCGCCATGGTGGCGAGGATCCACAGCAGCACCGGGATGTTGCGGAAGCCGTCCACATAGACCGCGGCCAGACGGGCCACCAGCCAGTTCTTCGACAGCCGCAGCACGCCCATGGTGACGCCGATCGCCGTTGCCAGCATGCAGCCCACAACGGCGACCACCAGCGTGTTGACGATGCCCACCAGGGCAGCGCGGGCATGGGTGCTGTCGTTGGTATAGGGGATCAACCGCTGGCTGATGTCATAGCCGGCGCGAGCCCCCAGGAAGCCGAAGCTGAAATCCTTGCCGAGCGCGGAGAGGTTCTGGATCGTGTTGTTCACCAGCCACGCGGCAGCGGCCATGAAGGTGATCACCGCGATGACCTGGATCGTCGTCGATCGGTACCGCGTGTCGTTGAGCAGCATGCTTAGACGGAATGACTCTCGCGGTACGTCCACGCTGTCCATCGTCATACTCCTGGGGGTTTTCTTGGGCTGCGCGTCACGGCGCGGCCGGAAAGGGGGCGCGCCGGGTCCGGCGCGCCACGGCGCAGGTCCGCGATCAGCGGAACGGCGGAGCGTATTGCAGGCCGCCTTCGTACCATTGGGCGTTCAGGCCGCGGGCGATGTTCGACGGCGTTCCCTCGCCGATCGTCGCGGCGAAGATCTCGCCATAGTTGCCGCCGGCCTGGATCGCCTTCTTGGCCCAGTCGGGGCTCAGGCCGAACATGGCGCCGAGATCGCCTTCCGATCCGAGCAGGCGCTTGATCTCGGGGTTGGGCGAGGCGGTCTGTTCCTCGGCATTGGCAGCGGTGACGCCGTATTCCTCGCCGGCGACCAGCGCGAACAGGGTCCAGCGCACCACGTCGGCCCACTGGTCGTCGCCCTGGCGCACCACCGGGCCGAGCGGTTCCTTCGAGATGATCTCGGGCAGCACGATGAAGTTGTCGGGGTTGGGATAGGTGCCGCGCTGGGTCGCAAGCTGCGACGCGTCGGTGGTGTAGGCGTCGCAGGCGCCGCTCAGGAACTGCTGGTCGGCCTCGGCGGGGGTCTGGATCGGCACCGGCTGGTAGCTGATGCCGTTCAGCTTGAAGAAGTCTGCAAGGTTGAGCTCGGTGGTGGTGCCGGTCTGCACGCAGATGGTGGCGCCATCGAGTTCCTTGGCCGAGGTCACGCCGAGATCCTTCGAGACCATGAAGCCCTGGCCGTCATAGTAGTTCACGCCGGCGAAGGTGAAGCCCAGATCGACGTCGCGGGTGAAGGTCCAGGTCGAGTTGCGCGACAGTACGTCGATCTCGCCCGAGGTCAGCGCAGTGAAGCGGGTCTCGCCAGTGGTCGGCACGTACTCGACCTTCTCGGCATCACCCAGCACGGCAGCGGCGACGGCCTTGCAGATGGCGACGTCGAAGCCCTGCCACTTGCCTTGGGCATCCGGGTAGGCGAAGCCGGCAAAGCCGGTGTTGACGCCGCATTTCAGCACACCGCGCGCCTTCACATCGTCCAGCGTTCCGGCGGCGGCGGCGCCGGCGGCCAAGGCTGCGATGACGGCCGGGGCGAAAAGGGAGGTTGTTCTCATGGTTTCCTCTTCCTGTTGGAGCGGCACGAAGCCGGCCGCCTTTTCTTGAGGTCGATTGCTGCCAGAACGCGGCTATCCTTTCGACCCTGTGGAAAGCAACTTCCGAGGTTCGCTTGTAAAGGTCAACGGTCTTGCTGTGAACAAATGCACAAGACTTGGGCCGTTGCTAAAGCGGTTTGACCGGAAAGGGGCGGTCAGCACAAATCATGGGCGGACCGGGACGTTGCCGGCGTCTCGGGCCGCCAGATCGGGATCCGGGCAGGCCACCTATCGGGTGCTATGCTTTGCTAGGGCGTCGAGAACCTTCTGGCACTCCGCCGCGGCACCGACGATCTGCTCGCCTTCGGCAAGCTCCAGCTTGCCACCAAGGTCGGCTGCGGCGCGGGACAGGACCTGATCGACCTGTCCTGCACTCATGATCCCTTCGTCCTGGGCCGCCTTCACCACCGAGCAGATCCCGGCCGACAGGCCGGCGGCGACGCCGGCCCCCATCATGGCGCCGCCGCCCAGACTGGCCGCAGCCACAAGTCCGAGCACCGCTCCGACCACAAGGCCGATCAGGCCGGTGACGACCTTTCCCATCTCCGCACTCGCTTTCCGAAGGTCAGGCCCGCAGGGGCCGGGTCACGCGTCGGGGGAGCCGGCGGGACCGGCTCCCGCCGTGCTCAGAGAGCGCCTTCGTCGGTCAGGGACTCGATGCCGGCCGTGGTGCCGTCGCTGTACCCGATGCAGCGCCAGCGGGCCCGCTGCTCGCCCACGCCCACGATGACCTCGGTGCCGGCCTGGGAGAAGCTCGACGACAGCATCACCACGTCCGGGTTGTTGGTCACGCGGGTCACGTCACGCAGGCAGCCCTGTTCGGCCAGGCTGGGCGTGCCGCTCGAAACCGTGGTGCCGCCGGTTTCCTCGATGCATCCGCCAAGGACGGTCAGTGCGGCCGCGCAGGCGGCATAGGCAATCATCCGGGTCATTCCATCCCTCTCCCTGATCTGTTGGCTTGGATCGTCGGCTGGCGCGCGCCGAGCCGCGTCGAACCCATGGCTACTCGATACCGAACGTCACGCTGTACCGGGCGCTGCCGGTGCCGCGATTTATGATCTCGATGACATGCGCGCCCGATTGCCAGAGCTGGCCGCGATAGGGCGTGCCGGCGCCGATCCGGTCGAGCAGGAAGGATTGGTCGGGGTTGAAGATTTGGTATTCGACCAGTGGATCGCGTGTATCGACGGTGACATAAAGGAACTGGCCGTTCCTGGCGCCAAGGACATAGCGGCGGGATTCGCCGGATGCGAGGGCGCCGTCCAGCGTGGTTCCCGAGGCGCCGGCCGGAAAGTGGACGGCTGCGGTCGTTGTGCCGCCCGGCTCGCCGGCCGGTGCGACGGCGGTCGCGGGCCCGGCGGCGACGGCCGGCGTGCTGCCGTCGCCCTCGACCAGGAAATCATCCGCCGCCCAACCCTCGTCTCCCGGGTCGGCCAGGGTCGCCACATGGCACCAGCGCCGGCCTTCGGCCATGCGGCAGCCGAGATTGCGCAGGCCGGTGCCATCGGGAAGCGCCGCAACCACGCCCGCGCCGGTCGTCGGTCCGGACCGAAGATTGAGCGGCGCCCCGCCAGCGGTGCGGACCTGGAAGAAATCCGGCCCGCCGGCAAACCCGTCGGCGTGGTCCCCGGTCACCCCAGTCACTGCCGCCCCGGTCGATCCGGTGACGCTGATGTCAAGGGTGTAGTCCGACCGCTCGTCCCGCCGCGCAGCGGCGCGGACCATGTAGACCGACACGGTATACCCGCCCGACGACGGCAGCGTGCCGGCGAAGCGGTTCAGGTCGGGCACGAAGCCGCCGGTCAGACTGCTGTTGGCCAAGGCCGCGTCGCCGGGGCCGCTGCCGGGCGCATAGACGTTGAAATAGGTGGCAAGGTTCGACGGGCTCAGGCTCACCGTCAGGGTCTGTCCGGCCTCGGCCCCGACCATGTATGAGACCGACTGGTAGCCGGTGATCGTGCCCTTGAGGCTGGTGCCGGTGGCGCCAGCGGGGAAATGCACCCGTTCGGTGCGGATGTCCTGAGCCGATGCGGGCCCGGCCAGCAGGATGGCGCCCAGCATTGCGAGGATCGGAAGCAGGCGATGCACGTTTGTCTACCTTGGACGTCCTGCGCTCCGGTCGGGGCCGGAGGCGCCGCTGCCTACATGATGGTGACCGACAGGGTATAGCTGACGGTCTTGCCGGTATCGGCGTCGTTGCCCATCAGATAGACCCGGACCGTGTAGTCCCCCGATTTCGGCAGCGTGACCGAGCCGAAATCGCCGCCCAACGAGCCGTTGAAGATCGCCTCGCCCTGGCTGCCAGGCGGCAGGATGTTGAAGTAGATCGTGCCGTTGCCGTCAGTCTTGTCGACCGAGAGTGCGACCGACAGGGTCTGGCCCTTCTTCGCGCCAAGGATGTAGTCGGCGTAGCCGTTGCCCTTGATCTTCCCGGTCGCGGCGGCGTTGTCGTTGCCGGCCTTGAATTGGATCGTCGTCTTCGACTGCGCCTGCGCCTGGGGCGCGGCGAAGGCGAGGCCGAGAAGGGCGCAGGTGACGAGGGAAATCAGTCGGTTGCGCATCGGGTTGTCCTCGGGACAGGTCACGTCGGATCGTTCCTGTTCCATACCACACACAGTGCATCATCGCATATCGCATATCGCATATCGCCCCGTCGCCTTCGACGAAGGGGACAAGTCTTCGGCTGCGGGACCGAGGGCCAGGGACCGCCAGCCCGATGCTCCCGGGTGCCGGTCGCGGGGGTCCGGC
>JBGAOK010000021.1:0-42583 GCA_044221805.1 Meridianimarinicoccus sp.
CGGCGCAGCGCGAGCTGTTCATCGCCCGGCTGCGGGCCGGCCACAAGCTGCTGTTCTTCCCCGAGGGCACCAGCACCGACGGCCGCCGCGTGCTGCCGTTCAAGCCGACGCTGTTCGCCGCCTTCTTCGATCCCGCGCTCAGGGACGAGATCTGGGTCCAGCCGGTCAGCGTCGCCTACACCGCGCCGGAGGGCCAGGACCCGCGCTTCTACGGCTGGTGGGGCGGTATGGACTTCGCGCCGCATCTCCTGAAGGTGCTGGCGGCGCCGAAGCAGGGGCGCGTCACGGTGGTCTACCACCCGCCGCTGAAGGTCTCGGATTTCCCCGGCCGCAAGGAACTGGCGGCGCAGACCGAGGCG
Source organism: Meridianimarinicoccus sp. (assembly GCA_044221805.1). GTDB lineage: Bacteria > Pseudomonadota > Alphaproteobacteria > Rhodobacterales > Rhodobacteraceae > Meridianimarinicoccus. The sequence continues at coordinate 360 of JBGAOK010000021.1, forward strand.
CTGGTGCGCGAAGGCGTCGCGACGCCGCTTGCCGCCGGCTGAGGCGCCGTCGCGCCGCTCAGCCCATCTCCGCCATCAGCGACTTCAGCGCCGCGGCCGGATCCCCGGTGCGCCAGATCTCCTCGCCGAAGGCGAAGAAGTCGGTGACCGATTCCAGTTCGGCCACGGTCGCGGGGTCGAGCGCGCCTTCGGCGACGACCGGAAGCTCGATCATCTCGGACCACCAGGCGAAAAGATCGCGCCCGGCCCGCTCGCCGGTGCCCAGCGCGGTGGCCCCGGCCGGGCCGAAGGCGACATAGTCCGCGCCCATCTCGCCCGCGTTCATCCCGTCGTGGCGGGACGCGCTGCAATAGGCGCCGATGATGGCATCGTCGCCAAGCGCCTTGCGGACCTTGCGCACCGAGCGCGACCCGTCGGTCAGGTGGACCCCGTCCAGCCCCAGCCGTTCCACAAGGCCGAAGTGATCCTCGATCACCAGCGGCACGTCGCGGGCATGGACCAGTTCGCGCAGCCGGTCGGCGGTGCGCAGGATGCGGTCCTCGTCCAGTGTTGCCATCCTGAGCCTGAGGCAGGCCACCGCAACCTGATCGAGCACCGACGACAGGCTGTCATCCCAGCCCTCGCGGTCGGGATCGGGCGGCGTCACGAGATAGATCTGCGGGCGGTCCGGCGCGGTCATCCTGGCCTCGGTCTTGGTCTTTCGCCTGTGCTAACCTCTGCGCGCGCGCCCGGCAAGCCTGCCGGCCGGGGGGCGATTGCCCTTTGCGGGCATTGGCCTTAGACCGCGGCCATGGTGACGACTCCGCTTTCGCCCGCCTTCGTGCTCGTGCGCCCGCAGATGGGCGAAAACATCGGCGCCGCGGCGCGGGCGATGTGGAACTTCGGCTGCGACCGGATGCGGCTGGTGGCGCCCCGGGACGGCTGGCCGAACCCCAAGGCGGTGGCGATGGCCAGCGGGGCCGGCCGGCTGCTGGACGACGCCCAGTTCGCCGACACCACCGACGCGGCGGTCGCCGACTGCCACTGGGTGCTGGCCACCACGGCGCGCACTCGGGGCCTGACCAAGCCGGTCCTGTCCCCCGAGGCCGCCATGGCCGAGGCCGCGGCGCGCGCCGCGGCCGGCGAGCGCATCGCCGTCCTGTTCGGGCCGGAGCGCGCCGGGCTGGAGAATGACGACATCGCCCGGGCCAATGCCATCATCTCGGTCCCGGTCAACCCGGACTTCGCCTCGCTCAACCTTGCCCAGTGCGTGCTGCTGGTGGCCTATGAATGGCGCCGCCACGCCGCCGGAGTGCCCGCGCCCATGGTCGAGATGGCCGGGGCCGACTGGGCCAGCGCGGTCGAGGTCGAGAAGCTGGCCGAACACTACGAGACGCAACTGGACGCCGCCGGGTTCTTCTATCCCGAGCTGAAGGCGGCCCACATGAAGACGAACCTGCGCAACCTCTGGTCGCGGATGCCGTTGACCCGGTCGGATGTGCAGATCCTGCACGGGGTCATGCGGCAGATGGTGCGCTGGCGTGACCGCGGCGGCGAGACCCGAAGCTGACGAAAGCCCGAACCGGGCCGGAGGTTCCGATGAGCGAGAAGAAGCGCAGCATCTTCGAGGAGGTGGGCGGTGCCAAGGCAGCCCCGGTGCGCCCGGCCGGCGGGCTGATCGACCGCGGCCGGGGGGGCGCGCGGCTGGGCATCCGGTCCTGGCTCGTGGTGCTGTTCCTGCTGGTGGTGGCGATGATCGTGGTGGGCGGGCTGACCCGTCTGACCGACAGCGGCCTTGCCATCACCGAATGGCGCCCGGTCACCGGCGCGCTGCCGCCGATGGACGCCGCCGGCTGGCAGGCCGAGTTCGACAAGTACCGGTCCACGCCGGAATTCGCGCTGCAGAACAGCCAGATGACGCTGGAATCGTTCAAGTCGATCTACTGGTGGGAATGGGGCCACCGCCAGCTGGGCCGGGTGATCGGTCTGGTCTGGGGGCTGGGCTTCCTGGGCTTCCTGGTGGCCCGGAAGGTGCCGCCGGGCTGGACCGGGCGGCTGTTCGTGCTGGGCCTTCTTGGCGCGGCGCAGGGCGCGATCGGCTGGTGGATGGTGTCCTCGGGGCTGGGCGGGGGGCGGACCGATGTCCAGTCCTATCGGCTGGCGGTGCATCTGGGGCTGGCCTTCACCATCCTTGGCCTGATCGCCTGGGACATCTTCCTGCTGTCGCGGCCCGAACCCGCGCTGATGACGGCGCGGCGGTTCCGCGAGGCCAAGCTGTTCGGGATGACCACCGGGCTGCTGCACCTGGCGCTGCTGCAGATCCTGCTGGGCGCGCTGGTGGCGGGGATCGATGCCGGCCGGGCCTTCCCGGAATGGCCGTTGATGGCCGGGCAGGTCTTCCCGCCCGATGCCTTCCGCCTGACCCCGGCCTGGCGCAACCTGTTCGAGAATGCCGGTCTGGTGCAGTTCCTGCACCGCAGCCTCGGCTATCTGGTCTTCGTGTTCGGGCTGGTGGTCTGGTGGCGCGGCCGGAAATCGGCCTACCGGACCACGGCGCGGGCCTTTGACTGGCTGGCGGCGATGCTGGCCGCGCAGGTCGGCATCGGCATCGCCACCGTGCTGCACGGCGCGCCCCTGCCGCTGGCGATCCTGCACCAGCTGGGCGCGGTGGCGCTCTGGGTGCTGATCCTGCGCGCCCGCTTCCTGAGCCAGTATCCCCTGTCCCAGAACCTGAGGAGCAACCGGTGAGCGACCCGACAGCAGACCTGATGGCCTTCGTGCGCGAGACCGAGGCGCTGGCTTCCGTGGCCGGCCGGCTGGGCTGGGACCAGGAGACGGTGATGCCCCGCGGAGCCGCCGGGCAGCGCGGCGAGGAGATGGCGGCGATCGAGCGGGTGCTGCACACCCGCCGCAGCGACCCGCGGATCGGCGCCTGGCTGGACGCGGCCGGCGCACCGGACGATGCGGTGACGGCGGCGCAGCTGCGCGAGATCCGCCGCGGCTTCGACCGGGCGACGCGGGTGCCGGGCGACCTGGCGGCGGCGCTGGCGCGGGTGACCAGCGTGGCGCAGGGGGAATGGGCCGCGGCCCGGGCGGCAAACGACTTCGCCGCCTTTGCGCCGAGGCTGGCCGAGGTGGTCGCCCTGAAGTGCGAGGAGGCGGCGGCGCTGGCCGATGGCGGCGACCTTTACGACGCGCTGTTGCAGGATTACGAGCCCGGCGCCAGCGCGGCGGGGTTAGAGGCGATGTTCGGTGCCCTGCGCCCGCGGCTGGTGGGCTTGCGCGACAAGGTGATGAACGCCCAGCAACCCGCTGCGCTAAATGGACATTTCGACGAGGCGCGGCAGGTTCGGCTGGCCGGCGAGGTGGCGCGGGCGTTCGGCTATGACTTCGACCGGGGCCGGATTGACAAGGCGGTGCATCCGTTCTCGTCCGGCTCGGGGGCGGATGTGCGGATCACCACCCGGACCGACCCGGCCGACCCGTTCAACTGTTTCTATTCGACGATTCACGAGGTTGGCCACGCCACCTACGAGCAGCAGGTGGACCCGGCCTTCGCGCTGACGCCGATCGGGCGCGGCGCCTCGATGGCGGTGCATGAGAGCCAGAGCCGGCTGTTCGAGAACCAGCTGGGCCGGGGACGCGCCTTCTGCGGCTGGCTCCACGCCCGGATGGAGGATGAATTTGGCGCCGGAAGTGCCGGAGATCGCGAGACTTTCTATGCCACCGTCAACCGGGTGCATCCGGGCTTCATCCGGACGGAGTCGGATGAGGTGCAGTACAACCTGCATGTGCTGATGCGCTTCGATCTGGAACGCGCGCTGATCGGCGGCAGCCTGGCCGTGCCCGACCTTGAGGCGGCGTGGAATGCGCGCTTCCTGAAGGATTTCGGCGTGGCGGTGCCGAAGGCCTCGCTGGGGGTGCTGCAGGATGTTCACTGGCCGGTCGGCCTGTTCGGCTATTTCCCGACCTACACCTTGGGCAATGTCTACGCTGCTTGCCTTTTCAAGGCTTTGCAGGCCGATGTCGGGACGATGGACGCCGATCTGGCGGGCGGTGACACCACGGCGGTGACCGACTGGCTGACGACGCGGCTGCGGCGTTTCGGGGCATTGAGATTCGGCGCCGACACGATCCGCCATGCCATCGGGGCCGAGCCGGACGAGGCCCCGCTGCTGGACTATCTGGAAGCGAAGTTCGGCGATCTGGCCGGCTGCGCGGGATCGGAATAGCGCCGGACTTTCATCGGACTTTCATCGGACCCTGATCGGGCGCCCTCGCCACGGGTGCCGCCTTTCGGGGGCGTTGCCTGCGACGCAGGCCTTGCCCATATTGTGCGCCGGGGCACGGGAAGGGGGGCGGCCATGGGCTATACGCGCACGGCGATTCTGATGGCGGCAATGTCCGCCTTGTTCATGGGGCTGGGCTATCTGATCGGCGGCAGCAGCGGCGCGCTGATGGCACTGGTGGTTGCCGGGCTGATGAACGCCCTGACCTGGTGGAACTCGGACCGGATGGTGCTCCGGATGCACAATGCCCGGCCAGTGACGGGTAGCGATTCCGGGCTGGTGACGCTGGTGGCGGAATTGGCGCGCAACGCCGACATGCCGATCCCGGCGGTCTATGTGATCGAGACCGACCAGCCCAACGCCTTCGCCACCGGACGCAGCCCGCAGCACGCGGCGGTGGCGGTAACCACAGGACTGCTGCAGCGGTTGAGCCGCCAGGAGGTCGCCGGGGTCATTGCCCATGAGCTGGCCCATATCCGCAACCACGACACCGCGATCATGACGGTGACGGCGACCTTCGCCGGGGCGATCGGGATGCTGGCGCGGTTGGCCATCCTTCCCGGCTCCAACCGGGACCGGAAGGGCGGCGGGCTGGCTTCTGTCCTGATGCTGGTCCTGGCCCCGCTGGCGGCGGCGATCGTGCAGATGGCGATCTCGCGCAGCCGGGAATACGAGGCCGACCGGATCGGCGCCGAGATCTGCCGCAACCCGCTTTGGCTGGCTTCGGCCCTGGAAGGGATCCAGCGCGCGGCGGGCCGGATCGACTATCCGGCGGCCGAGCGCAATCCGGCCACGGCTCATATGTTCATCATCAACCCGTTGCACGCCACCAAGGTGGACAACCTCTTCGCGACCCATCCCGCGACCGAGAACCGGGTCGCGAAGCTGAAGGCGATGGCGGCAGTGATGCACGGGGCGCCCCCGGTCGAGACGATCCCACTGCGCCGGTCGTCGATGCCCGAGGCGGGGCGGCGGGATTCGGGCGGGCCCTGGCGCTGAGGGGGCTCGATCGCATCGGAATAACGGGTGCGACCGAAGGGCGGGGCTGCCGGGGTGTTTCGCCGGCATCGGCCCCTGCGACGCGGCAAAGCCGACCTGCCGTCAGGTAGGTTTCCCGCGCTCTGCGCGACGGCCGGTATGGGGCCGCTGCGGTGGCAGGTCAGTCGGGGACCGCCGGGGCCGGGCCACCGGCGACGGCCGGTTCAGTGGGTCCAGGGCGCGCGGCGGTCGGGGACGAAGTTCTCGCCATAACCCCGGGCGCGGATGTTCGGCTTGCGGGCGTGATCATCCTGCACCACGGCCTGGATGCCGTTTTCCTCGCAATAGCGCAGGGCTTCCTCCTTGGTGCCGAAGCGCAGGCGGACCTGGCTGGCCATGTCCGACGATCCGGTCCAGCCCATCAGCGGATCCACGTCCCGGGGCGACTGCGGCGCGTATTCCAGCACCCACAGCCGGGTCTTGGCCATGCCCGAGGACATGGCGGTCTTCGCGGGACGGTAGAGTCTGGCTTGCATTCCGGTCTCCTAGCCTGACGGCGGCGTGCCTCGGTCTAGCACGGAGACGCCACGACGCGGAAGCGGCAAGGCGCGGGCAGGACATGGGACAATGTGCGCAAGTGGACCTACGGGCGTCGCCAGGAGCGAGGGTTAACGTCGAAGGGCGCCGGCAAGGGATCCCCTTGCGCACTGATATCAGAATATGGTTAACGCTCCCCGGCCTTCAAGCCCAATTTGCCGCAGTCACGACAACCTGAGATTGGCATTTTTCGCCCCTGCCGTCAGGATCCGGGTCACGGGCCGCGCAGGTTGTGGCAGGCTTCCCGAATCATTTTCCCGGCGGGGATCGGTCCGGGGAGTCGGTCCGGCAACCGGAGGTCGAGTGCCGGCGCGCATCCCGGCGCGCACCCCGGATCGAGCCCCGGGATCGCGCTCCCGGAAGCCGTTCCGGGCCCCCGGCCCGGGGGCTTCGTGCGCACACGGAAATGCCGCGGCGCTTGAACCGCAAGCCTGTGCGGTCATATCTCGGCAGAAGCGGCAGGAGGCCCCGATGCACAACAACTCGCCGAAGCAGATGCCCGAGGTTCACGTCCCCGCTCTGGACGGGCGGCGCGAGAAGCTGGAAGGCGGCCGGCGCTTCGTGATGAAGGCCGATTTCGAACCCGCCGGCGACCAGCCGCGCGCCATCGCGGAACTGGCCCGCGGCCTGCTCGACGGCGAGCGCAACCAGGTCCTGCTGGGGGCGACCGGCACCGGCAAGACCTTCACCATGGCCAAGCTGATCGAGGAGACCCAGCGCCCGGCGATCATCCTTGCCCCGAACAAGACCCTGGCCGCGCAGCTTTACGGCGAGTTCAAGTCGTTCTTCCCGGACAACGCGGTCGAGTATTTCGTCAGCTACTACGACTATTACCAGCCCGAGGCCTATGTGGCGCGGACCGACACCTATATCGAGAAGGAATCCCAGATCAACGAGCAGATCGACCGGATGCGCCATTCGGCCACCCGGGCGCTGCTGGAGCGCGACGACGTGATCATCGTCGCCTCGGTGTCCTGTATCTATGGCATCGGCTCGGTCGAGACCTATTCGGCGATGACCCAGGATCTGGTGGCGGGGCGCCCCTATGACCTGCGCAAGGTGATCGCCGAGCTGGTTGCCCAACAGTACCGCCGCAACGATGCCGCCTTCCAGCGCGGCTGTTTCCGGGTCCGGGGCGACGTGATCGAACTGTGGCCGGCGCATCTTGAGGATCGCGCCTGGCGGTTTTCCTTCTTCGGCGAGGATCTGGAGGCGATCACCGAATTCGACCCGCTGACCGGGGCGAAGACCGACAGCTTCGACAAGATCCGCATCTACGCGAACTCGCACTACGTCACGCCGCGCCCGACGATGCAGCAGGCGGTGAAACAGATCAAGGCCGAGCTGCGCCAGCGACTGGACCAGCTGGTGGGCGAGGGGAAGCTCTTGGAGGCGCAGCGGCTGGAACAGCGCACCCAGTTCGATCTGGAGATGCTCGAGGCGACCGGGGTTTGCAACGGGATCGAGAACTATTCCCGCTATCTGACCGGGCGCGCCCCGGGCGAGCCGCCGCCGACGCTGTTCGAATTCATCCCCGACACCGCCATCGTCTTCGCCGATGAAAGCCACGTCTCGGTGCCGCAGATCGGCGGCATGTACCGGGGCGACTTCCGGCGCAAGTTCACCCTGGCCGAACACGGCTTCCGGCTGCCCTCCTGCACCGACAATCGGCCGCTGAAGTTCGAGGAATGGGACGCGATGCGGCCGCAATCGGTGTTCGTCTCGGCCACGCCGGCGGCGTGGGAGCTGGAACAGTCCGGCGGCGTCTTCGTGGAGCAGGTGATCCGGCCCACCGGGCTGGTGGACCCGCAGATCGAAATTCGCCCGGTCAAGACCCAGGTCGACGACCTGCTGGACGAGATCCGCCAGGCGGCGCTGAAGGCCCAGCGGGTGCTGGTCACGGTGCTGACCAAGCGGATGGCCGAGGATCTGACCGAATACCTGCACGAGCAGGGCGTGCGGGTGCGCTACATGCATTCCGACATCGACACGATCGAGCGGATCGAGATCCTGCGCGACCTGCGCCTTGGCGCCTTCGACGTTCTGGTGGGGATCAACCTGCTGCGGGAAGGACTGGACATCCCGGAATGCGGGCTGGTGGCGATCCTGGATGCCGACAAGGAAGGCTTCCTGCGCTCCGAGACCTCGCTGATCCAGACCATCGGCCGGGCGGCGCGGAACGTCGAGGGGCGGGTGATCATGTATGCCGACCGCGTCACCGGGTCGATGGAACGCGCCATCGGCGAGACCGAGCGGCGGCGCCAGAAGCAGGTCGCCTACAACGAGGCGCACGGCATCACGCCGCTGACGATCCGCAAGAACGTCGAGGACATCCTGTCGGGCCTCTGGAAGGGCGACACCGACATGGCGCGGGTCACCGCGCGGGTCGACACGCCGCTGGTCGGCGCCAACCTGCAGGCGCATCTGGACGGGCTGAGGACAGCCATGCGCAAGGCCGCCGAGAACCTGGAGTTCGAGGAGGCGGCGCGGCTGCGCGACGAGGTCAAGCGGCTGGAAGCGGTGGACCTTGCCATCCACGACGACCCGCTGGCGCGGCAGTCTGTCGATGAGGCGGTGGAGGCAGCGGTGGGCGCCGCGGGCCGGTCGAAGGCGGGCCGCCCCGGGCAGCGCGCGCGGGCGGAGTTCGTCGGCGCGGACGGCAGGGGTGAGCGGCTTCGAGTCGACGCTGGAGGCCTGGGCCCCGTTCTTCGCTGCCCAACTTGCCGCGGTGGCCGCGCTTCTCGGCCTCCTCTTTGTAGCGCTTTCGTTGAACCTGTCGCAAATCCTCGCCGACCCGGCGCTTCCCAAGCGCGCGGAGATCGCGCTCATCCTGCTTGTGCTGGTGAATTGCCGGCGGTCTGTCGCGCTCATGCCCGACGAGATCGCCCGTTCGCTTGGGCAACAGATTCCTGCCGCTGGCGCCGTGGCCTGGGTCTGGACGCTCCTTCTGTCGCGCGGCCTTTTCAGGACCATGACCGGCAAGCTTCGCCGGGTCGCCTGGCTGTCCGTGCTGCTTCTGCAGGTCGCGCTTGCGCCCTGTCTTGCCGGAGGCGCGATGCTTCTCGCCGGATCGCCACGGGCGCTAGACGTCCTTGCCCTTGGCCTCCTCCTCGCGGTCGGGAAGGCCACGCTGGACTCGTGGGTCCTGCTCGTGGAGATCAACCGCTAGACACGTGGCGTCGGTTGTGCCGGTCCCGCCTGGCGCGGGGTCGGCGCGCTTGCGGGCCGGGCAGGCGGCCAACGGGACGGGGGTCTCAATCGCCGAGCCGCTTCACCACCGCGTCGGCAAAGGCACCGATCAAGGCGGCATAATACTTGTCGCTGCTCTGCGCCGGGGTCATCTGCGTCGTGTCAGCCGAGGCGAGCGGCGTCATGTCATTCACCCCGATCGCCAGCTCGTACGAGGCGAAGTCGGTGTTGTCGGTCAGGTGCGAGACGTTGACCTGCCCGACGAGCCGGGTGTCGGCGGTGTTGAAGGCCTCCTGATAGAAGTTGCTCAATTCGACTTCGGAGATGTCGACTTCGATCTTCAGGCCGTTCGGCCCGATGCGGTCGACGAGGCGGGTCATCAGAGCGTTCTTCAGGTCGGCATCCAGCGTCGCAAAATGCTTGGCTGCGGTGGTATTGGTCACGGCACCCAGATCGACCGCCACGATCACTTCCGAAACCGGGTCCGGCGCGGCAAGGGCCGGGAGGGAGGGCAGCAACACGGCGGTGAAAGCCAAGGCCAGAAGTCTGCGTGACATGGTCGTCTCCTTGGTATTTGGCCGGTCCGCGGGATGCGGCCGGGCCGGTGAAATCAATTTCGCGGCGCGCTGGCAGCCTGAGAAGCGCGCCGGCAGCCGCCGGCTGGGCCGGGCGTTAGGGGGCGGTCCCCGGAGCGAAGTCCGGTGTCGTGTCGAGCGCTGCTTTGGTTGCGGAAACTTCGAGCCTCGGGACGCCCGACACCACGTCGCGGACCAGCAGGCGGTCGGCGCCGATGGCGATGTTCCGGCCACCCACGCCCGGCACGCCGGTGTTCAGCACGATCCCTTCGACCCGCAGGTCCCGCGAGAGGATCAGGTCGCGGATCGTGCCCGCCTCGACCCCGTCGCTGGTCATCACCGGATGGCCAAGCACGGCGCCGGACAGGACGGTTTCGCCAGCCAGAAGGAATCGGCGGCCATCCAGACCGACCCCGCCGACCGGAGTTGCCGGCACGCCTGCCGGAGGCGCGTCCGGTGCCGCGCCATCGGGCGCGGGGGACGTGGGGCTTGCGCCGATCGCCTCGGCAGCGGCGTCGCGGGCCATTTCCGCGGCATCCTGAAGCCGCTCGCCAAGCGTTCGGGCGGGTTCGCCGTCGGGTGTCGCGACCCCGGTCCCGCCTTGTTCCGCCGCCTCGGTTGCGCGGCGGATAGCCTCGCCCGGAAGCGTCGTTTCCTGCGCCGACAGGACAAGCGGTGCGAGAGTCGTTGCGGCCGCGATCAGCGCGGCGAGTCGGCTCGGGCGCGGCATGCGGAACCTTTCCGGTTGGACCTCACCGGACCAACGCGCGTGAGGTGGGTTCCGGTTCCCTTGCGGCGGCAAGATCGCTGGCCGGGGCGCGCAATGCTGCGGCCCGGTGGCCGGCGGTCCCCGGCCTGCCGGCGACCCCGGCGGTGCCAGGGCGGCGGCGGCCGGGTCCGGCGGGCGTCGTTACGGCGCCTTGACCGGGGCGAAGTCCGGGGTCGCCTCCAGGGCGGCCTTGGTCGCGTCGATCTCGAGCTGCGGCACGCCGGCGATCACTTCCCGGATCTGCAGCCGGTCGACGCCCACGGCGACGTTGCGCCCGCCATAGCCCATGAAGCCACCCATGTTCAGGATGATCCCCTCGACCCGTCCGTCCAGCGAGATGATCAGGTCGCTGATCGTTCCGGCCTCGGCGCCGTCGCTGGTGGTGACTGTCTTGCCGGTCAGGCTGCTGGACAGCACCGTGTCGCCGTCGAGCTGAAAGGGCTGGCCGTCGAGACCGACCACGGTGGTGGCGTTCTCGGCGATGTTGCGGGCGTCGGCGGCAACCTGGTCCGCGGCGGTCTTCGCGGCCACTGCGGCGGCGGCAGCGGCCGCCTTCGCCGCGTCGGCAGCTTCCTTGGCCTTTCCGGCGGCGCCCTGCAGCTTCTCGCCCAGGGTCCGCGCAGCGCCTTCGGCGCCTTCGACCGCGGCACCCGCGGCTTCGGCGGCGGCGCCGGTCGCGGCCTCGCCGGCGGCCTTCACGGCATCGGCGGCCTCCTGGGCCGTGGGCGACGGGGCGGCAGGCGCCGGCGTGGTGGTCTGTGCGTGCAGGGCCAGCGGGGTGAGGATCAGCCCGGCAGCGGTCAGGGCGGCAAGGGGGAATCGGATCAGCATCTTGGTCCTTCCTGTCGTGGTTGTGGCCCCGCGATGGCCTTCCGGCGGTTCCGGGTCGCCCTCCCCCGGGGAGGGCGATGCGGGGCCGTTCGGGCCGTTCGGGGCCGGCTTGGCGCCGCCAGCCATAGGCCACAAGGGACATCGGGGAAAGCCCGGAGCCGGCCCAGCGGCAGCGCTTCCAGTCGGTCCCGACCCCACATCCGCGCCGAGGCAGGCCATCGAATCCGGCAGGACGACACCCCTTGACGGACCGTGCCAACCTGCGCATATCCACGCGCCAGTGGGGTCGTAGCTCAGTTGGGAGAGCGCGTCGTTCGCAATGACGAGGTCAGGGGTTCGATCCCCCTCGGCTCCACCAGATTTTCCCGGCCTGGCTGCTCCGGACGGACCGGCCGTAACACATCTGCGTCGATGCGCGCCTCGCTTCGCCAAAGACGCGCGCTATCTTTTTCTCCAGAGCGTTGCTGTCCCGTGCACCAGGAGTTGCAGATGAGTTTCCTTCTTGGCCTGATCGTCTTCATCGCCGATGTCTATGCGATCGTGAAGATCATCAACTCCAGCGCAGAAACCGGCACCAAGGTGCTGTGGGTGCTGCTGGTCGCCATCCTGCCGGTGATCGGCTTCGTCGCCTGGTACTTCGCCGGCCCGAAGTGACCGTGTCTTCCTGACGGTCCGGTACGCGCCCCGACGGGCGGGCCGGGAACGTCAGAAGTCGAAGAGATCGTCAAGAAAGGTGTCGCGGTGGCGACGCCGGCTTATCTCGTGCGCCAGCGGTGTGCCGCGGCCGGCGGCATAGGCCGGCTTGGTCGGGTCGATCTGCGCCTTCGCCGGAGCGGCCTGCGCGATCGAGCGTTCAATGATGCGCTCGAGTTCGTCCCGGTCGAGCCAGACACCCCGGCAGTTGGGACAATAGTCGATCTCGACCCCGCAGCGCTCGGTCGTGGCGAGCGGCGTCCCATCGAGCGGACATTTCATGACCGGCCTCCCCGGAATGACTTCCTTGCGATGAATGTGACTTTCTGATGGCCTCGCGCAAGGCTGCGGCTGAAAAGGTTGACGCATGCGGCAGTGCGGCAACAGGTTGCCGCACCTGCATCGTCGGGCGCCTTGCGGCGCCGGGCCGCCGGCGGGCGTGACATCGGAGCGGCGATATGGGAAGCCGGCTTCGGCAGCGCCACGGGAGGGGAGGCCGCAGCACCATGTTTCTGGGCATTGATCTCGGCACCTCGGCTCTCAAGATCCTGATGACGCCGGACGGGCAGCGCACCCACGCGACGGTGTCGCTGCCGCTGCGGACCAACACGCCGCGGGCCGGCTGGTCGGAACAGGAGCCGCGTGACTGGTGGGCGGCCCTGGTCGAGGGCTGTGCCCGGCTCGGCGCCGCCTACCCCACGGAATGGGGCGCAGTGGCGGGACTCGGTCTTTCGGGCCAGATGCATGGCGCGGTCTGTCTGGGCGTCGGGCACGAGCCGCTCCGCCCGGCGATCTTGTGGAACGACAACCGCGCGGTCGTCGAATGTGCCGGGCTGGCGCGGGACTGTCCGGCCCTGGCCGGGATCGCCGGGGTGCCGGCGATGCCGGGCTTCACGCTCCCGAAGCTGGTCTGGCTGGCCCGGCACGAGCCCGGGCTGCTGGCCCGTACGGTGCATGTGGTCGCCGCCAAGGACTACCTTGCCCTGAAGCTGCATGGCACGGCGGTCACCGACATGTGCGAGGCATCGGGGATGCTGATGCTGGACGTGGCGCGGCGGCGCTGGTCGCCCGAGCTGGTGGCCCTGGGGAACATCGCGCCCGGCGTCCTGCCCGAGGTGCGCGAGGGCACCGAGACCGGCGGCACGCTGTCCGCCGCGGCCGCGGCCGAACTGGGGCTGCCGGCAGGCGTGCCGGTGGCGGTGGGCGGCGGCGATGCGGCGGCCGGGGCGGTCGGGGCCGGTGTGGTGCAGGCCGGCCGGGCGCTGATCTCGATCGGCACCTCGGGGCAGCTTCTGGTCGCCAGCCGGCATTACCGCCCTGCGCCGGTTCACCTGATCCATGCCTTTGCCCATTGCGTGCCTGACTTGTGGCTGGAGATTGCCGCGCTGCTGAACGGGGCGCGGCCGCTGGCGTGGTTCGCCGAGATGGCGGGCGCACCGGTGGGCACGCTGCTGGAGGAGGCGGCCGTGGCGACCCGGCCGCCGCTGTTCCTGCCCTATCTCACCGGCGAGCGGACGCCCCATGGCGATCCGGACCTGCGCGGCGGGTTCTACGGGCTGGGCAACGCCACCACCCGGGGCGACATGATGCGCGGCGTGGTCGAGGCGGTAGCCTATTCCTTCGCCGATGGCGCCGCCGCGCTGCGCGAGGCGGGCGTCGTCTTTGCTGATCCGCTGGTGGTCGGGGGCGGGGCGCGCAGCGACCTGCTGCTGCAGACCCTGGCCGACGTGCTGGGGACCCCGGTCCACCGCGGCGCCGGGGCCGAGACCGGACCGGCCCTTGGGGCGGCGCGGCTGGCCATGGTCGCCGCCGGGGCGGCGCGGCTGGACGAGGTGGCCGTCGCGCCCGAGATCGCCCGCAGCTTCGTGCCGGGGGAGGAAGCGGCCGACCACCATGCCGGCCGCCTTCGTCTGTTCCGCAGCTTTCACCAGGGGGTGCGGTCCCTGTCGGATCAGGCCGCCTGGACCTGATCGGGCAGCTTGGCGCCGGTCATGAAGGCCACCGCGTCGGACATGGTATAGTCCTGCGGGCGGATCACACAAAGCCTCTTGCCCAGCCGGTGGATGTGGATCCGGTCGGCGACCTCGAACACATGGGGCATGTTGTGGCTGATCAGGATGATCGGCATGCCCCGGCGCCGCACGTCCTGGATCAGTTCCAGAACCTTCCGGCTTTCCTTGACGCCAAGCGCCGCGGTGGGCTCGTCAAGGATCACCACCTTCGACCCGAAGGCCGCGGCACGGGCCACCGCGACCCCCTGGCGCTGGCCGCCCGACAGGGTCTCGACCGCCTGGTTGATGTTCTGGATCGTCATCAGCCCAAGCTCCGTCAGCTTGTCGCGGGCGAACTTCTCCATCCGGGCGCGGTCGAGCTGGCGCAGGTACTTGCCGCGCCAGTCCGGCAGGCGGAGTTCGCGGCCCATGAACATGTTGTCGGCGATCGACAGGGCCGGCGACATGGCGAGCTGCTGGTACACCGTCTCGATGCCCGCATCCCGCGCCTCGATCGGGGTCCTGAAGTGGATCTGCTTGCCGTCCAGGTAGATTTCGCCGGCGTCGGGGATGATCGCGCCCGAGATTGCCTTGATCAGAGAGCTCTTGCCGGCGCCGTTGTCACCGATGACCGCGAGGATCTCGCCGGGCATCAGGTCGAAGTCGCAGTGGTCCAGCGCGGTGACCTTGCCGTAGCGCTTCACCAGGTTGCGGCCCATGAGGATAGGTTGGGTCATCGATCAAGCCTTTCTGATCCACTGGTCGATCGCCACGGCGCCGATGATGAGCGCGCCGATCAGGAGATAGGTCCATTGCGGGTCGGTCCCGAGCATCCGGAGACCAAGTTCGAACACACCGACAATCAGGGCGCCGAAGAACATCCCCAGGATCGAGCCGCGCCCGCCGAAGAGCGAGATGCCCCCGATCACCACCGCGGTGATGGACTGGATGTTGCCGAGCACGCCGGTCGAGGCCGAGGGCGACACCGAGCCGAAGCGGCCGATCATCACCCAGCCGGCGATGGCGCAGAACAGGCCCGCCAGCGCATAGACCGAGATCAGCACCTTCCTGACCTCGACACCCGAAAGCTTGGCGGCTTCCGCGTCGTCGCCCACCGCATAGACATGGCGGCCCCAGGCGGTCTGCTTCAGCACGAAGGCCATCACCCCGACGATCACCACCAGCAGGATCACCCCGTAGGTCACCGTGGTGCCGGCGACCTTGAAGGTTTCGCCCCAAAGCTGCAGCAGCGGCGCATTCGCCTCGATGTCCTGGCTGCGGATGGTCTCGTTGGCGGAATACAGGTAGTTGGCGGCAATGATGATCTGCCAGGTGCCCAGCGTCACGATGAAGGGCGGCAGCTTCATCCGGGCGACCAGCCAGCCGTTGGCGGCCCCCAGCGCGGTTCCGACACCCAGTCCGGCCAGGATGGAGAACGGCGCGGGGATCCCGTAGCGGAAGGTGAACATCCCCATGATGACCGAGGTGAACACCGCGATGGCGCCCACCGACAGGTCGATGCCGGCGGTAAGGACCACGACCGACTGGGCGCAGCCCAGGATGCCGACCACCGCGATCTGCTGCAGGATCAGGCTGAGCGTACCCGACCGGAAGAAGTTCCCGGCCGCGAGGCCGAAGATGATGATCGACAGCAGCAACACGATCATCGGCACCGCCGACGGTGTCTGGTGCAGCCAGTGCTGGATCTTGTGGAGGAGTGAGGTGTCCTCGACCTCGAATTGGGCGACGGTCTGGGGACTCGCGGCGGCTGCCGCTTCGAACGAGTTAGGCGACGACTCTCCGACGGCATTTGTCGGGTCCTCCCATGGTGATTCCGGTGCGTCGATGGTGAGGGTGTTCGGGTGCGGCGTCAGGCGCCGCACCACGGGCCGCATATGGCGGCCCTATCTCTGGACCGGGCTCAGCCCCAGCAGAGTTTCAGGCCTTCGGCAGTGTCGATCGACGGCACGCCGTCGACCGGCTTGTCGGTGATCAGGGTCACCCCGGTGTCGAAGAAGTCCTTGCCTTCGGTCGGCTTCGGCTTCGCGCCGGTTTCGGCGAAGACTTTGATCGCCTCGATCCCCAGCGCCGCCATCATCAGCGGATACTGCTGCGAGGTGGCGCCGATGATGCCGGCCTTCACGTTGTCGACGCCGGGGCAGCCGCCGTCGACCGAGACGATCAGCACGTCCTTCTCGCGTCCGACAGCCTTCAGGGCCTCGTAGGCGCCGGCGGCGGCCGGTTCGTTGATGGTGTAGACGACATTGATGCCCGGCTCGGTGATGAGCAGGTTCTCCATCGCCTTGCGGCCGCCTTCCTCGTTGCCGGCGGTCACGTCATGGCCGACCACGCGGGGATCGGTCTCGTCGCCCCATTTCTTCGGGTCGCCCAGCTCGATGCCGAAGCCCTGCAGGAAGCCCTGGTCGCGCAGCACGTCGACCGACGGCTGGCTGATGGCAAGGTCGAGCATCGCGATCTTCGCGTCGGCCGCCTTGTCGCCCAGCGAGGCCTTCGCCCACTGGCCGATCAGCAGGCCGGCGGCGAAGTTGTCGGTGGCGAAGGTGGCGTCGGCGGCATCGGCCGGGTCGAGCGGCGTGTCCAGCGCGATGACGAGAACACCTGCCTGGCGCGCCTGTTCCAGCACCGGGGTGATCGCCGACGTGTCCGACGCGGTGATCAGGATCCCCTTGGCGCCGTTGGCGACGCAGGTCTCGACCGCGGCAACCTGGGATTCGTTGTCGCCATCGACCTTGCCGGCATAGCTGCTCAGCGTGATGCCGAGTTCCTTGGCCTTGGCGGTCGCACCTTCGCGCATCTTCACGAAGAACGGGTTGGTATCCGTCTTGGTGATGAGGCAGGCCGAAATGTCGGCTGCCTGGGCCGCGCCGCACAGGGCAACGATTGCCAGCGCGGAGCCGGCCAGTAGTTTCTTCATGGTGTCCTCCCAGACATATGAATGCGTCACCTTGGCGGCGACGTCCTTGGCGCATTGGTGGCGCTACCAAGGATACAAGCCGTGTATCGTGATTCTGCGCAAGGCGTCAATAAATAAATCAACTTGATTTATTAAATGAGGTGAGGTGATCTGTCGTGACGGAGGAAACGCCCATGGCGGAACAAGAGATCCAGATTCCGGTCGGCGGCGCGACGCCGAACCGGATGCGAAACCATAACGAACGCCTGCTCTTGTCGATCATCCAGCGCTCCGGTGCGGTGCCGGGAAGTGACATTGCCCGCTTGTCCGGCCTGTCGCCGCAGACGGTTTCGGTCATCCTTAGGAAACTCGAACAGGACGGCCTCGTGGTGCGGAAGGAGCCGCAGCGCCGAGGCGGCGTCGGCAAGCCATCGGTGCCGATGGGACTGGCAGACGAAGGGCTGCTGTCGGTCGGTCTGAAGATCGGCCGGCGCACCGCGGATCTGCTGATCACCGACATCCATGGCCGGGTGCTGGAGGAGCTTCATGCCTCGTACCGGTATCCGATGCCGGACCAGGTCTTCGAATTTCTCGAGCGCGGGCTGGAACGCTTCCGGGCCGGGGTAGCGCGGCGGCTGTGGGACCGGATCGCCGGCATCGGCATCGCGACGCCGTTCCAGTTGTGGAAGTGGCACAGCGCACTGGGAGCGCCGGAAAGCGACATGCGCGCATGGCGCCAGGTCGACTTTGCCGCCAGCATCGCGCGCTTCTCGGACCTGCCGGTCTTCGTCCAGAACGACGCCACAGCAGCCTGCCGGGCCGAGCACGTCTATGGCGGCGGCAAGGCGTTCAGTGACTATGCGTACTTCTTCATCGGTTCGTTCATCGGCGGCGGCGTGGTGATGAACGGGTCGGTGGTCGACGGGCGCAGCGGCAATGCCGGAGCCTTCGGATCGCTGCCGGTGCCCTTCGAGGGCGGCACCAAGCAACTGATCGACGCGGCTTCGATCTTCCTGCTGGAAGATCGGTTGAAGGCGGCGGGGATCGACTCTCAGTTGATCTGGACCGACCCGCGGGATTGGGACTGGTTTCCCGACCAGCTGAACCCCTGGCTGGCCGAGGTCGCGCTGCATCTGGCCCAGGCTGCGGTCACGGTCTGTTCCGTGATCGATTTCGAAGCGATCGTGATCGACGGCGGCTTTCCCGAAAAGGTCCGTGCCCGTCTCGTCGCCATCACAGCCGAGCGAATGTCGGAACTCGACATGCGGGGGATCGTGGCGCCGCAGGTGGTCGCGGGCAAGGTCGGCGCCAACGCCCGCGCGCTGGGGGCGGCGAGCGCGCCGGTCTATCGCCAGTATTTCCTGGATTCAAACGTCGGCTTCGCGGCCGCGTGATCCAGCGGGCCGAAGCGCAGGCGCCCGGCCCGGACGTCTCAGCCTGCGTCCGGCTCGGCGCAGAACATGTCGTAAAGAAGCGATATCGCCCGCTGCGCCTTGGGGTCGTCGATCGAGTAGTAGATCGCCTTGCCATCACGCCGGGCGCGGACCAACCCTTCCATGCGCAATCGCGCCAGCTGCTGGCTGACGGCGGCCTGCCGCTGGCCCAGCAGGCGTTCCAGCTCGGTCACGGATTTTTCGCCGGTGTTCAGGTGGCACAGGATCAGCAGGCGCCCCTCGTGGGCGAGCGCCTTCAGGAACGCCGCGGCGCCCTCGGCGTTGGACTGCATGCCGGTCATAAAGCCAGCTTCAGGATAGTCTTCCACTGCGAACGTCCGCGCTTCACCCAACCGGTCCAACAGATCACTCTCCTTTGCTCACCACTCCGCCCGACGTGACCCGAGGGCGAATCACCGTCCGGAAGCGGACACGCTGGGTCGGAAACCGCTCCGCAAGTGGCATGGCGCTTTCTGCAGCCCGTCGATCAGACCCGTCGCATGGCCCGAGCTTCCGTCAGACGATTGGGACAAAACCTAGACCCTGGACTGCGCGATTTCAACGTGAACCTGAAAAGCAGCGCGGAACCGTGTTCCGGCAGAGCACCCCCGAGACGGCTGTCAGGCGCCGGACAGGGCCCGGCAAAAGGTCTCCGGGTCCACATTCCCGCCTGAACCGATGGCGATGACCGCGTCGGAGCCGATCGACCGGCCGCGGAACAGCGCCGCGGCCAGCGCCGCCGCGCCGCCCGGTTCAAGGACGATCTTCAGATGCCGGAAGGCCAGCGCCATGGCGGCGCGGCATTGGTCATCGCCGACCGCCAGCCCCGGCCCGGCAAGACGCGACAGGACCGGAAAGGTCAGTTCCCCCGGCATCGGCGACATCAGCGCGTCGCAGATCGACGGCGCTGCCGGCGGATGGCCCTGGCGGATCCCTGCCGCCAGCGAAAGGCGCATGTCGTCGAACCCCGCCGGTTCGACTGTCCGGACGCGCAGTCCCGGCGCGGATTCCGCCAGTGCCAGCGCGATCCCCGAGCCCAGGCCGCCGCCGCTGCAGGGCACCAGAACCTCGGCGCGGTCCAGGCCCATGGCCGCCGCTTGCCGGGCCAGTTCCAGCCCCACGCTCGCCTGCCCGGCGATCACCTCTGGATCGTCGAAGGGCCGGACCAGCGCCAGCCCGCGGTCCGCCGCGATCGCTTCGCCGATCGCCTCGCGGTTCTCGCCGAACCGGTCGTAAAGCACCACCTCGGCGCCGAGGGTCCGGGTGGCATCGATCTTCATCTGCGGCGCGTCGGCGGGCATCACGATCACCGCCGGCAGCCCGGCCTCGGCGGCGGCGCGGGCGACGCCCTGGGCATGGTTGCCGGACGAGAAGGCGATGATCCCCGCCGGAGGGGTGCCGGCCATCAGCGCGGTGATCGCCGACTTGGCGCCGCGGTACTTGAAGGAGCCGGTGTGCTGCAGGCACTCGGCCTTGACGAACACCCGCCGGCCCGCCGCCGCGTCCAGCGCGGGCGCGGACAGCAGGGGCGTCTCGCGCACGAAGCCGGCGATCCGCCCTGCCGCGGCCGCAATCAGGGCAGGGGTCAAGGCCGGGGGCCGGACAGGGCGTCGAGGAACCGCGCGATCGCCGTCTTCGCCTCGCGCTCGTCCAGGAACGGCACATGGCCGCGCCGCGGCACCTCGGCGAAGATCAGGTCAGGCCGGCGTCGTTTCATCTCGGCCACGGTCTGGACGCCCAGGATGTCCGAGTTCGCGCCGCGGATCAGCGCCACCGGCTTGTCGGCCAGCGCATCGAAGAATGGCCACAGATCCTCGACCGTCCCGGTGGCCGATTGTTCCATCAGCGAGCGCCGCAGGTTCTTGTCGTAGCGCAGGCCGAGGCCTTCCGGCGTTTCCACCCAGATCCGTTCGGCATGGAGCCGCCAGCGCGACCGGGGCACGCCGGGAAACCGCGCCGCGGTGCTGGCGACGAAACCGTCGGCCGCTTCCTCATAGGTGCGATGGGTCGGCATCACACCGAGATAGCTGAAGATGAAGGCCAGCCCCTCGGAATCGATGGCCGGGCCGATATCGTTCAGGCAGACCCCGGCCAGGCGATCGCCATGGCCGCGCGCCAGCATCAGCGCGATCAGGCCGCCCCGCGAGGTGCCGAGGATCGCGGCCTTGTCGATGCCCAGGTGGTCGAGCAGGTCGAGCGCATCGCGGGATTCACGAATGAGGTTGTAGTTCAGGTAGTCCTTGTCGAAATCCGACGCGCCGCGCCCGCGGGTGTCAAGCCGGATGATCCGCGCCCGGTCGGCAAAGTCCCGCGCCACGAAATCGAAATCGGCCATGTTCCGGGTCAGTCCTGCCAGACACAGCAGGACCGGGCCGCTGCCCTCGTCCCGGTAGGCCAGCCGGAGCCCGTCGCTGGCGTGGAAATACTTGGGCTCGGGCGGCGCCGGGCGCGGGTGCGCGAGGGAACCGGCGAGGAGTTCGGGCAGGCCGGTCAGGTCTGCGGCGGTGAATTCCGGGTCCATCGGCATCCGTTCCCGAGGGGCCGCCGCCCGGTTTACCCAGAGGGTGCGGAACCCGTAGGCCGCGGCGCAATGCACATCCCAGCCATTGGCCGAGACGTAAAGCGTGTTGCCCGGCGCGACGCCGGTGTGGCGCTCGACCAGATCGTAGACTGCGCTGGCCGGCTTGTAGATGCCCGTCTCCTCGACCGAAAGCACCGCGTCGAAGCCATCGGCGACCCCCGAGGAGTCGATCGCCGCGGCCAGCATCGCCGGGGTGCCGTTCGACAGGATCGACAGGCGCTTCCCGGACGCCTTCAGCGCGGCCAGCATCGCCGGCACTTCGGGATAGGGGTCGAGCCGGTCGTACAGCGCCGTCAGCCGATCGGCGAGGCCGGGTGTCGCCGCCAGGCCCTGGGTGTCGAGCGTCCAGTCGAGCGCGTCCCGGGTGACCCGGGCGAAGTCGCTGTGGTATCCGGTGATGGCCCGCAGCCAGGTGTATTCCAGCTGCTTCTGCCGCCAGACTGTGGCCAGGGTCGGCCAGCGATCCGCGAGGACGGCAAATTCCGGCTCGGTCGCGGCACGGCGTGCAGCGGCGGCGACATCGAACAGGGGTTCCATAGGCGTCGAACACGACACTGGACACGGTCATGCGGGTCTCCCTCTGGCGCGGAACATGCCACCCGGACGTAACTGGATGAAGGCCGAAACCGTCCTGCGGCAATGCGGCACCATCGGGGTGCCGCACGCGGGTTCACTCGGCCGGCGCCGAAGCTCCGCCGGCACCTGCGGGCCGCGGGTGCCGTGCCCTCGGCCGGTCCCGGTGCGGGGGCCGGTGCGGGGGCCGGAATAGGGTCCGGGGTTCTGGCTGCGGGAGCCGTTGGCGCGGCGTCGGCACCCGATGGCTCGCCGGCATCGGGTGCCGGGGCGGAGCGCTGCATCAGGATGCCGTTGCGCCATTCCCCGCTCAGCACCTCGCCGGTGGCGTAGGTCAGCGTCCCCTGGCCCTCGCGCTTGCCGGCGAGGAACTGGCCGACATAGACGTCGCCGGTGGCATAGGTCGCCGTGCCCGCGCCGGTGATCGCGCCGTCGACCCAGTCGCCTTCGTAGACGGTGCCGTCCTTCGCCGCGAAGCGCCCCTTGCCGTTGAACTGGTCGTTGGCGAAGCCGCCCTCGTAGGTGGTGCCGTCGGCGAAGCGGACCTTGCCCGCGCCGCTGCGCAGGCCCATGTCCCAGTCGCCCTCGTAGCGGTAGCCGTCGGGCGCAGTCAGGATCCCGGTGCCGTGCTGGTGGCCGTCGACAAAGGCGCCCTCGTAAACCACGCCATTGGCCCGGCGGCTGATGCCGATCCCGGTGATGACGCCAGTGTCCCATTTCCCGGCATAGGTATCGCCGCCCGGATAGGTGATGGTGCCGTCGCCATCGGGCAGGTTGTCGGCGAACAGCCCCTCGTAGACCGAGCCGTCGGGATATCTCAGGCGGCCCTTGCCGGCGTGCTTGCCATCCAGCCAGTCGCCTTCGTAGACATAGCCGTCGGCGCCCCGGAAGGTGCCGGTGCCGCTGCGCTGGTCGTCCTTGAAGCCGCCCTCGTAGACGTCGCCATTGGCATAGGTCATCTTGCCGGTGCCGTCGCGCTTGCCGGCGGCCAGGGCGCCCTCGTAGACGTCGCCGTTCACATAGGTGACCTTGCCGGCGCCGCTCATCTGGTCGTCGACCCAGCTTCCGGCATAGGCGAAGCCGTCGGTCATGGTGAGTTCGCCCTCACCGTTGCGCTGGTCGGCGCGCATGGTGCCCTTGTAGACGGTGCCGTCCGGGAAGGTCACCGTGGCGGTGCCGCTGCGCAGTCCGGCCTCCCAGCCGCCTTCGTAGCGATAGCCGTCGGGCCGGGTCAGCACGCCCTCGCCGTCGCGCTGGTTGTCGACGAAGCTGCCCTGATAGACCGATCCGTCGGCATAGGTGGCGGTGGCCGCGCCGTTCAGCGCGCCGTCGGTCCATTCGCCGACGATGACCGAGCCGTCCAGCAGCGTGATCTGGCCCTTGCCCTGGGGCTTGCCGTCCAGAAAGCCGCCCTCGTAGGTCGAGCCGTCGACGAAGGTGGCGATGCCCTGTCCGGTGCGCTTTCCCTTCACCCAGGTGCCGTCATAGACATAGCCGTTGGGCAGGGTGTAGCGGCCCTGACCGTCGGGCTCGCCATCGACCATGGTGCCTTCGTAGACGCCGCCATTGGCATATTGCTGGGTGACGATGCCGCTGTCCTGCGCCTTGACCGCAAGCGTCCCGGCCAGCGCGAAGGCTGCCACCCAGCCCAGTCGTATGATCCGCTTCCGCGCCGCCATGGGACCGCTCCGTTCTTCCGCATTGCCTGTTTCGTCAAGGGCTACTGCAACGGCGGCGCATGGGCAACCGCAGCGGCACCCGCAGCCGGTGCCGGCGCGGCACGGTGCCGCCCGGCGGCGGCTTCCCCTTGGCGGGTGAAGATTCTAGGGTCGGGCCAACAACCGGGGGCCCCGATGAGCGACGGCATGGACGACACTTTCCGCATCACCCTGGCCCAGCTGAACCCGCGGGTTGGCGACCTGGCCGGGAACGCCGCCCAGGCCCGCGCCGCCTGGGAGCAGGGGCGCGCCGCCGGGGCCGGACTGGTCGCCCTGACCGAGATGTTCGTCACCGGCTACCAGATCCAGGATCTGGTGCGGAAGCCCGCCTTCGTCGCCGATGCCATGGCCACGGTAAGGCAACTGGCGCGCGACTGCGCCGACGGCCCGGCGCTGGCGGTGGGGGCGCCGTGGCGGGCCGAGGACGGGCAGCTCTACAACGCCTATCACATCCTGTCGGGCGGCCGAATCCTCGCCCAGGCGTTCAAGCATGCCCTGCCCAATGTCGAGGTCTTCGACGAATTGCGCAATTACGCCCAGGGCGACATTGCCGGCCCGGTCCGCCTCGGCCCGATCCGCATCGGCACGCCCGTGTGCGAGGACATCTGGAGCCCCGACGTGGCCGAGGCCCAGGCCGAAAGCGGCGCCGAGGTGCTGCTGGTGCCGAACGGGTCGCCCTATCACCGGGACAAGCAGGACACCCGGCGCGCCGTCCTCGCGGCGCGGGTGGCCGAGACCGGCTTGCCGGTGATCTATCTGAACATGGTCGGCGGCCAGGACGACCAGGTCTTCGACGGGGCGAGCTTCGGGATGAACCCGGATGGCAGCATCGCCTTCCAGCTGCCCGATTTCGAGACCCGGGTCGTAGAGGTGGATCTGGCCCGCGGCCCCGACGGCTGGCGGATCGTGCCGGGCCCGGTGGCGGCGATCCCCGACGCCTGGGAACAGGATTATCGCGCCATGGTCATGGGCCTGGGCGACTACATGGCGAAAAGCGGCTTCGGCAAGGTGGTGCTGGGCCTGTCGGGCGGCATCGACTCGGCGCTGGTCGCCACCATCGCCGCCGACGCGCTGGGGGCCGAGAACGTCCGCTGCGTGATGCTGCCGTCGCGCTATACCTCGCAGGCCTCGCTGGACGATGCCTCGGATCTGGCCCGCCGGCTGGGGGTGCGCCACGACACCCTGTCCATTGCCGCCCCGGTCGAGGCGGTGACCGGCGTGCTGGCGCCGCTGTTCGAAGGCCGCGCCCCCGACCTGACCGAGGAGAACATGCAGTCGCGCCTGCGCGGCGTGCTGCTGATGGCGCTGTCCAACAAGTTCGGCGAGATGCTGCTGACCACCGGCAACAAGTCCGAGGTCGCGGTCGGCTATGCCACGATCTATGGCGACATGGCCGGCGGCTACAACCCGATCAAGGATCTCTACAAGACCCGGGTGTTCGAGACCTGCCGCTGGCGCAACCGAGTGCACCGGGACTGGATGAAGGGCCCGGCGGGCGAGGTGATCCCGCCCGCGATCATCGACAAGCCCCCCACCGCCGAGCTGCGCGACAACCAGAAGGACGAGGACAGCCTGCCGCCCTATCCGGTGCTGGACCGCATCCTCGAGATGCTGGTGGACGAGGACGCCTCGGTCGCCGAGGTGGTGGCGGAAGGCTTCGACCGCGAGACGGTGAAGCGGGTCGAGCACCTGGTCTATATCAGCGAATACAAGCGCTATCAGGCGGCCCCGGGCACGCGGCTGTCGAAGCGCTCGTTCTGGCTCGACCGGCGCTATCCGATCGTCAACCGCTGGCGCGACGGGGGGTAGGGGTCACTCCACAAACCCGATCGCCCGTCCGCAGGCCAGCGCGCCCAGCCAGCAGGTCAGCGACAGGGCGGCGTGGGCGCGCCGCCTTCCGGGCGGGGCGTCCGCGAGCCAGAGGCCGTGGCGGGCGTGCAGGGTCAGCGCGCCGGCGGTTCCCAGCGCCACCAGCGCGAGCTTCGCCCGGAACACGCCCAGCCCGGCATAGTCCGGCGCCCGGACCGCGAACAGCAGGACCCCCATCGCCATGGCCAGCGCCAGCCCCGCGACGGCGCAGGGGACCAGCACGCGGGCCAGCAGGGCCACAGGCACCCGGGGCCAGAGCCCCAGCAGGCGCAGGTCCAGCGGCAGGATCGCCCCCAGCAGCACGGCGATACCGAGGACGTGGAGCCCGCTGACCGCCGCGTAGCCCCAGCGCGACGCGCGCAGCGCCTGCGCCAGGTCGGTCGCCGCCAGCGCGGCCAGCGCCGGCTCCATCCCTAGTCGCGGTCCGGGTAGAGGATGTATTCCTGCCCGCCCAGGTACAGCCGTTCCGCCTTCAGGCGCTTCTCGGCCGGTTCCGCCGCCGGCTCGCCGATGATGCGGATCTCGACGCCCGGTGCCAGGTCGCCGTCCTTCAGCCCGGCCTCGGCATTGCGCCAGGGCTGGCCGACCTCGACCCGCCAGACCTCGCCCTCGGCGTCGACCTCGAGGATGCCGTGCGGGTTGCCGAGCCGGGCCGCGACGATGGTGCCGGTCAACTCGATATTGCCGCCGGTGGTCCAGGACCAGCCGTGATGGGCCAGCGCCGCCGGCGCCTGCAGCAGGGCGGCGCCGATCCCGGCCAGCAGGACCGCCGTGGTGCGGGGCAGGTTGCGGATCATCGTCATCCTCCCTAGCTGGATGTGTGACCTGCTGCGAAACCTAGCACGCGGCGGGCGCAAGTCCCGGAACGTCGGGATGCTGACGGTGGATGTCAGGAGTTCATCTTTTGTTCGCGCTTTTGGATTGGCCGGCCGGCGGCACTCGGCTAGGTTATCGCGGCGGTGAGGGAGTCGGTGCATGGCCGAACTGAAGAAGATCGAAGTCCGCGGCGCGCGCGAGCACAACCTGAAGAACATCGACGTGGACATCCCCCGCGACGAGCTGGTGGTGATCACCGGGCTGTCGGGGTCGGGAAAGTCGAGCCTCGCCTTCGACACGATCTATGCCGAGGGCCAGCGCCGCTATGTGGAAAGCCTGTCGGCCTATGCGCGGCAGTTTCTGGACATGATGCAGAAGCCCGACGTGGACCATATCTCGGGCCTGTCGCCGGCGATCTCGATCGAACAGAAGACCACGTCGAAGAACCCGCGCTCGACCGTCGGCACGGTGACCGAGATTTATGACTACATGCGGCTGCTGTTCGCCCGGGTCGGCACGCCCTTCAGCCCGGCCACCGGCCTGCCGATCGAGGCGCAGCAGGTTCAGGACATGGTCGACCGGGTGATGGCGCTGCCCGAGGGCACCCGCGGTTATCTGCTGGCGCCGATCGTGCGCGACCGGAAGGGCGAATACCGCAAGGAGATGCTGGAGCTCAGGAAGCAGGGCTTCCAGCGGGTCAAGGTGGACGGCGCCTTCCACGAACTGGACAGCCCGCCGACGCTGGACAAGAAGCTGCGCCACGACATTGACGTGGTGGTCGACCGCATCGTGGTGCGGGAAGGGATCGAGACCCGGCTGGCGGACAGTTTCCGCACGGCGCTGGATCTGGCCGACGGCATTGCCTTCCTCGAGACCGCGCCGCAGGCAGAGGAGGGCGCCGAACCGCCGGCGCCCGAACGCATCACCTTCTCGGAGAACTTCGCCTGTCCGGTGTCGGGCTTCACCATCCCCGAGATCGAACCGCGGCTGTTCTCGTTCAACGCGCCCTTCGGTGCCTGTCCGTCCTGCGGCGGCCTCGGGGTGGAGCTGTTCTTCGACGAGAAACTGGTGGTGCCCGACAGTGCGCTGACCCTGGCCGACGGGGCGCTGGCGCCGTGGCGGAAGGGCAAGTCGCCCTATTTCCTGCAGACCATCGACGCGCTGGCGAAGCATTACCGCTTCGACAAGGCCGCGCCGTGGAAGAAGCTGCCGGAGCCGGTGCAGCAGATGTTCCTGCGCGGCTCGGGCGACGAGGAGATCACCTTCCGCTATGACGAGGGCGGCCGGGTGTATCAGGTCAGCCGGGTGTTCGAGGGCGTGATCCCGAACATGGAACGGCGCTATCGCGAGACCGACAGCGCCTGGGTCCGCGAGGAGTTCGAACGCTTCCAGAACAACCGTCCCTGCGGCGTCTGCCACGGCTTCCGGCTGCGCCCCGAGGCGCTGGCGGTGAAGATCGCCGGCCTGCATGTGGGGCAGGTGGTCGAGATGTCGATCCGCGACGCCTTCGCCTGGTGCGAGACCGTGCCGGCACAGCTGACCGCCCAAAAGAACGAGATCGCCCGCGCCATCCTGAAGGAGATCCGCGAACGGCTGGGCTTCCTGAACAATGTCGGGCTCGACTACCTGACGCTCAGCCGCAACGCCGGGACGCTGTCTGGCGGCGAGAGCCAGCGCATCCGGCTGGCCAGCCAGATCGGATCGGGCCTGACCGGGGTGCTTTACGTGCTGGACGAGCCCTCGATCGGGCTGCACCAGCGCGACAACGGCCGGCTTCTGCTGACGCTGAAGAACCTGCGCGACCAGGGCAACACGGTGATCGTGGTCGAGCACGACGAGGAAGCCATCCGCGAGGCCGACTATGTCTTCGACATGGGCCCCGGCGCCGGCGTCCATGGCGGCGAGATTGTGGCCCATGGCACGCCAGCCGAGGTCGCGGCCAACCCGGCCTCGCTGACCGGCCAGTACCTGAGCGGCGCGCGCGAGATCGGCGTGCCGACCGAACGGCGGGCGGGGAACGGCAAGACGCTCACCGTGGTCGGCGCGACGGGGAACAACCTGAAGGACGTGACCGCCGACTTCCCGCTGGGCCGCTTCGTCTGCGTCACCGGCGTGTCGGGCGGCGGCAAGTCGACCCTGACCATCGAGACCCTGTTCAAGACCGCCTCGATGCGGCTGAACGGGGCACGGCAGGTCCCGGCGCCCTGCGAGACGATCCGCGGGCTGGAACACCTGGACAAGGTCATCGACATAGACCAGCGCCCGATCGGCCGCACGCCGCGGTCGAACCCGGCGACCTATACCGGTGCCTTCGGCCCGATCCGCGACTGGTTCGCCGGCCTGCCCGAGGCGAAGGCGCGCGGCTACAAGCCGGGGCGGTTCAGCTTCAACGTCAAGGGCGGCCGTTGCGAAGCCTGCCAGGGCGACGGCGTGATCAAGATCGAAATGCACTTCCTGCCCGACGTCTATGTCACCTGCGAGACCTGCAAGGGCCACCGCTACAACCGCGAGACGCTCGAGGTGAAGTTCAAGGGCAAGTCGATCGCCGACGTGCTCGACATGACCGTCGAGGACGCGCAGGAGTTCTTCAAGGCGGTGCCGGCGATCCGCGAGAAGATGGACGCGCTGGTCCGGGTGGGGCTGGGCTATATCAAGGTCGGCCAGCAGGCGACGACCCTGTCCGGGGGCGAGGCGCAGCGGGTCAAGCTCAGCAAGGAACTGGCGCGGCGGTCGACCGGGCGGACGCTCTACATCCTCGACGAGCCGACCACGGGGCTCCATTTCGAGGACGTCAAGAAGCTGCTGGAAGTGCTGCACGAGCTGGTGGACCAGGGCAACTCGGTGGTGGTGATCGAGCACAACCTCGACGTGATCAAGACTGCCGACTGGATCATCGACATCGGCCCCGAGGGCGGCGAGGGCGGCGGCCGGATCGTTGCCGCCGGGACCCCTGACGCCGTGGCGAAGGAACCCGCCTCTCATACCGGACGTTACCTCAAGCAGATCCTCGCGGCGCGGCGCGTGGCCGCCGAATAGGCGCCGGAGGGTCTCGGGGTCGCCCCGTCGGCGATGTCTGGAGACGGTTTTCATGAGGACGACCAAGGGTCTGGGTGTGGCGCTGAGCATGGGCGGTGCCCGTGGCTGGGCGCATGTGGGCGTGCTGCGCGGGCTGGAACGGCTGGGCATCGTGCCCGAATACGTTGCCGGCTGTTCCATGGGCGCGCTGGTCGGCGCGGCCTGGGCCGGTGACCGGCTGGACGCGCTGGAGACCTGGGCGCGCGAGATGACGGCGCAGGCGGTGCTGTTCTACATCGACCTGAAACTGTTCGGCGGCGGGCTGGTCGAAGGGCGCGAGATCCTCGGCATCAGCGAACGCCTCGGCCTGCCCGAACGGATCGAGGACCTGCCCCGGCGGCTGTCGGTGGTGGCCTCGGATCTGGCCACCGGGGGCGAATACTGGTTCACCGAAGGCCCGCTGGCCGATGCGGTGCGGTCCTCGGTGGCGATCCCGGCGCTGTTCAGCCCGCGCCGGGTGGGCGACCGCTGGCTGGTCGACGGCGCGCTGGTCGACCCGCTGCCGATCACCGGCTGCCGGCGGATGGGCGCCCGCCGGGTGATCGCGGTCAACGCCAACGCGACGCTGGGCAAACCCCTGTGGCAGCCAAGGCCGCAGACGACGATCGCGGCGGGGATGCTGTCGCGGGTGATCCGGCCCGACATGCTGCCGGCCGGGATCCGGTCCTGGGCCGGACTGCCGGGCGACGCGGAAACCGCGGAGGGGGCAGAGGCCGCGCCGCCGCTGCTGTGCGACCCCGGCTATTACGAGGTGGTGATGACCACCATCGACATCCTGTGCGAGGGCGTGCTGAAGCACCGGCTGGACCTTGACCCGCCGGACCTGCTGATCGATCTCGACCTGCGCCATGTGGGGATCCTGGAACTGCACCGCGCGGCCGAGGCGATCGATGCCGGCGCCGCCGCGGTCGAGGCCCATGCCGACGCCATCCTGAGCCTGATCGCCGAGGATGCGGTGCCCCAGCGGCTGGCGAGCTGAACGGCAGGCGACACGTTCCTGTCACATTGGCCGATTAGCCGGTCGGACATCCAAACGGGGACCCGACCGATGAAACCGATTCCGTGCCTGACCATGCTTTGCCTTGCCGCATTTCCCGCCCTTGCCGATGACGCGCTGACCAGCGTGCGCACCGCCGAGACGCCGCTGACCGCGGTGCCGACCGAATGGCTGGGCCCGACGCCGCATTTCGTGATGATGGGCAGTTCGGACGGCACCAGCTTCGACATCCAGATCGCCGACATCGCCGCGCTGGCCGACGTGGCGTCCTTCGAGGGCAAGCGCGAATACACCCCGGACGGGACCGGCTATCGCTACATCGACTTCGAGGTGGCGCTGGAAGCGATCCTTGGCGGGATCGAACGCAAGATCGAACTGGAATTCGAGAACCACGATTTCACCGCCTGGCAGGACGTCACCGCCTTCACCCTCGGCGCTGCCGAGTTTCCCGAGGGCATGAAGTCGAACCTTGAACTGCAATACGAATGGGAAGCCGCCGGAACCTCGGTGAACGCCGAGCTGGCGGGCTGGGACGGCACCCTGACGGTGCATCTGGACGAGGGCGAGACCGACGACAAGGGCCTGTCCGGCAAGGGCATGATCGGCGGCCTAGTGGTGGCACAGCGCGGCGCCGACAATCTGGTGATCTCGTTCACGGTGCCGGTGGCCGAATATGAAATCGACGATTGAGGCCGCGCTGCTGGCGGTGCTGCTGGCGCTGCCGGTCGCGGCCGATCCGGCGGCGATCAGCGTGACGGCGACGGCCGAGACCGAGGGCACGACAGGCGATGCCGACGACCCGGCGATCTGGGTCAACCCGGCCGCGCCGGACCGCGCCCGGATCCTCGGCACCGACAAGCAGATCGGGCTGCGCAGCTATGACCTGTCCGGTCGGCTGGTGCAGGACTTTCCCGACGGGCACCTGAACAATGTCGACCTGCGCCCCTTCACGCTGGCAGGCAAGCCGGTCTGGCTGGTCGGCGCCTCGCGCCGGGACGACGACACCATGGCCTTCTACGTGATGGACGGCGAGGGCCAGCTGACCCGCGCCGATCCCTTCACCCTGCCGGCCGCGCCCGCAGCGATGGCGGGCGAGGTTGACGACATCTATGGCTTCGCGATGCAGCGCGACCCGGCGACGGGGCGGGTCTTCGCGCTGGTCAACTTCAAGTCCGGCCATGTCCTGCAATGGCAGATGACCGACGCGGCCGGGCGCCTGGGCGCGACGCTGGTGCGGCACTGGAAGGTGGCGACCCAGCCCGAGGGCATGGTCGCCGACGACGCGGGCGGCTTCATCTATGTGGGCGAGGAAGACGCCGGGATCTGGCGGGTTCCGGCAGATCCGGCGGCGCCGGCGCTGGCCGAAGCGGTGGACCGCATCCCCAGCGCCTGCCTGCCGCGCGACGATGTGGAGGGGCTCGGCATCTATGACGATGGCAGCGACCGTTACCTCGTCGCCTCGGCGCAGGGCATCCACAGGGCGGCGGTCTACCGGCTGGACGAGGCCGGCGCGCCGTGCGTGGCGCTGGTCGGCGTGGCGGCCAGCACGGTGGACGGGGTGACCGAGACCGACGGGCTCGACGTCACCGCAGCGGCGCTGCCGGGTTTCCCGAAAGGGCTTCTGGTGATGATGGACGACCAGAATGCCGGCTTCACCACCAACTTCAAGCTGATCGACTGGGCCGCCGTCGCCGCCGGATTGCCGCCCGGCTGAACCGGGCCGCCGGCGCCGGTGTCACACCGGCTCCGGCACGGCGATCAGCACGGTTTCCACCTCGGCCCCGGTCTCCAGCGTGCGGTGGACCGGGCAGTTGTTGGCGATCTCGCGCAGGCGTTCGCGCTGCTCGGCGCTCAGCGGACCTTCCAGCCGGATTGCCCGGTGGAAGCGGTCGATGCGCGGCACGATGCCGGTGGCGGCATCCTGGGCGTGCATCTTGTCATGGGTCACCTCGACCAAGACATGGTCCAGTGGCCAGCCCTTCTTGCGCGCATACATCCGGATCGTCATCGACGTGCAGGCGCCAAGGGCGGCGGCAAGGAAGCCGTAGGGCGACATGCCCCGGTCGGTCCCGCCATAGGCCAGCGGCTCGTCCGCCACCGTGTGGTGCCGCGGCCCGGCGTCGATGTCCTGCAGGAAACCATCGGGATCGGCCTCGGAGACCCGGACGACGCCTTCCGGCGCGCCGGGTGGCGGGGCCGGGCTGCGCAGGTCCAGATAGCGCCCGGCCCAGGCCGCGATCACATCGGCGGCGTAATCGGCATCTTCGGGCCGGCTCAGCAGGTGGTCAGAATCGTCCAGCGTGACGAAGCTTTTCGGGTGCTTCGCGGCGACGAAGATGCGGGTGGCGTTGTCGATTCCGACGATCTCGTCGCGGGGAGCGTGCAGGACCAGCAGCGCCCTGTCCAGTTTGGCGATGGCACCGGCCAGTTCCGCCTCGGCCAGATCCTCAAGCAGCGCCCGGCCGATCCGGATCCGGCGCTGGCCGAGGGTCACCTCGGCGCTGCCGTCGCGCTCGATCGCCTCGCGCGCGGCGGCGAAGGTGGCGATCACGTGGGCCGGATCGAAGGGGGCGCCGATCGTCGCCACCGCCCGGACCGACCCGATGTCCCCGGTCGCGCGCAGAACTGCCGCGCCGCCCAGGGAATGGCCGATCAGCAGGTCAGGGGCGAGGCCCCGCCCGGCCAGCGCCGCAGCCGCCGCGACGATGTCCGCGGCGTTCGAGGTGAAGCTGGTGGCGGCGAAGCTGCCGCCGCTCTGGCCGATTCCGGTGAAGTCGAAACGCAGCACCGCGAAGCCCATCGCCGCCAGCCGTCCGGCGATCCGCCGCGCGGCGGCGATGTCCTTGCCGCAGGTGAAGCAGTGCGCGAACAGCGCGGTGGCCAGAACCGGCCCCTCGGGCAGGTCCAGCCGCCCGGACAGGCGGTCGCCGGCATGGCCCGTGAAGGCAAAGGTCTCGCGTGGCATGCTGATCTGTCCCCCGGTCCGGTCCGTTCCGTTCTCAGGATGGGGCAGGGCCGGCGCCCCGGCAAGGCGGGCTGCGCCGTCGTCACGCAGCGGTGACGCGGCGCGACGGCATCGTGCCGGCAGGCGACCGCGATCGGCAGGCAAAAGCGGAAACGGACTCCGGGTGGGACGGGTCGGCCGGGGGAAACGGGACGCAGCCACTCGTTAACAACCCTGCCCGCCACGCACCACCGGGTGACACAAGTGGGGCGGCGGGAGCCCTTGCCGCTTCCGGACACCGGCGCCATCTGGGCGGGTGCGGCCGGCGCGGCCTGCAATTCATTCTATGGCGGGGGCAGCCCCCGCCTGCGTCGTCCTGTCTCAACGAAACCGGGGGCGCCCCTAGGACGCCCCCGCCATGTCTTTGGTCCGGCTGCGATCAGCAGCTATAGTACATCTGGTACTCGACCGGGTGCGGGGTATGCTCGTAGTTGTACACTTCTTCCCACTTGAGGTCCATGTAGGACTCGATCTGGTCCTTCGTGAACACGTCGCCGGCGAGCAGGAAGTCGTGCTCGGCCGCCAGACAATCCAGCGCTTCGCGCAAGCTGGCGCAGACGGTCGGGATCGACGCCAGTTCCTCGGGCGGCAGGTCGTAAAGGTCCTTGTCGCTGGGCTCGCCGGGGTGGATCTTGTTCTTGATCCCGTCGAGGCCGGCCATCAGCAGGGCCGAGAAGGCCAGGTAGGGGTTCGCCGAGGGGTCCGGGAAGCGGGCTTCGATCCGCTTCGCCTTCGGGCTTTCCGACCAGGGGATCCGCACGCAGCCCGAGCGGTTCGAGGCCGAGTAGGCCCGCAGCACCGGGGCTTCGAAGCCCGGGATCAGGCGCTTGTAGCTGTTGGTGCCCGGGTTGGTGAAGGCGTTCAGGCTCTTGGCGTGCTTCAGGATGCCACCGATGAAGTACAGCGCCTCGTCCGACAGGTCGGCATACTTGTCGCCGGCGAACAGCGGCTTGCCGTCCTTCCAGATCGACATGTTGACGTGCATGCCGGTGCCGTTGTCGCCCTTGATCGGCTTCGGCATGAAGGTCACGGTCTTGCCGTAGGCCTGCGCGACGTTCTGCACGACATACTTGTACTTGAGGATCTCGTCGGCCTGCTTGGTCAGGGTGCCGAAGATCAGGCCCAGCTCGTGCTGGCACGACGCCACTTCGTGGTGGTGCTTGTCGACCTTCATGCCCATGCGCTTCATGGTCGACAGCATTTCCGACCGGATGTCCTGCGCGTCATCGGTCGGGTTGACCGGGAAGTAGCCGCCCTTGATGCCGGGACGGTGGCCGGTGTTGCCCATCTCGTATTCGGTGTCCGAGTTCCACGCGCCGTCGATGGCGTCGACCTGGAACGACACCTTATTCATGGCGACCTGGAAGCGGACGTCGTCGAACATGAAGAATTCGGCTTCCGGACCCATGTAGGCCGCGTCACCGATCCCCGAGGACTTCAGATAGGCCTCGGCCTTCAGCGCGGTGCCGCGCGGGTCGCGCGAATAGGGTTCGCCGGTGTCGGGCTCGACCACGTTGAAGTGCAGCGCGAGGGTCTTCTCGGCATAGAACGGGTCGATATAGGCGCTTTCGGTATCCGGAATGAGTTTCATGTCGGATTCCTCGATGCCTTTCCAGCCGGCAATCGAGGAGCCGTCGAACATGAAACCGTCATCGAGGAAGTCCTCGTCGACCTGGTCGGCCAGCACGGTGACGTGCTGCAGGCGGCCGCGCGGGTCGCAGAAGCGGACGTCGACGTACTCGACTTCCTCATCCTTGATCTTCTTGAGAACGGCTTCTTTACTCATGTGACGAGACTTCCCTCTGGTTGAACTTGATTGTGTCAGGTCGCGCGGCCGTTCCGCGCGGCCGGATCAGAGCGCGGCTTCGCCCTCTTCTCCTGTCCGGATCCGGATTGCCTGATCCACGGTCGAGACGAAGATCTTGCCATCGCCGATCTTGTCGGTCTTCGCGGCCTCAAGGATGGCATCGATGGCGTTCTCCACCTGGTCGTCCGGCAGAACGACCTCGATCTTCACCTTGGGCAGAAAGTCGACCACGTACTCCGCACCCCGGTAGAGTTCGGTATGGCCCTTCTGTCGGCCGAACCCCTTGACTTCGACGACGGACAGACCCTGGACGCCGATTTCCTGAAGCGCCTCTTTGACCTCGTCAAGCTTGAACGGCTTGATGATCGCTTCGATCTTCTTCATCCACACGTCTCCCCCGTGGTCCTTGGTTTGAGGGTCAGACCACTTTCGCCGGGCGGCCTCAATTGGCTAGGATGACCCCATGCCGGCAGGCGGTCCGAATCCCGCCGCTGCATCCATAAAACAGGCAACGCGCCCATAAAATGGACAAAGTTGAAATCTTCGCTGGCGAAGGCCGTGGCCAAATGCTCACAGCAGGGCAAATGCGTAGGCTTGAGGCAGACTCCATCAACCACGGGATGGTGTCCGGCCTCACCTTGATGGAGCGTGCCGGGCAGGGGGTGGTCGAGGCGATTCTCGGTCAGTGGCCGGACCTTGCGGATGCGCCCGGGTGCGCCGTGGTGCTGTGCGGGCCCGGCAACAACGGCGGCGACGGCTATGTGGTAGCGCGGCTTCTGGCGGCGCGCGGCTGGGACGTCGGGGTCTTTGCCCTGGGCGATCCGGTCGGGCTGCCGGCCGATGCCCGTGCAAACCACGACCGCTGGGCGGAAACCTGCCCTGTCGATCCGCTGGCCGAGGCGCCGGCGGCGATGGCGGGGGCGGATCTGGTCGTCGACGGCCTGTTCGGCATCGGGCTTGCCCGCGGTCTCGACCCTTCGATCTGCGCCGTGCTCGCCGCGGTTCCGGAAGATGCCTGCCGGGTCGCCATCGACCTGCCATCGGGGCGCGACACCGACACCGGCGCGGTGCTGGGCGCGTGCGCCTTCACCGCCGATCTCGCGGTCACCTTCCACGCGCCGAAGCCGGTCCACGCGGCCCTTGTGGCTGAGGGGGTGGCCGTCGCGATTGTGGACATCGGCCTGTGACGGGGGCGCAGGGCGCGCTCTCGCCGGGGCTGGTGGCGCGGCTGGCCAAGGCCGAGACCCAGCACAAGTACGACCATGGCCATGCCCTGGTGCTGGCCGGAGGGCCGGGCCGGGGCGGCGCCGGCCGGCTGGCGGCGCGGGCCGCGCTCCGGGTTGGGGCCGGGCTGGTGACGCTGGGCTGTCCGGCCACGGCCCTGCCCGAGAACGCGGCGCAACTGACCGCCGTCATGCTGCGGGTGGTGGACGATGCGGCGACGCTGGCCGCCACGCTGGCCGATGCCCGGCTCAACGCGCTCTGCCTCGGCCCCGGGCTGGGTCTGGGCGCGGCGACTCGCGCGCTGGTCGGCGCGGCGCTGGCGGCCCGGCGGGCGACGGTGCTGGACGCCGACGCGCTGACCTGCTTCGCCGGGGCCCCGCAGGACCTGTTTGCGGCGCTGCACGGTCAGGCCGTGCTGACCCCCCATGGCGGCGAGTTCGCCCGCCTGTTCCCCGACCTCGCCGCGCAGATGGCAAGGGCCGCGGACGGGGATCCGCTGGCGGCACGCCGCCGGGCGGTGGCGGACGCAGCGGCAAGGGCCGGGGCGACGGTGCTGCTGAAAGGCGCGGTGACGCTGATCGCTGATGCGTCCGGCGCCACGGCCGAGTTGCACCTGACCGGTCCGGCGGCGGCGCCATGGTTGGCCACCGCGGGCGCGGGGGATGTGCTGGCGGGGCTGATCTGCGGGCTTCTGGCCCGGGGCTTCTCGCCGCTGCAGGCCGCCGAGGCCGGCGCGTGGCTGCACGGGGCGGCGGGGCGGCTGGCGGGGCCCGGCCTGATCGCCGAAGACTTGCCCGAGGCGATCCCGGGCGTGTTCCGCAGCCTCGACCTCTGACCCCCGATTTTCCTCGCCTCGGCTGACGCGCTTTGCTAGACGGTCACGCGCGCGGGTGTGGCGGAACTGGTAGACGCACCGGATTTAGGTTCCGGCGCCGCAAGGCTTGGGGGTTCGAGTCCCTTCACCCGCACCAGCGATCGATCCGATGCCGGCAACCGGCGTCGGACACCTGGTGTCGGACAATTCGCCGTGAGGATGCGCCCCCGCAGCCGCGGCGCATCCGGACCCGTGCAGTCATCCTCGCCCGATCCCGGAGATTCCCGCCGACAGTTCCGCCAGCGCGGTCGCATGTCGGAAGGTCACGATCAGGCCAGGCGCGCGTGTCCCGGCGCGAAGGGCGGGATGCATGGCACGGACAGGCCCCCGCAGGGGCGTTCAGGCGACGCAGATGCCGGGGACCGCGACCTTTTCGAACAGGTGCGGCGCGGCGACGGCCGAGGACGGATAGGCCGACAGCTTCGCGGCGAAATCGGGATCGCTGAAGGCCGCCCGGAACGCGGCGGTGGATTCCCAGATCGCCATGTTCAGGTAGGTCGGGCTGTCGCCAAGCGCCCGGTGCAGCTGGGTCGAGATGAAGCCGGGCTGGCGCTTCATGAAGGCGGCGTCGTCCTGCCAGATCGCCAGGAAGCCGGCCTCGTCGGCCGGGTCGAGGCTGAACAGGTTCACCAGCACCACCGGGCCGGCCTCGATGGCAAGCTGGCGTTCGATCGGGAAGGCGGGGTCGAGCGGGCGCAGACGCAACATGACAATCCCCTTTCAGATTGTATGTATAGTGTCATAATGACCGGAAATCGGATAACGGAAGGACAACATGATGTCAATATCGCAGGTCGATGACAGATGAACGGGCCGGTGCGAACCCTGGCCGGCGCGGCCCTGTCGGATGCGGTGCTGGATCTGTTCCGGCTCTCCAGCCTGATGGCGGCCGGCGGGGACCGGCTGGTGGCGGGGATCGGCCTGACCAGTGCGCGCTGGCAGGTGCTGGGCGCGGTGGTGGCGGCGGAACGGCCGCAGCCGGTGGCGTGGCTGGCCCGCGACCTGGGCAGCAGCCGGCAGAACGTCCAGCGCATCGTGAACGACCTGGAGGCCGAGGGGCTGGTCGGCTTCGCCAGCAACCCGCATCACCGCCGCGCCCAGCTCGTGGTGCTGACCGACCGCGGACGGTCGGCCTTTGCCGCGGCGATGGCGCTTCAGGCGCCCTGGATCAGCGCGCTGGCCGAGGGACTCGGCCCGGCCGAGATCGCCGCCTTCCACCGGGTGATCCTGCACCTGCGCCGGAAACTGGAACAGCCGGACGCCGAGGGCAGCGGCTGAGCCGCGAGGCGGCCGGGCCCCTGCCGCATCCGGTGGCGACCCCGGTAGGACTTGAACCCACAACCTCGGACTTAGAAGGTCCTTGCTCTATCCAGTTGAGCTACGGGGCCGCTGTGGCGGTTCTGGGGCAAACGCGCTTCCGGTGCAAGGGCGGCACCCCGCCCGGGCCGCCGGATCTGACATGGATCAAGGCGCCGGCAGCCATCACATCATAACATGCGCATGTGAATCATCTTCCGGGAGTTTCTTCCATGCTGCGCATCGCCCTCCTGCTCTATTCGCTGATCGGCACCACCATTGCGGGCAGCGCGGTCGTCGTGGCGCTGGTTGCCGGCTATGACGGCCTCTACGGCATCCTGATTGCCGCCGCCCTTGGCTTCCTGGTCGCGGTGCCGGTCTCGCTTCTCGTCGGGCGGAAGCTGGCCGAAAGCTGAGACCGCGCCGCGCGCATTCCCGCGCCGGAACGCAAGGCCACATCGCGCGTTGATCCGGAAGCAACCGGAGGATGCGCGATGTTCAGACTGAGCCATGTGGTCGTGATGATGACCTGGACGATCGTGTCCGGCGTGATCCTGATCGCGGCCTTCTCGGCCGGGTGGTACGGCTGGATGCCGGTGGTCCTGGCGGTCGTCCTTGGCTTCGCCATCGGCTGGCCGGCGGCCCGGATCCTGTCGCGCCGGATCAAGCGGCAGGATCCCCATTACGACGCGGCCCGCGACCGGCCGATCCGGCCGCCCTCGCGCGGCTAACCGCCGGTCCGATCGAGGAACGCGTCGACCGCCGCCTCGAACTCGCGCGGCTTTTCGGCGTGCAGCCAGTGGTGCGCGCCGGGTAGCTTCACCAGCTTTGCCGCCGGGAACAGGCGGCGGATCTCGCCGCGGTGTTCGGGAAGGACATAGTCCGACGCGCCGCCCGACAGGAACAGCGTCGGCTTGGCGAAAGGCCGGCCGACCTCGGGGAAATCCATGATCTCGGGCATGTCCCGCTCGAGCACGGGCAGGTTCAGGCTCCACTCCATGCGCGCCACGTCCAGCGACTGCACCAGGAAAGCCCGCACGGCCAGGTCGGGAACGCTGTCGCGCAGGCGCCGCTCTGCCTCGCCGCGGGTGCGGATGCCGCTCAGGTCCAGGTCGCGCATGGCGCGCAGATAGACCATCTGGGTGTGCCCGTAGGCCACCGGCGCGATGTCCGCGACGATCAGCCGGTCGACCAGCCCGGGATGGGTCAGCGCCAGCACCATCGCCGCCTTGCCGCCCATGGAATGGCCCAGCACGTCGGCGCGGCCGCCATGGGCCTCGATCACCTCGGCCAGATCCGCGGCCATGTCGGCATAGGTGTGGGTCTCGGTCCAGGGGCTGGTGCCGTGATTGCGCATGTCCACAGTGATGACCGGGCGGCGCGCGGCAAGGTTGCGGGCGATCACGCCGAAGTTCCGGCCCGAGCCGAACAGGCCGTGGGCGATCAGAAGCGGCGCGTGGCTGCTGCCGGTCTCGCCGTATCGGGTGGTTGCCAGCATGCTCTGCCTCCGTCTAGCCTCGCGGGGTGGTAGCCGGGCGGCCGAGGCGGCGTCAAGGCGCCGGGGCCGGGCGGCAGGCAGAGAGGGAGACGACGGCGATGGCGGAACCGACGCAGGCCGAGCGCAACGCGGCCCTCGCACGTCGGATGGGCGAGAAGTTGGGCGTGGGCAAGGGCAGCCTGCCGAAGGTGACGCGCCGGGCGGGACGCTGGCTGCCGGGTTGGCTGCGCCGGGATGCCGAGGCTTTGATCGAAGCCGAGACCCTGGCCAGCCACCCGAAACTGCGCCACATGGTCGATCCCGCCCGCTCCGCTCGGGCCGAAAAGCGCCTGGTGGCGCATCTGGAGACTCGCGACCCGGCAAAGGAGCGGACCGACCGCCTGCTGGGCCAGCTGGCGGCCTTCGCCTTCAACATGCTGCTGTTCGCCGCGCTGGTGATCGCCTTCCTGTGGTGGCGGGGGCTGATCGGACCCGAACACTAGAACAGCGAAGGGGCGCCGCCGCGGCCGCGCCCCCTGTATTCTGTCGCCAGGTCAGCGGATCAGAGATCGGGATAGATCGGGAAGCGGCCGCAGAGCTCGGCAACGCGGGTCTTGACCCCGGCCTCGACCTCGCCATTGCCGGCCTCGCCATGGGCGGCCAGCCCGTCCACCACCTCGACGATCCAGTCGCCGATCTGGCGGAACTCGGGTTCGCCGAAGCCGCGGGTCGTTCCCGCCGGCGAGCCCAGCCGCACGCCCGAGGTCACCGTCGGCTTCTCGGGGTCGAAGGGGATGCCGTTCTTGTTGCAGGTGATGTGGGCGCGTCCCAGTGCGGTCTCGGTGGCGTTGCCCTTCACCCCCTTGGGCCGCAGGTCCACCAGCAGCACATGGGTGTCGGTGCCGCCGGTGACGATGTCGAGCCCGCCCTTCATCAGCTGGTCGGCCAGCGCCTGGGCGTTCTTCACCACCTGCGCGGCATAGGTCTTGAACTCGGGGCGCAGCGCCTCGCCGAAGGCCACGGCCTTGGCGGCGATCACATGCATCAGCGGGCCGCCCTGGATGCCGGGGAAGATCGCCGAATTGACCTTCTTGGCGATGTCCTCGTCATTGGTCAGGATCATGCCGCCGCGGGGACCGCGCAGCGTCTTGTGGGTCGTGGTGGTCGCCACATGGGCATGGGGGAAGGGCGAGGGATGCACGCCGCCCGCCACCAGTCCGGCGAAATGCGCCATGTCCACCATCAGCCAGGCGCCGACGCTGTCGGCGATCTCGCGCATCCGGGCGAAGTCCACCTGCCGCGGGATCGCCGAGCCGCCGGCGATGACCATCTTCGGCTTGTGCTCGGCCGCCAGCGCCGCGATCTGGTCGTAGTCGATCCGCTGGTCCTGCAGGCGCACGCCGTACTGGACCGCGTTGAACCACTTGCCCGACTGGTTCGGCTTCGCGCCATGGGTCAGGTGGCCGCCGGCATCGAGGCTCATCCCCAGAATGGTGTCGCCGGGCTGGATCAGCGCCTGGAACACGCCTTGGTTGGCCTGGCTGCCCGAGTTGGGCTGCACGTTGGCGAAGCCGCAGCCGAACAGGTCCTTGGCGCGCTCGATGGCGAGGCTTTCGGCGATGTCCACATACTGGCAGCCGCCGTAGTAGCGCCGGCCGGGATAGCCTTCGGCATACTTGTTGGTCAGGACCGAGCCCTGCGCTTCCAGCACGGCGCGGCTGACGATGTTCTCCGAGGCGATCAGCTCGATCTCGTCGCGCTGGCGACCCAGTTCCTTGCGGATCGCGCCAAAGAGCTCCGGGTCGCGGTCGGCGAGGGATTCGGTGAAGAAGCCGGCGTCGCGGTAGGTTACGTTCATGCGTGTCTCCTTCGGGCTCGGGCCGGGGGCGTTGCGCTGCTGTTTACGGCAGCGGCGGCGGCAGAGAAAGGCCCCGGCGCCCGGCTTTGCCGCCGTTCTGAAGAAAGTGTCGCTGCTGGACGGCTTGTCATCGCTGGGGGCGCGGGCGATGACAGGCGGGGCGCGGGGGGCGGCAGATGGCGGCGCGGTTGAAGATTTCCTTCCTGGCAAGCGACTCGCCCATCGCGCAGTCGGCCAGGCGCGAGCTTTCGGCGCTCTACGGCCATGTCCATCCAGCCGAGGCGCAGGTGATCGTCGCGCTGGGGGGCGACGGGTTCATGCTGCAGACGCTTCACGGCACCGAGGAGTTGAACCTGCCGGTCTACGGGATGAACCGCGGCACCGTCGGCTTTCTGATGAACGAATATTCCGTGGTCGGGCTGCTGGAACGGCTCGAGGCGGCGGAAGAGGCGGTGATCAACCCGCTGGTGATGCGGGCCGGTACCGAGGACGGCAAGGAATACCGGGCGCTGGCGAT
Source organism: Meridianimarinicoccus sp. (assembly GCA_044221805.1). GTDB lineage: Bacteria > Pseudomonadota > Alphaproteobacteria > Rhodobacterales > Rhodobacteraceae > Meridianimarinicoccus. The sequence continues at coordinate 42,284 of JBGAOK010000021.1, forward strand.
CAACGAGGTGTCGCTGCTGCGCGCCGGGCCGCAGGCGGCGCGGCTGAGGATCAGCGTCGACGGCCGTACGCGGATGGAGGAACTGGTCTGCGACGGGGCGCTGGTCAGCACGCCGGCGGGGTCGACCGCCTACAACTACTCCGCCCATGGGCCGATCCTGCCGATCGGGTCCGACGTGCTGGCGCTGACGGCGATGGCGGCGTTCCGGCCACGGCGCTGGCGCGGGGCGCTGCTGCCGAAATCGGCCAGGGTGCGCTTCGACGTGCTCGACCCCGACAAGCGCCCGGTGATGGCCGATGC
>JBGAOK010000142.1:0-6151 GCA_044221805.1 Meridianimarinicoccus sp.
CCTGCCCATAGATCGAGTGAAGCGATGCTGTCCCGCCAAGCTGATGCAATGCGAGTCGCACATCATCTACCCAACGAACTTTGGAATATTGGGAATGCTTGTTGGACACCGTTTCTGAGGGATTGCCCAAGAAAAGCTCCGATCCTGTAGAGCTTTTTACCTCTTTTGTCTCAGATTGAAACGCATCAGTGCGCAACCCTTCACCCGATGCTTCAGGCACTTTCCTCATCTGCAGGTACTCACTGAGAACCCGCGCGAGGATGTCATTCTCATTCATTTCCGGGTTCATACGGCACGACCAAATCAATGCAAAGACCCCCACATCGACTTCTATACTTCTCATGGCGTCACCTTCATTGAAGAGCCTTCACTTGCTCTGGCCCGACACAAGGGTGCCCGATTCGGCCGGATCCGTAAAGAGGTTTTTACCTCCAACTGGGGGAGGTGTCGTAACGCCGGGGGCCGGCTCAGGTGTGGGGCGTCATGATGTCAGGTGAGACGGGACTTCCAGGGCTTGAGGGACCCCAGATTAAGGCCGGGGCGTCAGGCGGCGCGGGGCCGCGGCTCTAGGCCGCGGCGTCAGGGGGCGCGAGGCCCCGGGTCAGGCCCGGGGCGTCGGTTCTTTGGGGATCAGACCTTCTCGGCCTTCTTCAGCCGTTCCGGCAGGCCGTGGGCCCAGGTCGAGATCGTCCCTGCCCCGAGGCAGACCACCATGTCGCCGGGGCGGGCCTGTTCGCGGACGAGGCGTTCCAGGTCGTCCTCGGACAGGACCTCGCGGGCGTGGCGGTGGCCGTGCTGGATCATGCCGGCGACCAGCGCCTCGCGGGTGGCGCCGGGGATCGGCTCCTCGCCCGCCGCATAGACTTCCGCGATGCCGGCCACGTCGGCGTCGTTGAAGCAGGTGCAGAAGTCTTCGAACAGGTTATGCAGCCGCGAATAGCGGTGCGGCTGGTGCACGGCGATGACCCGGCCCTTGGTGGCCTGGCGCGCGGCCTTCAGCACCGCGGCGATCTCGACCGGGTGGTGGCCGTAATCGTCGATGATGGTGACGCCGTTGACTTCGGCGACCTTGGTGAAGCGCCGGTTCACGCCCTTGAAGCTGGAGAGCGCGGCGCGGATCTCCTCGCGCTTGACGCCGAGATGGCGGGCGACGGCGACAGCGGCGAGCGCGTTCGACACGTTGTGATCGCCCGGCATCGGCAGGCTGCAATCCTCGATCAGACCGTCCTCGCCGCGGATGGCGATGTCGAAATGGGCGACGCCGGCCTCGTAGCGCAGGTTGACGGCGCGGACGTCGGCCTGGGCGTTGAAGCCGAAGGTGCGGACCCGGCGGTCGGTCAGCCGGCCGACCAGCGCCTGCACTTCCGGGTGGTCGGTGCAGAGGACGGCGAGGCCGTAGAACGGGATGCGGGAGACGAATTCGTAGAAGCCGTCGCGGAGTTTCTCGATCGAGCCCCAGTGCTCCATGTGCTCGGGGTCGATGTTGGTGACGATGGCGATGGTGGCGGGCAGCCGGGTGAAGGTGCCGTCGGATTCGTCGGCCTCGACCACCATCCAGTCGCCCTGCCCGATCCGGGCGTTCGAGCCATAGGCGTGGATGATGCCGCCGTTGATCACGGTGGGATCGATGCCGCCGGCGTCCAGAAGGGTTGCGACCAGCGTGGTGGTGGTGGTCTTGCCATGGGTGCCGGCGACGGCGACGTTCGAGCGCAGGCGCATCAGTTCGGCCAGCATCTCGGCCCGGCGGACCACGGGCAGGCCGCGGCGGCGGGCCTCGTCAAGCTCGGGGTTGCCCGGCTTGATCGCGGAGGAGATCACCACCACCTCGGCCTCGGCCAGGTTCTCGGCCTTCTGGCCGATGAAGATGCGCGCGCCCAGCTTGGCGAGCCGGTCGGTGATCGGCGAGGCCTTCTGGTCCGAGCCCTGGACCTGATAGCCGTGGTTCACCAGCACCTCGGCGATGCCCGACATGCCGATCCCGCCGATGCCGACGAAATGGATCGCCCCCAGTTCCAGCGGTAGCTTCGTTGCAGCGTTCATCCGCGCTTCCCAGTGTTTCATCTGCCTGCCCTCTGACTGCTTTTTCTTCTTGCCAAGTCTTCGACCATGCCAACGAGACGATCGGTGGCATCTGGCCTGCCTTGTTCCAATGCGCCAGCCGCCATGCGCTGCGCGCCTTCCGGGTGTTGCAGGATCGCCGCGATCTGTTCGGACAGGACGGCAGGATTCAGCCTGCTTTCGGGAATGAGGGTCGCCGCCTCGGCGGTCACAAGGCCGCGGGCGTTGGCGGTCTGGTGGTCGGCGGTGGCGGCGGCGAAGGGGATCAGGATGGCCGGGCGGCCGATCACGGTCAGATCCGCGATCGAGGAGGCGCCGGCGCGCGAGATCACCAGCTGCGCCTCGGCCATGCGGGCGGGCAGGTCGGTGAAGAAGGGCTGGACATCGGCGGGGATGCCGGCGCGGGCGTAGAAATCGGCGACCCGGGCGCCGTCCTCGTCCCGGGCCTGGTGCGAGACCGAGATCCGGTCGAGCAGCGCGTCGGGGAGCGCGGCGATCGCCTCGGGCACCGTGTCGGAAAGGATGCGCGCGCCCTGGGATCCGCCGATGACGAGGATCTGCATCGGGTAGTCGCCGGGCGGGATATAGGCGGCCCCGGCGCGGGCGGCGACGGCGGCGCGGACCGGGTTGCCGGTGAAGGTGCCGTAGACCCCGGCGGGCAGCGGCGTGGGCCAGGACCCGCAGGCCACCGCGTCGACCCGGGGGGCGAAGAAGGTGTTGACCTTGCCGAGGACGCCGTTCTGTTCGTGGATCATCCGCGGCAGGCGCAAGAGCGTCGCCGCCGAGAGCGCCGGGATCGAGGGGTAGCCGCCGAAGCCCACCACCACCGCCGGCCGGTCGCGGCGCAGCGCCAGCACCGCGTCGAGGACGCCGCGGGCGATGTGGAGCGGCACCCGGATCTTGTCGAGGCTGCCGCCGCGGGCGAAGGTCGCCGAGGGCACGGTCTCGATCTCGACCGCCGGGGGGAAGCCCCCGGCATAGCGGGCGCCGCGGTCGTCGGTGGACAGCTTCACCCGCCAGCCGCGGCCCAGCATCGCCTCGGCCAGGGCCTGGGCCGGGAACATGTGGCCGCCGGTTCCCCCCGCGGCGATGACCAGAAGCGGCCCTGTCATGGATGCCGGCCCGTCAGCGCGGGCCGCGGCGGATCAGGTCGGCCATGCGTCCCTGCGGCCGGGTCCGGGTCAGCGCCAGCAGCATCCCCACAGTGATGCCCGCGGCGATCACCGACGAGCCGCCATAGGACACGAAGGGCAGCGTCATCCCCTTGGTGGGCAGAAGCCGCACCGCCACGCCCATGTTGATCATCGCCTGCATCCCCAGCACGCAGGCGAGCCCGGTGCCGGCATAGCGCACGAAGGGATCGCGTTCGCGCAGCAGCCGCAGCAGCGAGCGGATGGTGATGGCGGAATAGAGCGCGATCAGCACGAGGACGAGGATCAGCCCGTATTCCTCGGCGGCGACGGCGATGATGAAGTCGGTATGGGCGTCGGGCAGGTAGGTCTTGACCTCGCCCTCGCCGACGCCGACGCCGAACAGCCCGCCCTCGCGGATGGCGTCGGCGGCATAGCCGATCTGGGTGGTGGGATCGACATCGGCGGAGAGATAGCCGTCGATCCGCCGGGCGAAGTGTTCGGAGCTGTTGTAGGCGCCGACGCCCCCCGCCACGGTCAGCCCCGCCACCACCATCAGCAGCAGCATCGGTGCCCCGGCGACGAAATACATCACCCCCCACGAGAACAGCACCAGGCTGGCCTGACCGAAATCGGGCTGGAGCGCGAGGATCCCCACCACAACCAGCGCGGCGAAGAAAGACAGGGTCCGGCCCGGCGGGCCGTTCACCTCCTGCCCCGCCGCCATCAGCCAGCCGGCCAGGATGACGTAGAAGGGCTTGAGGAACTCGGACGGCTGCACGCTGCCGACGCCCAGCGAATACCAGCGGATCGCGCCCTTGCCGAAATTGGTGCCGAAGACCGGCAGGAGCGCCAGCGCCACGAAGGCGATGCCGAAGCCGATCACCCCGAAGCGGCGCACCTGCTGGGGCGTCATCATCGAGCAGGCCAGCAGCGCCACGAGGCCGAGGAAGCCGAAGGCGGCCTGCCGGGTGACGTAGTAGAACGGGTCGAGCCCGTTGCGTTCGGCCAGCGGCGGCGAGGCGGCCAGCCCGAGCAGCAGCCCGATGCCGAACAAGGCCAGCACGCACAGAAGCGACCAGCGGTCGATCGTGCGCCACCATTTCGGAAGCAGCGGTTCCCCGACGCGCGTCGGAATTGCGCCATGGACCATCTCAGTCATGGGTCGGCCTGTCCTGTTTGCGCGGGACGCGCTGTCTGCTCTGCCCTGTTTCCGGGCTTGTGCGCGAGACTACAGCATCGCCGGGCATGGCGCTAGCGAAACGGCCGGCAGGAGCCGGAAATCCGCCGACCGGGCGGGGGCGCGTGCCGGTTCCCCGGGCCCCTTGCGGGGCCGGCCGGCTCAGGCGGCGCCGTCCAGCGCCCGGACCGCGGCGACGAAGGCCTCGCCGCGTTTCTCGAAGTTGGGGAACTGGTCGAAACTGGCCGCGGCGGGCGCCAGCAGCACGGTTTCGCCCGGCTCGGCCTCGGCGGCGGCGCGGGCCACGGCGCGGTCCAGCGTCTCGCAGATCTCGTGCGGCAGGTCGCCCAGTTCAAGGGCGAAGTCGCGGGCGGAATGGCCGATCAGATAGGCCTTCACCACCCCGCCCAGATCGGGCGCCAGCGCCGCGATGCCGCCATCCTTGCCCAGCCCCCCGGCGATCCAGCGGATCCGCGGGAAGGCGCGCAGGGCCTGGGCGGCGCTGTCCACATTGGTGGCCTTGCTGTCGTTGACGAAGGTCACGCCGCCGCGCTCGGCGATGATCTGGCTGCGATGGGCAAGGCCCTCGAAGGTCTGGAAGCCGGCCTCGATCTCGCGCGGGGACAGGCCGAGCGCGCGCAGCGCGGCATAGGCGGCGCAGGCGTTCTGGTGGTTGTGGCGCCCGGGCAGGCCGCGGATGCCGCGCAGGTCGATGGCGCCGATCTGCTTGCCTTTCCGGGTCTCGGCCAGGAAACCCTTGGTGGCATGGACCGACCAGCCGAAGCCGGCGAGCTTGCGGGTGACCGAGACCCGGATCACCCGGCCGTCATCCGGTCCCTCGGCCAGCTGGTTGGCCATGAACAGGCCCTCGACCTCGTCGACGCCGATCACCGCCCGGTCCGGCCCGCCTTCGGCGAAGAGCCGGCGCTTGGCGGCGAAATAGCCCCCCACCCCGCCGTGGCGGTCGAGATGGTCGGGCGAGAGATTGGTGAAGACCGCCACATCCGGGGTCAGCGCGCGGGCGAGATCGGTCTGGTAGGACGAGAGTTCCAGCACCACGAAATCGCCATCCCCCGGAGGGTCGATGTCGAGGACGCCGCGGCCGATATTGCCGGCCAGTTGCGAGCGTCGCCCGGCGGCGGTGAGGCAATGGTGGATCAGCGCCGAGGTGGTGGACTTGCCGTTCGACCCGGTGATCGCCACGACCCGGGGGGCGGTCGAGAATCCGTCCCAGTCGGCGGTGGCGAGCGAGCGGAAGAACAGGCCGATGTCGTTGTCCACCGGTACCCCGGCTTCCAGCGCGGCGCGGATCGCCGGGTTGGGCTTCGGATAGAGATGCGGGATGCCCGGCGAGACCATCAGGCAGGCGATGTCACGGAACGCGCCATCCCGGGTCAGGTCGCGCAGGGTGAAGCCCTCGGCCTCGGCCTTGGCGCGGCCCTCGGCGCCGTCGTCCCAGACGATGGGCTCGGCGCCGCCCGCCTGCAGGGCGCGGGCCGCGGCAATGCCCGACCGGCCCAGCCCCAGCACCGCCACCTTGCGCCCTTCGAACCCCGGAACCGCGATCATCTGTCTTCTCCGCACCCAACCGCGGATGCATCGCCCGCCCCGGTCCGGAGGTCAAGGTTGCGGTTGCCCGGACCGGCCGGGAGTGCTGCCCATCGGGGAGAGGTCCACCGGGGGCTCTGCCCATCGGGGGCTCTGCCCATCGGGGGCTCTGCCCATCGGGGGCTCTGCCCATCGGGGGCTCTGCCCATCGGGGGCTCTGCCCATCGGGGGCTCT
>JBGAOK010000022.1:0-41726 GCA_044221805.1 Meridianimarinicoccus sp.
CACCAGCGCGTTGAAGGCGACCAGGAACAGGACCGGCAGCACGAAAAGCCAGCCCTTCTGGTTGTGGGTCTTCATGCGCGGACTCCCTCGGTCGCGATCCAGCCATCGGCATAGAGCCGGGTCTGGTCGGGGATGAAGTGCAGGTGGATCTGGGCGCCGGCGGCGGGGGGGGCTGCGTCGATCACCGCGCTGACCCTGGTGTCGCCCACCAGCGCCTCGACCACGGAATGGCGGCCGATATCGGCGGCGCGGCGCACCACCGCCGGGATCCCGGTTTCGGCCAGGCGGACATATTCCGGGCGCACGCCGATCTGGTTGCGGCTGCCGGTGCGGGCGATCGGGCCTTCCAGCGCCACCGGGTGGCCCTGGAAGCGGGCGGTGCCGCCCTGCACCTCGGCATCGAGGATGTTCATCCCGGGCGAGCCGATGAAGTGGCCGACGAAAGTGTGCCGGGGGCGTTCGAACAGGTCCACGGGCGAGCCGATCTGCACCACCACCCCGTCCTGCATCACCACCACCTGATCGGCGAAGGTCAGCGCCTCGGTCTGGTCATGGGTGACGTAGATCATCGTGACCGCGATCTTCTGGTGCAGTTCCTTGAGCTTGGACCGCAGCTTCCACTTCAGCTCGGGATCGATCACCGTCAGCGGCTCGTCGAACATGATCACGTTCACGTCGTCGCGCACGAGGCCCCGGCCCATGGAGATCTTCTGCTTGTTGTCGGGGGTCAGATTCGCGGCCCGCACGCCGAGCCGGTCCTCAAGCTCGAGCATCCGGGCGATCTCGCGCACCCGGGAATCGACCCGGGCCGGATCGACGCCGCGGTTCCGGAGCGGGAAGGCGAGGTTGTCGTAGACCGACATGGTGTCGTAGATGACCGGGAACTGGAACACCTGCGCGATGTTGCGCTTGTCCGGCGGCAGTCGGGTTACGTCCTGCCCGTTGAACAGGACGCGCCCCTCGCTGGGGGTCTGCAGGCCGGAGATGATGTTCAGGAGCGTGGACTTGCCGCAGCCCGAGGGTCCCAGCAGCGCATAGGCGCCGCCGTCGTTCCATTCCAGGTCGATCTCCTTCAGGGCATAGTCGTCGGGGCCCCGCGGGTCGGGGCGGTAGCTGTGGCGCAGCTTCTCCAGCGTGATCCTAGCCATACTGGTTTCCCTTCGCGGCCAGCGTACCGTCGGTGCGGAAATAGAAGCAGTGGTCGGGCACGAGGTGGAACGCGTGGACTTCGCCGACCCGGTAGGGATGCACCCCTGCCGACAGGCTGACCCAGGTCTGCGGGCCGACGCCGAAATGGGCGATGCTCTCGGACCCGCTGAGTTCGGTGATCAGCACCCGGCCGCGGAGCGGCACCGACTCGCCCGCCGGCCGCGTCGGCGTGACGTAATAGGGCCGGATCCCCAGCATGTAGTCGCCATCGGGCAGCGCCCGGGCCCGGCCCCACAGGGTCCAGCTCAGGTCCTCGCCCAGCCGGACCTCGGCCCCGGTCTTGGTCACCGGGGCGAGGTTGATCGGCGGGTCCGAGAACACCCGCGCCGAGGTCAGGTCGGCGGGGGTGTGATAGACCTCGGGCGTCGGGCCGAACTGGGTGATCCGGCCTTCGTGGACCAGCGCGGTGCGCCCGCCCAGCAGCAGCGCCTCGGTCGGTTCCGAGGTGGCATAGACCACCACCGTGCCGCGCTGGCCGAGGATGTCGGGCAGCTGCTCGCGCAGCTCCTCGCGCAGCTTGTAGTCGAGGTTGGCGAGCGGCTCGTCCAGGAAGATCGCCCGGCTGTCCTTGACGATGGCGCGGGCCAGCGCAGTGCGCTGCTGCTGGCCACCGGACAGTTCGTGCGGCCGGCGGTTCAGCATCGGGCCCAGCTGCAGCACGTCGGCGGCGGCGCGCACCCGGCGGTCGACCTCGTCGGCGGGAAGGCCGAGAAGGCGCAGCGGCGAGGCGATGTTGTCGTAGACCGACAGATGCGGGTAGTTGACGAAGAACTGGTGCACCAGGGCGATGCCCCGGCGCTGGGGCGACACGCCGGTCACGTCGGCGCCGTCCATCCAGACGCTGCCGGTGGTGGGTTTCTCCAGTCCGGCCATCAGCTTGATGATCGTGCTCTTGCCGGCGTTGGTGGCGCCGAGCAGGATGTTGAAGCCGCCCGGCTCGAACGCGAGGGAGACGTCGTGAAGATGCGTGTCGTGGCCGACCCGCTTGGTGACGTGGCGCAGCTCGAGTGCCATGGCGGTCCCTGATGACGGGTCTTGGCGCGGCAGGCGCCCGGCCCCGTTTCTTCTCGGTTCGGTTGGGATCAAGGATCGGGGTGCGCGCGACCCGGCACGCGCACCCCGGATGTCAGAACGGGATCAGCCCTGCTGCCAGCGCTTGACCAGCTCGTCATAGTTGACGGTCTCGCCCTGCGGCTTCTCGTTCTCGAGCTTGGCCTTCGGCCCGCCCGGCTTGCCCAGCCATTCGGCCGGATCGACCTGCGGGTTCAGGCGCGGGCCGCAGCCGCCATAGACGCCCGAGGCCTCGTCGGCCGCCTGCATCCGGGCCATGGTGTCGTCCATCTCGGCAGCCAGCGCGTCCATCGCCTGCTGCGGGGTGGCGGCACCCGAGTTCACGTTGCCGATCTGCTGCCACCAGATCTGCGCGAGCTTGGGATAGTCCGGCACGTTGATGCCGGTCGGCGACCAGCGCACCCGGTCGGGCGAGCGGTAGAACTCGACGATGCCGCCCATCTTCGGCGCGCGTTCGGTGAAGCTTGCGCCCTGCACGGTGGAATCCCGGGCAAAGGTCAGGCCGACATGGCTTTTCTTGGTGTCGACGGTCTTCGAGGTGACGAACTGGGCATAGAGCCAGGCCGCCTTGGCGTTGTCCATCGGCGTGGATTTCAGGATCGTCCACGACCCCACGTCCTGGTAGCCGACCTTCTGGCCGTCTTCCCAGTAGGGCCCGTGCGGCGAGGGCGCGGCGCGCCACAGCGGCATGCCTTCCTCGTCCACGGTGTTGTTGCCGTCCGCCTTCGGCTTGACCATGTCGGCGAGGAAGGCGGTGTACCAGAAGATCTGCTGGGCCACGTTGCCCTGGCTGAGCGCCGGCAGCGACTGGTAGAAGTCATAGCTCGCCGCGCCCGGCGGGGCATAGTTGCGCAGCCATTCGTCCCACTTGGCGATCGCATAGATCGCCGCCGGGCCGTTGGCCTCGCCGCCGCGGCTGGTCATCGACCCCTGCGGGTTGCAGGTGCCGGCTTCCATCCGGATGCCCCATTCGTCGATCGGGATGCCGTTCGGTTCGCCCTGCGAGCCGACGCCCGCCATCGACAGCCAGGCATCGGTCATCCGCCAGCCCAGGTCGGGGGCGCGCTTGCCATAGTCCATGTGGCCATAGACCGTGACGCCGTCGATCTCCTTCACGTCGTTGGTGAAGAAGGCGGCGATGTCCTCGTAGGCCGACCAGTTGACCGGCACGCCCAGATCATAGCCGTACTTCTCCTTGAAGCGGGCCTGATAGTCGGGGTTGTCGAACCAGTCCTTGCGGAACCAGTAGAGGTTGGCGAACTGCTGGTCGGGAAGCTGGTAGAGGTTGCCGTCCGGACCGGTGGTGAAGCTGATGCCCATGAAGTCGGGCAGGTCCAGCGTCGGCGAGGTCACGTCGGCCCAGTCGCCGGCCATCATCTCGGTCAGGTTGTAGGTGCGCTGAAGCCGGCTGTGGGTGCCGATCAGGTCGCTGTCGTTGACGTAGCCGTCATAGAGGTTGCGGTTTGTCTGCATCTGGGTCTGGACCGCCTGCACCACCTCGCCTTCGCCGAGGATCTGGTGGTTCACCTTGATCCCGGTGATCTCCTCGAAGGCCTTGGTGAGCGTTCCCGACTCGTAGCGATGGGTCGGGATGTCCTCGGACAGGACATTGATCTCCATCCCCGCCAGCGGCTTGGCGGCATCCATGAACCACTGCATCTCGGCGAGTTGCTGGTCCCGGGTCAGGACGGAGGGCTGGAATTCGTTGTCGACCCATTTCTCGGCCGCCGCCATGTCGGCAAGGGCCGCCGGAGCATGGGCCAGCAAGGCAGAGACCGCGGTCGCGGTCATCAGACTCTTGCGCATGATTTCCTCCCGTTTTTTCATTTTGCCGCTCTGGGCGGCAGATCAATGCTCGGGCCTCGGGCGCGGCATTGTCAACGGAATACATTATTTGCGACGCAGCGAAATGTAACGGACGTTCTGCCGCTGCGATTCGGAATGCCGGACCATGCGCCCGCGCCCGGTCGGACACCGGTCATGCCAGCCGCGAACCGGGCCGACGGTCGCAGCCTGATGCCAGGTGCAGCCCAGTCAGGGCAGCGCGCCGGCCGGTCCCGAACCGGGGAACAGCGGCCGAGGCCCCCGGGACCGGAATCCCGGGGGCGCTGCGGCGAAGATCAGGCGGCGCGGTTGCCCGGGCGGCGGCGTTTGCCGGGGGTCGGCTTCTTGCCATGGGGGGCGGCCGGCTTGTGGCCGCCACCGGGAGCTCCGGCGCCGCGGTGGGCTTCCTTCCGGTGCCCGTCGCCACGCTGACCGTCGCCGTGGTGGCCGCCGGCACGATGGCCATCGCCGTGCCCGCCGGCACGATGGCCATCGCCGTGACCGCCGGCGCGATGACCATCGCCATGGTGTCCGCCGCCATGGCCGTGGCCGGCCGGGGACGGGCCGCGGCGACGCGGGCCGCGGGTCGGACGCCGCGACTGGTCGCCAGCCTCGCCCAGCGGGCTGTCGCCGCTGGCGACCGGGATCTCGATCGCCATCAGCTTCTGGATCTGGCGCAGGAGGTCCGCCTCGTCCGGGGCGCAGAAGGCGATCGCCTCGCCCTCACGCCCGGCGCGCGCGGTGCGGCCGATGCGGTGGACATAGTTCTCGGGCACTTCCGGCAGGTCGTAGTTCACCACATAGGCCACGCCCGGGATGTCGATGCCCCGCGCCGCCACGTCGGTTGCCACCAGCACGGTGATCGTGCCGTCGCGGAACGCCTTGATGGCGCGGTCGCGCTGACCCTGGCTCTTGTTGCCGTGGATCGAGGCGGCGTTGAAGCCGTCGGCGACAAGGCCGTTCATCAGCTTCTCGGCGCCGTGCTTGGTGCGCGAGAAGACCAGCGTCAGGGCCGAGCGGTCCCGCGACAGGATCTCGCGCAGCTTCGCAGGCTTGAACGCCTTGTCGACGAAATGCACCGACTGGGTGACCTTGTCGGCGGCCTTGCCCGGGGGCGAGACCTGCACCCGGCGGGGATTGGTCAGGTAGGCCTGGCTGAGTTCCTCCATCTGCTTCGGCATGGTGGCCGAGAACAACATGGTCTGGCGCGGTTTTCCCAGCGCCGGGGCGATCTTGCGCAGGGCGTGGATGAAGCCCAGGTCGAGCATCTGGTCGGCCTCGTCCAGCACCAGATGGCGCGCGGTGCTCAGGTCGACCGCGCGGCGGTCCATCAGGTCCATCAGCCGGCCGGGCGTGGCGACAAGGATGTCGACGCCACGGGACAGCAGCAGGATCTGCTTGCTGATCGATTGGCCGCCGACCACGGTGGCGACCCGGATCTTGGTGCCGTCGGTCAGGGCGCGCAGGTGGTCGGCGATCTGGTTCACCAACTCGCGCGTGGGCGCGAGGATCAGCGCCTTCGCCGTCTTGGGCGCCGGCTTGCCGGGCTCGGCCAGCAGGTGCTGGACCAACGGCAGGCCGAAGGCCAGCGTCTTGCCGGTGCCGGTCTGGGCCAGGCCCAGGATGTCGTGGCCTTCCAGCGCCAGCGGGATCGCCTGGTTCTGGATCGGGGTGGGTGCAGTGTAGCCGGCACGTTTGAGCGCGTCGGTAAGAGCCGGCGCGAGGCCGAGCATGTCGAAATCGAACAAGTCTAGTCCTTTCAGGCCGCGCAGACGGGTCGACCCCGCGCGGCAGGGTTTGGGGGCCGCGACGCGCGCGGCAGACGAGGGTACGTCAAGACCTCAAGACCAGCGGGCTTGTCCCGGGCGGTCCGGCCTTGAGTCGAGAACCCTGCGTGATGGGGAACCGTGGAATGTCGTGTCGCCGGTACGCCCGGGCGTCCATCTGCCGGAGGCTAGGGACTTGCGGGCGCGGCTTGCTCACGCGGCAGCGCAGCGACTGGCGCCCGTCTGCGACATCGGGTGCCGGAAGTCAAGCGCCGTGATGCGCCCCTGCCCGTTCAGCCGGCAATGTGGCCGATCGCGGGGTCCAGCCAGCCCGGCCGGTCGCCGATGCTGGCCAGCGCCGCCAGCCGGCCCAGGGGCGCAATGCCCCAGGGGCTGGCCCGGCCCAGCTTGTCGGGGGTCGCCAGCACCACGGTTTCGGCGGCGCAATCCAGCATCTGCCGCTTCAGCGCGGCCTCCTCGGCGTCGCCGGTGGTCAGGCCGACCTCGGGATGCACCCCGGTGACGCCCAGCAGGCAGAGGTCGGCGCGCAGCCGGGCGAAGCCCTCGACCGCTCCCGGGCCGCAGGCGACCATGGAATGGCGGAAGATGCGCCCGCCGATCAGCACGATCTCGACCTGCGGGTGGTGTTCGAAGGACAGCGCGATCGCCGGGCTGTGGGTGACGATGGTGCAGCAGCGCGCGCGCGGGAGGGCGGCGGCGATCCCGGCATGGGTGGTGCCGCCGTCGATCACCACGATCTGGCCTTCGCCGATCAGCCCGGCGGCGGCGGCGGCCAGGCGGACCTTGGCCTCGGGCTCCATGGCGCGGCGGGCCTCGAGCGGGCGATGGGTGGGCGAGGCCGGCAGCGCGCCGCCATGGACGCGCAGCAGCTTCCCCTCGGCCGCCAGCTCGCGCAGGTCGCGGCGGAGGGTGTCCTCGGACAGGCCCAGCTCGGCCGCCAGGGGCGTGACCACAAGCTGCCCGTCGCGGTCCAGCCGTTCCAGCAGCAGCGCCCGGCGCGAGGTGGTGAGCATGGGGGTCCTTGCGTGTTTGTTCGTGGTGATGCACGATACTGCACGAATCAGCCCGGAACAAGGCCGATTTGACCCGTGATGTTCCCCGATCCTGCATGAGGAAACCCGAGATGACCAACCCGATGATGATCCTGATCGCCGGCCCCTATCGTTCCGGCACCGGCGACGACCCCGACCGGATGGCCGCCAACCTTGCCCGGCTGGAAGCCGCCGCGCTGCCGATCTTCGAGAAGGGCCATGTGCCGATGATCGGCGAATGGGCGGCGCTGCCGATCCTGCGCGGCGCCGGCGGCGGGGCGCCGGGCAGCGCTTCCTATGACCGGGTGATGCACCCGACCGCGCACCGGCTGCTGGCGAAATGCGACGGGGTGCTGCGCCTGCCCGGCGATTCCGCCGGCGCCGACAATGACGTGCGGATCGCCCGGGACCGCGGCATTCCGGTCTGGACCGATCTGGCGCAGATCCCCGCCGCCGTGGCCTGACCCGGGGGCAAGGCGCGGCCGGCGATCGGCGGCAAGACACGCCCTTCGCCGGCCGCTAGAACACCGGTATCGGGGCCGGCGGGAGCGCGACCATGGACGACTTGCAGCTTCTGGTGGACCTGCACCGGGATGCCGCCCGTCAGGGCCCCGGCGGCGAGGTCGAGACGCGTCTTGCCATCACCCTGTCGGGGTTGCGCGGCGCGGGACCGCTGAAGATCGCCGATATCGGCTGCGGCACCGGCGCCGCGACGCTGGTGCTGGCGGGGGAACTGGCGGCCCGGATCACCGCGGTCGACCTGCTGCCCGCGTTCCTCGCGCGGCTGGAGGCCGAGGCGGCGCAGGCCGGGCTGGCCGACCGGATCGGGACGCTGGCCGCCTCGATGGACGCCCTGCCCTTCGCGGACGCCAGTTTCGATGCGATCTGGTCCGAAGGGGCGATCTATGCGATGGGCTTCGCGGCCGGCGTCGTGGCCTGGGCGAAGTTCCTGAAGCCGGGCGGGATTCTGGCGGTCTCGGAACTGACCTGGCTGTCGGCGACGCGCCCGGCGGCGTTGCAGCAGCACTGGGAGCGGGAGTATCCCGAGGTCGATACCGCTGCCGCCAAGTTCGCGGTGCTGGAGCGTCGGGGCTTCGCGCCGATCGGCTATTTCGCGCTGCCGGAGCGGTGCTGGCTCGACAACTATTACCGGCCGATGGAGCAGCGCTTTGCCGGTTTCCTGGCAGCCCATGGCCATGACGCGGCGGCCGAGGCGCTGGTCGCCGCCGAACGGGGCGAGATCGCGCTCTACGAAAGCCACCGGGATTTCGTCAGCTACGGCTATTACATCGCCCGGAAGCTGGGCGGATAACGCCCGGTGCGCCCGGTGTTCCCCGGCCGGGCCGCCATCACCAGAAGCCCCGGTGGTCGCTGATGATGGCCTCCTCAAGCTCGGGGAACGGGCCGCGCACCGCCACCGGGCGCCGGCCGGCGGCGAAGATCTGATGGCAGCTCAGGTCCAGCGTCAGGTTCTCGGGATTGTCCCCGGTCAGTTCGGCCAGCCGCGCCTCGCTCAGCCCGTAGACAACGGTGCCGATCCCGGCCCAGTAGCAGGCCCCGGCGCACATGCAGCAGGGCTCGACCGAGGTCACCAGCGTGCAGCCGGCGAGGAATTCCGGGGGATAGGCCCGGGCGGCGGCGCGGGCGACGTTGCTTTCGGCATGGCCGACGCCGCGATCCCGGGTCCAGGTATTACCCGATGACAGCAGGATCCCGCCATCCGGCCCCACCAGCAAGGCGCCGAAGGGATGGTTGCCGCCGGCCCGGCTTTCGGCCGCGATCCTGATGGCGATGCGCAAGTAGTCGGTGTCGCTTTTCACGCGCGCCTCCCCGGGCTGGCCCTTCGCATGCAGGCAGGGTGCGCAGACAGGCGTGTCCCTGACAACGATCGCGTGGCCGCAGGGGGATGGATGGCAGCCGACCGGTCGGCGCGGCGCTGCGGGTCCGCTGCGGGCCCGAGGCCGTGGCGCCGCATCGGGGGCCGGGTTCTGGTCTGGAGGGATGCTGGCGGAGAGACAGGGATTCGAACCCTGGAGACGGTTCCCCGCCTACACACTTTCCAGGCGTGCGCCTTCGACCGCTCGGCCACCTCTCCGCTGGCGGCCCTTCTAGCGGCGGGACGCGGCGAAGGGCAAGGGGAAAAGCCGTGGTTCCCGCGGTCGCGGACCGGGCGTCGCAGGGGGCCGGAAACACGCCGGAATCCGGATCGGGAAACGGGCCGGAATCGAGCCGGACCCTGCCGCGCGGCGACCCGGCCCGACGGGCGCGCAGGCCCGCGGGCGGCCCAAGCGGCCCCTGTCCGGGCTGCGGCCTCAGCGGTCGATATCGGCGGTGCGCGGCTGGCTGTAGTCCAGCGGTTCGACCCGGGCCGAGGGCGCCGCGTGCCGCAGATCCTCGGGGTTCCTCAGCCAGAGATCCTGCTGCGGAAACGGGATCTGGATGTCCTCCTCGGCGAAGCGGCGGGCGATCTCATGGTTCATGTCCGACTTGACGCTGAGGACATAGTTCACGTCCCTGAGGATCGCGCGGATCTCGAAATCCATCGAGTTCGGCCCGAAGCCCATGAAGATGGCCACCGGCGGCGGGGTGATGACCACCAGCGGGTGCGCCTTCGCGATCTCCAGCAGCACCTTCTCGACCTTGCGGGTATCGGTGCCATAGGCGACGCCCACCGGCACGATCACCCGGCCGATCGAATTGCCATGGGTCCAGTTGGTCACCACGCCCGAGACCAGGTCGGCGTTCGGCACGATCACATGGGTGCGGTCGAAGGTCTCGACGATGGTCGAGCGGACCGAGATCTTGCGCACATAGCCCTGCTGGTTGCCGACCTCGATCCAGTCGCCTTCGGTGATCGGGCGTTCCACCAGCAGGATGATGCCCGAGACGAAGTTCTGCACGATGGTCTGCAGGCCGAAGCCGATGCCGACCGCGAGCGCGCTGGCGAAGATCGCCAGCGAGGACAGGTCGATCCCCGCCATGGTGATCGCCGCGAGCCCGGCAAGGAAGATCCCGACATAACCGGTGCCCGAGACCATCGCGGTGCGGGTGCCGGCGTCGATGCCGGTCTTGGGCAGGATCGTCGTCCTGAGCGCGCCCTGGACCAGGCGGGTGATGCCGTAGCCGAGCAGGAACACGATGAGGAAGGTGAAGAACACGTTCGGCGAGATTCGCATGTCGCCGAACTGGAAACCCTCCCGGGTGCGCGACCAGATCTCGCTCAGCGCGTTGGGGCTGGTGCCCCAGATCAGCGCCAGAACCGGCAGCGACGCCAGCATCATCCCGGCGCCGAACAGGGTCGGGAACAGGCCCTGGTGCCCCGGCTTCATAGTGTCGCCGGTGGTCACGATGGAATGGAACTCGCTCACGCCGCGCTGGATCAGGGCCAGCAGCGCGAAGAAGAAGAAGGTGCTGACCGAGGGATAGATCAGCTGCTTCGACAGCGCGACATAGCCGAGGACGCCGACGACCAGAGCAATGACGCAGATGACCTGGGCAAAGCCCGCCACGAACGCGATCACGTTCGCCGAGAAGGCGGACTCGTCCTCGATCTCGCCCCCGGTCCGCTGCGACACCCGGAAAAGCTGCGCGATCCGGTAGAGCACGATGGCCGCGAACACCCCGACGGCATAACTGGAATAGGCGGTGGTCTGGGGCGAGAAGCTTTCCAGCTCGGCCAGGGATTCGAAACCGACATGGACCGCGAAGATCGCGGCAAGGATGTAGGACAGGTGCCGCCCCTCGGCGACATGCTCGGGCAGGATGCGCAGCGGAGTCGCTTCGGGCCGCTTGCGCGGGAAAACCTCGCGCACCAGCCAGGTCGAACAGATTGCGCTGGCTCCGATGGCGGCCAGCGCGGCCAGACTGCTGTCCCCTGTATCGCCCAGAAGGCCCGAGATCTTGAAGGACGCCAACATCAGCATGAGGCCGGCCAGCGGCACCGCGAGCTGGCTGAAGGTGATCAGCACGGTCAGGCCCCGGCGCAGCGACGGCCGCTTGATCGCAAGCACCCGGCGCGCGACCCGGTCGGTCCAGGCCCGGGTGCGGAATACCAGCAATCCGCCGGCCAGCAGCAGGAAGCCCGCCGAGGGCAACTGGACGATCACGTCCGAGCGGTGTTCCGCGCTTCTGAGGTTCGCCATCGCCTCGTTGGGGACACGCATGAACGCATCCCTGAGTTCGGTGACAGGCGCGGTCCAGTTCAGCGGATTGAACGGCACCGGATAGCGTTGCAGGACCTTGCTGGCCTGTCGCGCCCTGAGCGTCTTGTCGATTTCCGAGACCAGCGCGTCGGCCTGAACGAAGGCTTCCGTGGCGCGCACGGCCGGCGCCTTCAGGCTGGCGACCTCCTGGTTCAGCGCGGCGCGCCGGGTGGCGACCTCCTCGGGTTCGGTCTGGCCCTCGGCCGGCGCCGGGCCCAGAGTGTCAAGCTGGCGCTGCGCCCGCTGCACCTTGTCGCCATTGGCGTTCTCGGCGGCCAGGAACTGGTCACGGAACTTCGACACTTCCGAGCGCAGGCGGTTCAGCGTCTCCTCGTTCGCCCGGCCGGCATCGAGCACCCGGTCGACCCGTTCCACCATCGCCGTCCACTCGTTGTAGGTGGTGTCGTCGATGTTCTGGGCGAAGGTCGCCACCGGGGCCGCGGCAAGGGCGAGAAGCAGCAGGAGAGCCGCAAAGATCCGGCGCACAAAAGATGTCACATCAATCCTCGAACACGCTGGGCAGGGTCCGGTCGGGCAGGTCGAGCCATTCCGGCACCGGCAGGCCCTTCTCCCTCAGGAAGGCGGGGTTGAAGAGCTTGGACTGGTAGCGGGTGCCGTAGTCGCACAGGATCGTGACGATGGTGTGCCCCGGTCCCATCTCCTGCGCCATCCGCACCGCGCCGGCGACGTTGATCCCGGAAGACCCGCCCAGGCAGAGCCCCTCCTCCTGCAGCAGGTCGAAGACGTAGGGCAGCGCCTCGGTGTCGGGGATCTGGTACGCCATGTCCGGGGTGAAGCCTTCGAGGTTCGCGGTGATCCGCCCCTGCCCGATGCCTTCGGTGATCGAGCTGCCCTCGGCCTTCAGCTCGCCTGTGGTGTAATAGCTGTAGAGCGCGGCGCCTTCCGGATCGGCGAGGCCGATCTTCACGCCCTTGGGCTGCAGCGCCATGGCGACGCCAGCCAGCGTGCCGCCCGATCCGACCGAACAGATGAAGCCGTCCACCCGGCCGCCGGTATCCGCCCAGATCTCGGGCCCGGTGGTTTCCACATGGGCCTGCCGGTTGGCGATGTTGTCGAACTGGTTTGCCCAGATCGCGCCGTTCGGCTCGGTCTCGGCCAGCTTCGCGGCCAGACGGCCGGAGTATTTCACATAGTTGTTCGGGTTCCGGTAGGGCGTCGCCGGCACCTGCACCAGCTCGGCCCCGGCCAGGCGGATCATGTCCTTCTTCTCCTGGCTCTGGGTCTCGGGAATCACGATCACGGTGCGGAAGCCCATGGCGCAGCCGACCAGCGCCAGACCGATGCCGGTATTGCCCGCGGTCCCCTCGACGATGGTGCCGCCGGGCTTCAGCTGGCCCCGCGCCACCGCGTCGCGGATGATGTAAAGTGCGGCACGATCCTTCACCGACTGGCCGGGGTTGAGGAATTCGGCCTTGCCGAGGATCTCGCAGCCGGTCGCGTCGCTGACCTTGTTCAGCCGGATCAGCGGCGTATGCCCGATTGTCGAGGCCAGATCGCCATATGCCGCCATGTCGTCCTCCGGATCCGCTTGTACGCTGTCCTGTCTATATGCCTGCGTCGGGGGGATTCAACCGGACCCGCGCAGCCGTGCGGCATTGGCATCGAGCCAATACGCCGACAGGATCAGCGGCCCGACCGGAATGTCGCCTGCCGCGATCCGCGCCATCAGTTCGCCGCGCGCCATGACATGGCCCCGGATGTCCTCGCCTTCGGATTCCAGCCCGCCCAGCTGGCCCGCCCCGTCGGGCAGGTCGGCGATGCCGACGAAGGAGTAGATGTATTCCGAGAACGCCCCGGTCGAGGGATAGTATTCGGCGATCGGGTGCAGGGCCGACAGCGGCAGGCCGGCCTCCTCCATCGCTTCCTTGTGGGCGGTGGTCTCGGGCGTGTCGCCCGGGTCGATCCGGCCGGCGATCGGCTCCAGCACCCAGGGCACCGGGTCGTGCCGGGCCATGGGCGAGACGCGGACCTGTTCGATCACCAGCACCCGGTCGCGCACCGGGTCCCAGGGCAGCACGGTGACCGCGTCGGCCATGATGAAGGCGGCCCGGGTCAGCGGCCCGCTGTCGCCGCCGTCGAAGCGGTCATGGGAATAGACATAGTCCTCGACCAGGAAGAACCGGGCATAGGGCCGCTCGACGCTGTCCAGCCGCAGGTTGCGCATGTCGAGCCCCGAGGGCGCCCGTCGCGGCGCGGCGCGCGCCCTGAGCCGGGATTCGGCCCGCGCCCAGATCATCATCAGACGGGCCTGCACCTCGGCCGGGGCCTGCCGGCCGAGACAGTCGAGGATCTCGCCCGCCGCCTCGCGCCAGATCGCGCGCCAGCGCCCGATCGTGGCCGAAGGCGGGGCATCCCCGTCGAAGCGCTTGCCGGCCAGCGGCGTGGCCGAGGGCGCGATCCGTTCGACCGTCCTGCCGTCGTGCTCCGCCGCCGCCGCCGTCGCGCCGTGGACCGCGGCGTGGAAGGCCAGCCGCTCGGCCGCCGCGGCATCGGGCACCCGGACCAGAAGCGCTTCGCCGTTGCCGGTGGTGACCGGTTCCGCCCCGGCGCCCGGTCCTAGGATCGCTTCCGCCAGCCCGGCATCCGCGAAGGGTCCAACCATAAGTACCTGCACGCTGTCACTCTCCTGCACCGGACGTTTCGGGAGTGCCGCGCCTTGGCCCGGCCCGTCCAGTTGCCGCATCGCCGCGGGCTCAGCCCGCCCGCGCCGCATAGGCTTCCAGCGCGCGCTTCCGGCCCGCATCCAGCGCCACCACCGGGGCCGGATAGGGATCCCGGGGCGTCAGGTTCCAGGACCGGGGCACGGCCTCGAAATAGCTCAGCGCGGTGGCGGCGGGGCGGGCTCTGCCCTCGGCGATCCAGCTGTCCACATAGCGTCCGTCCGGGTCGAAGCGGCTGGCCTGGGTATCGGGATTGAAGATGCGGAAATAGGGCGCCGCGTCGGGGCCGCTGCCGGCCACCCATTGCCAGCCCATGGCATTCGCCGCCGGATCCCAGTCGCGCAGCGTGTCGGCGAACCAGGCCTGCCCGACCCGCCAGTCGGTCATCAGGTGCTTGCACAGATACGAGGCGACGATCATCCGGGCCCGGTTGTGCATGGCGCCGGTCACGTACATCTCGCGCATGGCGGCATCGACGAAGGGCACGCCGGTGCGCCCGCGCTGCCAGGCCACGACCTCGGGCCGGGTGGCGTCCTCGTTCCAGGGGAAGGCATCCCAATCCGCGCGCCAGTTGCGGGTGGTGATGTGCGGGGTGTGATAGGCCAGATGATAGGCGAACTCGCGCCAAGCCAGCTCCTGCAGGAACTTGGCCGCCCCCTTGGCGCCCTTCCGGTCGGCCTCGAGCGCGGCATGCCAGCAGGTCTGGGGCGAGATCTCGCCCACCGCCAGATGCTCGCTGAGGCCCGAGGTGCCGCCAAGCGCGGGATAGTCCCGGTCGCGCCCGTAGGCGTCGATGCGCCGGGCGATGAAGCTGCCCAGCCGGTCGCGGGCGGCGTCCTCGCCCACGCTCAGGTGCGGCGCCACGACCGCGGCGCCCCGTTGCATCCCCGCCCCTGGCTGCCAGTCGGTCAGCCGGTCGCCCTCGGGCCAGGCTTCGGGCACCGCGAGCCGGCCGGGGGCTGGCAGCGGCGGGGCGACCTCGCGCCCGGCGACCGCGCGCCAGTAGGGCGAATAGACCCGGTAGGGATCGCCCGCCTTCGTGGTCACCGTCCAGGGCTCGAACAGCAGATGGCCCGGAAAGCTTTCCGCCGCGACCCCGTCGGCGCGGAGCCCGGCCTTCACCGCCTCGTCCCGGGCGCGGCTCTCGGGGTCGACCAGCCGCGACCAGACCACGCGGCCTGCCCCGGTCTCGGCAACCAGCGCGCGCAGCACGTCCAGCGCCCGGCCCCGACGCAGCACCAGCCGGCTGCCGCGGGCCACAAGGCTCACGTCCAGCCGCCCGGCCGCCAGCAGCAGCCGCCATTTCGGCAGCGCGCCATGGCCTTCCACCACCTCGTCCAGAAGGAACACCGGGATCACCGGCGCCCCCGACTCCACCGCCGCCGTCAGAGCGGGGTTGTCGTCAAGGCGGAGGTCGCGGCGCGCCCACCAGATCACCGGTCGCCTGTCCGTCATCCCGTTCCCTTTGGCCCCGCTACAGGGATCCTACGCCGCGGGCGCGCGACCGGATCGCTCAGGCGCGCACATCGACGACGACGCGCCCCCGGACCTGCCCCTTCAGGATCGCCTCGCCCAGCCGCGGCAGGTCGGCCAGGGTCGCCGGTTCGATCATCGCCTCGAGCCGGTCCATCGGCAGGTCGTCCACCAGCCGGTCCCAGGCGCGGACCCGGTCGGCATGGGGGCGCATCACGCTGTCGATGCCCAGCAGGTTCACGCCCCGGATGATGAAGGGAATCACCGTGGTCGGCAGCGCCGCCCCCCCGGCCAGCCCCACCGCGGCGACTGAAGCGCCATACTTCATCTGCCCCAGCACCCGGGCCAGCATCGCCCCGCCCACCGCGTCGATGCAACCGGCCCAGGTTTCCGATTCCAGCGGCCGCTTCACCGTCTCGGCCAGATCGGCCCGCGGCACGATCCGCGCCGCGCCGAGGTCGCGGAGATAGGCCTCGGTTTCAGGTCGGCCGGTCACCGCGGCAACCTCGTGGCCCAGATGGGCCAGGATCGCGGTCGCGACCGAGCCGACGCCCCCCGCCGCCCCGGTCACCAGCACCGGCCCGGCGCCGGGCGTCAGCCCGTGATCCTCCAGCGCGATCACCGCCAGCATCGCGGTATAGCCGGCGGTGCCGATCGCCATGGCCTGCCGCGTGGTGATCGCCTCGGGCAGCTTCACCAGCCAGTCGCCGCTGACCCGCGCCATCTCGGCATAGCCGCCCCAGCGGATCTCGCCCACCCGCCAGCCGTTCAGCACCACCCGCTCGCCGGGCACGAAGCGCGGGTCTTCGGAGCTTTCCACCGTGCCGGCGAAGTCCACCCCCGGCACATGCGGCCAGGCCTTCACCAGCCCGCCGCCCGACCCGAGGCAGAGCCCGTCCTTGTAGTTCACGGTGGAATATTCGACCGCGACGGTGACGTCGCCCGGGGGCAGGCTGTCCTCGGACAGGTCCTGCACCCCGGCCGAGGTCTGCCCGTCCGCGTCCTTCTCGACCACCAGCGCCCTGAACATCCGTTCTCTCCCTGTCGCGGCTCCGTTGCGGTCAGGATAACGCCGGTTCGGGCGCCGACCAGTCCGCCCCGGACCGTCGAAGCGCGGCCTATCCGCCCGCGTCGTCCGCCTTGCGCGGGCCGTCAGCCCGCGCGGGCCCGGCGCCGGCGCAGCAGCGGCTGCACCAGCCGCCGCCAGGCCAGCGCGAGGCCGGTCCAGACCATCACCGCCGCGGCGAGCGAGGCGAGCCCCGCCACCGCCTGCCCGGCCAGCCCGAAGATCTCGCCGGTATGGCCGAAGCGCAGGAACAGGAAGGTCTTTTGCCCCGGCGCGGCATCGGCGAAAGCGGTGGTGCGGGTCAGGGCCGCGCCGTCGAGGTCATAGGTCAGGCGGGTCTGGGCGCGGGGGTTGCGCCCGGTGCCGGTATCGAGCGTGACGGTGACGCTGCCGGCCCCGGCGGCGGGGATCGGCAGGGTCAGCCGGGTCCAGTCCGGATCGGCTGCCATCGCCGCCGCCAGGATCCCGTCCAGCCGCGGATCGGGCGCCAGAGCGCCGGAGGGCGCCGCCGCACTCGGCGGGCCGCCACGCCCGGCGGTCTCGCCGAAGGCGGCAAAGACCGCGCTCCGCGCCGCCGGATAGGACAGCACCACGCCCGAGGCGACGATCAGCAGCAACGGCAGCCAGGCCCAGATGCCGAAGACATGGTGCCAGTTCCAGTCCCGCGCCTTGGCACTCGGCAGGCCGCGGCGAAACAGCAGGCGCTGGCGCAGCATCGGCCAGCCCAGCCGTGGCGGCAGCCAGAGCCACAGCCCCGACAGCAGCAGGAACAGGAAGACCACATTGGCCGCGCCGGTGATCGCGCGCCCGGTCTCGCGCCCGGCGTCGCCAAGGGCGAGCCAGCGGTGCAGATCCTCGACCGTGCCGAAGAAACTGCCGACGCCTGCGTTGCCCGGTCCCAGCACGGCGCCGCTGACCGGGTCCAGAAAGACCTGCGCCCCGCGCCCGAGGCTGGCGGCGACGGGTGCGGCGGGATCGGCGGGAATCACCAGCGCCGTCGCCTTGCCGGCGGTCGCGTCAAGCGCGGCGCCGGCCAGCGCGCTGGCCCCGAGAGGGGCGCCGGCGCTGACAGCCGGCAGGCCGGCGCGGTCGACAGCGGCGATGATCTGCGTCTCGAAGGACAGGAGCGCGCCGGTCAGCGCCAGTAGAAAGATGACAAGACCGGCTCCCACCCCGATCACGAGGTGGAACCAGAACAGGATGCGGCGGAACGACATGGAGAGACCCTTCAGGACCGGAATACGGACCTTGAACGCGCCGGGCGCCGGCTTCCGGCGCCGCCCGGCTGCGACCTTGCGTCCTCAGCTCGCCCCGATCAGCACCCCGGCCGCCAGCACCAGCGACCCGCCCAGAACCACCTGGAAGGCGGCGCGCAGGAACGGCGTCTCCATGTAGCGGTTCTGGATCCACGCGATGGTCCAGAGCTCGACGAACACCACCAGGCCGGCGATCACCGTCGCGGTCCAGAAATGCGGGATCAGATAGGGCAGCGCATGGCCCAGCCCGCCCAGCGCCGTCATCACCCCCGACGCCACGCCCCGCTTCCACGCCGCCCCCCGCCCCGACAGCTTGCCGTCGTCCGAGGCGGCCTCGGTAAAGCCCATCGAGATCCCCGCCCCGATCGAGGCGGCCAGACCGACCTGGAAGGTCTGCATGGTGTCCTGGGTGGCGAAGGCGGCGGCGAAGATCGGCGCCAGCGTCGAGACCGAGCCGTCCATCAGCCCGGCCAGCCCCGGCTGCACCCAGGTCAGCACGAACTGGCGATGGGCGGTCTCGGCCTCGACGTCGCGGGCGGATTCGGTCAGGTGGGTGTCGGCGAGCTGTTCCGCAGTGTGCTCGTGGGCGCTTTCGGCGGCGGCAAGCTGGTTCAGCAGGGCCCGGGTGTCGGCATCGGTCGTGCGCTGAGCCGCGGCGCGATAGAAGCGTTCGGCCTGCTGTTCCATCTCGGCGGTCTGGGCGCGCATGTCGTCCAGCGCCAGGGTCTCGACCAGCCAGACCGGCTTGCGGTTGTAGAAATCCGCCACATGCTCGCGCCGGATCAGCGGGATCTCGTCGCCGAAGCGACGCTTGTGCATCTGGATCAGCCGCTGGGCATGGGCCTCCTCCTCGGTCGCCATACCTTCGAAGATCGCGGCCGTGGCGGGGTATTCGGCCCGGAGCCGGCTGGCG
Source organism: Meridianimarinicoccus sp. (assembly GCA_044221805.1). Taxonomy (GTDB): domain Bacteria; phylum Pseudomonadota; class Alphaproteobacteria; order Rhodobacterales; family Rhodobacteraceae; genus Meridianimarinicoccus. Next base: position 18,514 of record JBGAOK010000022.1, read on the forward strand.
AAGCCGCGGTAGATGCGACTGTCGTCCTCCTCGGACGAGATCGCCAGCGCGAGGATTTCCTGATCGCTCAGGTCGGTGAATCGGCGGCGGGAGGAAAACCTGGGGAGCATCGCGGCAACCTTGGAATCGTTCTAAGTCATTTCCTTGTAGCCCTCCCCGCCGGGGGATCAATGGGACAAAGCCGACCCTTCGGCGTCTTGCGCCGCCCGGCGCGGACGCCTATGTTGGGTCTGTTCTTCGGAACTATGGCGATAAACGCGCCCGTAATAAGCGGACTGGACCCGGGGGCGGTACCCGGCGGCTCCACCAACAACCCGGCGTTGCGGGTCGAGGGGCCGAAACAGGATCGACGGACGTCTAAAGGGGTTAGCTTTTGCCCGGTGAGGTACCACCGTTATCGGTCCGAAAAGTACAGTTGCCAACGACAACCGTGCTCCGATGGCCGTTGCCGCGTAAGCGGTAACCAAATCGAAACCTGAAGCCCAGGCGCTTAGCCGCGTCTGGCGGGGTTCGCAGGCACCTGGCAACAGAAGCCTGCACTTTTCCCGACATTCCCCGCACGCATCCGGGTTCTGGCCGGAACGGGCATTTCTGCGCTTGCGAGATCGCGGGCAGGATGCTCTGTCGGTCGCATGACCGCACCAGATCCCTCGCTCCGAGACCTCACCCGCCTGTTTGGCCGGATCGGCCTGCTGTCCTTCGGCGGGCCGGCAGCCCAGATCGCGCTGATGCACCGCGAGCTGGTGGAAACCCGCGACTGGCTGGACGAGGCCCAGTTCCTGCGCGCCCTGTCCTTCTGCATGCTGCTGCCCGGACCCGAGGCGATGCAACTGGCGACCTATGCCGGCTGGCGGCTGCGCGGCGTGCCGGGCGGGCTGATCGCAGGTGGCCTGTTCGTGGCGCCGGGCGCGCTGGTGATCGCGGCCCTGACACTGGCCTATGCCCGCTTCGGCGACCAGCCGCTGATGGCGGCAATGTTCCTTGGCATCAAGGCCGCGGTCGTCATCATCGTGATCGAGGCGCTGCTGAAGCTCAGCCGGAAGGCGCTGAAGAGCCGCGACCGCTGGTGGATCGCGGGCCTTGCCTTTGCCGGGATTTTCTTCCTGAACCTGCCCTATCCGCTGATCGTGCTGGCGGCGGGGCTGTGGGGCTATGCCACCGCACCCGCGGCCAAGGCGCCGCCGCCGCCGCAGGCTGCCATTCCCGATGGCCACCTGTGGCGCACGCTCGCGGTCTGGGGCACGCTGTGGCTGGCGCCGGTGGCGCTGCTCTGGGCGTCCGGCGCGACCTTCCTGACCGAGCTTGCGGTCTATTTCTCGAAACTGGCGGTGGTCACCTTCGGCGGCGCCTATGCGGTGCTGGCCTCGATGGCGCAGGAGGTGGTGGCCGAGCACGGCTGGATCACCACCGCCCAGATGATGGATGGCTTCGGCTTGGCCGAGACCACGCCGGGACCGCTGATTCTGGTCATCCAGTTCGTGGCGATGCTGGCCGGTCTGCTGCAGGGCGGGCTGGGACTTGCGCTGGCGGCAGGCGCCGTGGCGCTCTGGGTCACCTTCGTGCCCTGCTTCCTGTGGATCTTCGCCGGCGCCCCCTACATCGACCGGATCGCGGGCTGGCCGCGGCTGGGTTCGGCGCTGGAAGCGATCACCGCCGCCGTGGTGGGCGTGATCCTTAACCTTTCCTTATGGTTTGCCGCCCATGTGTTCTTTGCCGATGTGGGCCGCCTTTCCCTGGGTCCCGTCGGCACGATCCTTCCCGACCCGTCCAGCTTCGATCCGGTCGCGGCGGCGCTCTGCGGTCTGGCAGCGGTGGCGCTTCTGAGGCTGCACTGGCCGCTGCCCCGGGTGCTGGCGCTGGTCGCCGCCGCCGGCGCGCTGACGCTCGCGCTGCCCTGACGCTTCCGGGCCGGCAGCGCCGGTGTTTTCACTCTTAGGCTCTTTTCAACGCCGCGTTGCTTCCGATAGGACAGAGGAAAGAGGAAGGATCGCCCATGGCCCGCAACATCGACTATGGCAATCTCATGCACCGCGCGATGCGCACGCTGATCCAGCAGGTGCTGCTGCAGGTCGCTGACGAGGGTCTGCCGGGCGAACATCATTTCTTTATCACGTTCAACACGTTGCACCCACATGTGCTGATGGCGGACTGGCTCAAGGACCGCTATCCCCAAGAGATGACCATCGTCATCCAGCACTGGTTCGAGAACCTGACGGTGGGCGAGGACGGCTTCACCGTGACGCTGAACTTCGGCAACCGGCCGGAACCGCTGTATGTTCCGTTCGACGCGATCCGCACCTTCGTCGATCCCTCGGTCGAATTCGGCCTGCGCTTCGAGACCCAGGACAGCGAGGACGACGAGGACGCGCCCATGGCCCAGGACGTGGAGCCGGAACCCGAGGCCGGCCGGACCGACGCACAGATCGTCAGCCTGGACAGCTTCCGCAAGTAGGGTGCGGCGACCGGGCGATTGCCCTTGCCTGCCCCGGCGCCTAAACCTCGCGGCAAATCAAGCCGTGAGGAGCCGACGATGACCCCCACCCGCACCGAATCCGACAGTTTCGGCCCGATCGAGGTCCATGCCGACAAATACTGGGGCGCCCAGACCCAGCGATCGCTGGAGAACTTCCCGATCGGCTGGGAAAAGCAGCCCATCGCCATCGTCCGCGCTCTCGGCGTCATCAAGCAGGCCTGCGCCGAGGCGAACATGACGCTCGGCACCCTCGACCCGACGCTGGGCAACGCGATCGTCGCGGCGGCCAAGGAAGTCACCGAAGGCCTGCTCGACGACCATTTCCCGCTCGCGGTGTGGCAGACCGGGTCCGGCACCCAGTCGAACATGAACGCCAACGAGGTGATCTCGAACCGCGCCATCGAGATGCTGGGCGGCACCATCGGCTCGAAGAAACCGGTGCACCCGAACGACCATGTCAACATGGGCCAGTCGTCGAACGACACCTTCCCGACCGCGATGCACATCGCCGCGGCGATGAGCGTGCGCGACGTGCTGATCCCGGGGCTCGAGACCCTGCTGAAGGGGCTCGAGGCGAAGTCCGAGGAATTCAAGTCGATCATCAAGATCGGCCGGACCCATACCCAGGACGCGACGCCGCTGACGCTGGGGCAGGAATTCTCGGGCTATGCCCAGCAGATCCGCCAGGGCATCGCGCGGATCCAGATGGCGATGCCGGGGATTTATGAGCTTGCGCAGGGCGGCACCGCGGTCGGCACCGGGCTGAACACCAAGAAGGGCTGGGGCGAGATGGTCGCCGCCAACATGGCGAAGATCACCGGCCTGCCCTTCGTCACCGCCCCGAACAAGTTCGAGGCGCTGGCCGCCCATGACGCCATGGTGTTCCTGTCCGGCGCGATCGCGACCGTGGCGGGCAGCTGCTACAAGATCGCCAGCGACATCCGGCTGCTGGGCTCGGGGCCCCGCTCGGGTCTGGGCGAACTGATCCTGCCCGAGAACGAGCCCGGCTCGTCGATCATGCCCGGCAAGGTCAACCCGACCCAGGCCGAGGCGCTGACCCAGGTCTGCGCCCATATCGTCGGCAACGACGCGGCGATCAAGTTCGCCGGCTCGCAGGGGCATTTCGAGCTCAACGTCTACAACCCGATGATGGCCTACAACCTGCTGCAGGAGATCCAGCTTCTGGGCGACGCCGCCGACAGCTTCACCCTGCGGCTGCTGAACGGCACCCAGGCGAACGAGGCACGGATCGAGAAGCTGATGAAGGAAAGCCTGATGCTGGTGACGGCGCTGGCGCCGACCATCGGCTACGACAACGCCACCAAGGTGGCCAAGACCGCGCACAAGAACGGCACCACCCTGAAGGAAGAGGCGATCGCGCTCGGCTTCGTGGACGAGGCCACCTTCGACGCGGTGGTCCGCCCCGAGCTGATGATCGGCCCGGAGGACTGAGGACGGCGCGGCGGGGTCCCGGCCCCGCCGCATCGCGCCGATGGCCGCGCCCGTCACCTTCTGGTTCGAGTTCGCCTCGACCTATTCCTATCTCTCGGCGATGCGGGTCGAGGCCGCCGCCCGTTCCGTCGGCGTCGACCTGATCTGGCGGCCCTTCCTGCTCGGCCCGATCTTCGCCGCGCAGGGCTGGGACGATTCCCCGTTCAACCTGCAACCCGCCAAGGGCCGCCACATGTGGCGCGACATGGAACGCCGCAGCGCCGCCCGCGGGCTGCCGTTCCGCCGCCCCTCGGCCTTCCCGCGCAACGGGCTCATGGCCGCCCGGGTGGCCACCGCGGCACTGGCCTTCCCGGAAGGCCCGGCCTTCTGCCGCGCGGTCTTTGCCGCGGAATTCGCCCAGGATCGCGACATCGCCGACCCCTCGGTGATCGCCGGTTGCCTCGCAGCCGCCGGCCTGCCGGCCACGCTGGCGCAGGCCGGCGCAGACCCCTCGGTCAAGGCGGCGCTGCGCCGGTCCACCGACGAGGCGGCCGCGCTCGGCATCTTCGGCGCCCCCAGCTTCACCGTCGCGGGCGAACTGTTCTGGGGCGACGACCGGCTGGACGACGCGCTGGCATGGGCCGGGCGCGGCTGACCTCCGCAATGGCCGAGATCAGGACACAGCGCGAACGTTGACGGGGGTGTCCCCGCGCGGCATCAAGGATGGGGTGAGGTGCGGGAGGCTGCCATGCGCTGGAAGGGTCGGGAGACCAGCTCGAACATCGAGGACCGCCGCGGCGCCCGGGGCGCGGGCGGCATGGGCGGGCGGGCAGGCATCGGCGGGCTTGGCCTTGTGGCCGTCCTGCTGATCGGCATGTTCTTCGGCGTCGACGTGACCCCGTTCCTGAACGGCGGCGGCGGCATCCCCACCGCCAGCGCGCCCTCAGGGCCGAACAGCATCGACGATACCGCCGAGGAATTCGTCGGCGTGGTGTTGGCCGACAACGAGAAGGTCTGGAGCCAGGCCTTCGCCGATTCCCGCATTCCCTATCGCGACCCGAAGCTGGTGCTGTATTCCGGCGTGACCTCCTCGGGCTGCGGCGGCGCGCAGGCGGCCATGGGCCCGTTCTACTGCCCCAACGACCAGCGCATCTTCCTCGACACGGATTTCTTCCGGGTGATGGAACAGCAGCTCGGCTCGCGCGGGGATTTCGCCAAGGCCTATGTGATCGCCCACGAGGTCGCCCACCATGTGCAGAACTCGCTCGGCACGCTCGAGAAGGTGAACGCCGCCCGGGCGCGCGCCTCGCAGGTCGAATCGAACGCCCTCTCGGTCCGGGTCGAGCTTCAGGCCGACTGCTTCGCCGGGGTCTGGGCCCGCGCGGTGCAGGACCGCTTCGGCACGCTCGAGCCCGGTGACGTGGAATCGGCGATGGATACCGCGGCGCGGATCGGCGACGACGCGCTGCAGCGCGCGCAGCGCGGCACCGTGGTGCCCGACAGCTTCACCCATGGCAGCAGCGAACAGCGCCAGCGATGGTTCTACAACGGCTTCAACTCGGGTGATCCCAACGCCTGCGACACGTTCGGGGCCCGCAACCTGTGACCGCGGACGCCGACCGGCCGATCAGCCTTGCGAAGGCCCGCAAGGCGCGCGAGCGCGCCCGCAAGGCGGCCGAAGCCGATGCCAATGCGGTGAAGTTCGGCCGCAGCAAGGCCCAGAAGCTGCGCGAGGCCGCCGACCGCGACCGCGCCCGCCGGCTGCTGGACGGCCACCGGGTCGATCCCGACGGCCAGGGCGACGGCGGAAAGTGACCCCGACATGACCGGCGCCCGGCCGCGCAAGCGGTCGCTCACCCTGCGCGGCCATCCGACCAGCGTCTCGCTGGAAGATGCCTTCTGGACCGCCTTCCGCGAGATCGCCGCCGCCCGCGGCCAGTCGGTCAGCGCGCTGGCGGCCGAGATCGACGAAGGCCGCGGCATGGATGCGGGGCTGGCCTCGGCGATCCGGGTCTTCGTGCTGGGCTGGTACCGCGACCGCCGGGACGGCCCATGAGCGCGCCCCGCCTTGTCACGCTTGCAGGCTGCCGCCTGCCCGCCGACGCGCCGGTGCTGCGCGACCACGTCCGGCCCGAGGCGGCGCGCGACGCCGAATACCACGACCGCTATGACCGCCGGACGCTGATCTACGACGCGGTGCGCGAGCCGGCCAGCGCACGGGTGATCCTGACCGCGCCGCCGTTCCTGAACCTGTGGCCGCTGTTCCGCGCCGGGCTGCGGATCGACGGCCAGCCGGTGCGGCGCCTGACCCGGCAGCGCCACGAGAAGACCGAGCAGATCATCCTGCCCCTGCCCGCCGGCAGCCGCCTGAGCCTGTCGATCGGCGGGACCGAGACCGCGATCGTCCCGCGCCCGTCCGAGGCGGCAGCCTTCGCCGGGCTGAACTGCCTTGCCACCGTGTCGAAGGACGAACCCTTCGACTGGATCGCCGACTGGTTCGCCTATCACCGCAGCGCCCATGGCGCCGAGGCGGCGGTGATCGTCGACAATGGCTCGACCGCCTATGCCGCCGCCGACCTCGCCCGGCATCTGGCCGGGCTACCGGGGATGAAGGCCGCGCTGGTCTATGACGCGCCGTTTCCCTATGGCCCCACCGGCGGGCGGGTGAAGGGCGAACGCAACCCGCTGTTCTTCCAGACCGCAATGCTGGACCTGATGCGCCGCGATGCGCTCCGCGACGCCCGCGCCGTCCTTGGCATCGACATCGACGAACTGGTCTGGTCGCAGACCGGCGCCTCGGTCTTCGATGCCGCCGCCCGGTTCCGCCACGGCATGGTCAAGATCCACGGCGAATGGGTCTATCCCGCCCCGGACGATCCGCTGCCCGCGCCGCAGCGGCGTCACGTCTGGCGCGCCGTGCCGCCGCGGAAGACCGCGCAGAAATGGTGCGCCGTGCCCGCGGGCCTGCTCAGCCGCTTCGGCTGGTCGCCGCACCATGTGGGCGGCGATCTGGTGCGGCTGTTCCCGCGCGCCGAGGCGTTCCGCCTGCTGCATTGCCGCGGCACCTCGCGCGGCTGGAAGACCGGGCGGTTCGACCGGCCCGACACCGCCGAAAGCCCGGAACTGGTGGCGCTGATGGCCCGCCACCTGCCGGCGGGAGGCGCCTGAGATGGCCGAGACCCTGGTCTATGACCTGGCCGGCTTCGTCCTGCCCGCCGCGGGGCCGCATCTGCGCGACCATGTCCGCCCGCCGGACCGGCGCACCGCCCATTACCTCGACCGTTTCGACCGCACGACGCTGTTCTATGACGTGGTCTGGCAGGCGCGCGAGGGGCGGTATCTCTTCACCGCGCCGCCCTTCGCCAATCTCTGGCCGCTGCTGCGCGATGGGCTGCGCCGCGACGGCCGGCCAGTCACGCCGCGGCTGCGGCGGCAGGCCAAGTACGACCAGGCGGTGCTGGCCGGGCCCGAAGGTGCGCTCTCGCTGGTCATCGACGGGGTCGAGACGCCGCTGGCGGTGCGGCCGGATGTGTCGGCCCGGTTCCGCGGCCTGAACGCGGCAGTCACCATGAACAAGGACAACCCGCCCGACTGGGTGGCGACCTGGGCCCGCCATCACGTCCGGCTGCACGGGCTGCAGGCGGTGCTGATCCATGACAACGGCTCGACCGCCTATGACGCCGGCGATCTGGCCCGGGCGGTGGCGGCGGTGCCGGGGCTGGATCTGGTCGCGGTGGCGCGCGCGCCCTTCCCCTATGGCACCACCGACAAGGTCGAGGCCGGCGAGGTGCGGCCGAACTACCTGCAGCCGGCGCTGCTGAACCTGGCCCGCTGCGATCTGCTGCGCGAGGCAAGGGCGGTGCTGAACGCCGATATCGACGAGCTGGTGCTGTGCCGCGACGGAAACTCGGTCTTCGACGCCGCCCGGGCCAGTCTGTTCCGGGCCGCGCGGCTCCCGGTCTATTGGGCCGACCCGGCGCCGGGGACCGAAGGCCCCGCCCCCCAGACCGCGCACCGCTATCGCCTGACCCCGAAGCCGCGCACGCCGCGGAAATGGTGCGCGGTGCCCCGGGGCTGGCTCAGCCGGCTGGGCGGCTGGCATGTCCACCATGTGGGCGGCGAGATGTTCAAGCTGGTGCCCGAGGACACGGCCCACGAGGTGGTACACTGCCGTGCCACCTCGACCGGCTGGCATCCCTACAAGCGCCGCCACCACGAGGACGAAACCCGTGCCGAAGATCCCGAACTGGTGGCGCTGATGACCGGGCTGGAGGCCGAGCAATGAGCGGGCCGATGAGCGAACCGATGGGCGAACTGATGGGCGGGCCGGAGGCGCCCGCCGATTTCGCCGTGATCGACCTTGCGGGCCGGATCCTGCCCGCGGGCGGGCCGCTCCTGCGCGACCATGTCCGCCCCGAGACCCGCCGCAGCGACGATTACCTCGAGCGCTATGACCGCACCACGCTCTGGTACGACTGCGTCTATCTCGAGACGCGCGGCAGCTATCTGTTCACGGCGCCGCGCTTCCTGAACCTGTGGCAGCCGTTCCGCCGCGGCCTCCGGATCGGCGCTGCGCCGGTCACCCGGGCGACGCGACGGACCTGGCTGCGCTGCGAGCAGGTCGAGGTGCCGGCGCCGCGCGGCGCGCTGAGCCTTGATCTGGGCGACGGGCCGGGTGCAGTCCCGGTGCGGGACGGCACCGCGCCGCGCTTCGACGGGCTGAACTGCCTGGTTGCGGTGAACAAGAACAACGCGCTGGACTGGATCGCCGACTGGGCCGCCTACCACGCCCGCGCCCATGGCGCCGAAGGCGTGGTGCTGTTCGACAACGGGCTTCTTCCAGACCGCCATGCTGAACCTTGCCCGGCGCGACCCGCTGGCGCGCGCCCGCGCGGTCCTCAGCATCGACATCGACGAGGTCATCGTGCCGCCCGCCAATGGCAGCGGCCGCAGCGTCTTCGACGCCGCCTGCCGGCACTGGCTGGGGCTTGTCACCATCCAGGGCTCATGGGTGCATCCCGGCCCCGACAATGCCGGCCCGGTCGGCCAGGGCGCCCATCACTGGCGCGAGGATCCCGACCGGGCCACCAACCAGAAATGGGCGATCCGTCCCGGCGGGCCGATGGACCGCTTCGGCTGGGGCGTGCACCGGGTCGACGAGGTGTTCCAGAACCTGCTGACCCGGCAGGCGCGGTTCCGACTGCTGCATTGCCGCGGCACCTCGACCGGCTGGAAGGCCCGCCGCTTCGACGCACCGGCGAAGCTGGTGCGCGATCCGGCGCTGGCCGGCTTCATGGCGGCGAACTTCCCCGACCGGGGCTGAGCGCTCAGCCGATCCGGCCGAGCACCGGGAAGGTCTCCAGAAGCCAGTACGAGAAGGACGAGAAGCCCCCGGTCAGCATCAACAGGCCGATGGTCCACAGAAGCAGGCCCATGCAGCGTTCGACCTGTTCCATGTGGCGCTTGAACCAGCCCATCAGCCCGCCCAGCCGGGGAAGGAAGGCCGCGACCAGCAGGAACGGCACCCCCAGCCCCAGCGCATAGACCGCCAGCAGCAGCGTGCCCCGCGCCAGCGAGGCCTCGGCGGCCGCCAGCGACAGGATCGCGCCCAGTTGCGGCCCGATGCAGGGGGTCCAGCCGAAGGCGAAGGCCAGCCCCAGCACATAGGCGCCAAGCGCCGTGCCGCCGCGGTCGCCGGCATCGATCCGCGCCTCGCGGTCCAGGAAGCCGATCCGGTAGATGCCGATGAAATGCGCCCCGAAGGCCATCACCATCAGCCCCGCCGCGGTGTTGAACCAGCTCTGGTACTGCAGGAACAGCGTCCCGATCGCCGAGGCGGTGAAGCCCAGAAACAGGAAGACCGTGGACAGGCCCAGCACGAAGAACAGCGCCGGCAGCATGACCTTGCCGCGGGCGACCGGCTGGCCGGCGGCCAGATCGGTGACCGAAACCCCGCTCATGTAGGCCAGATAGGGCGGCACGATCGGCAGCACGCAGGGCGACAGGAACGACAGCATGCCCGCCGCCAGCGCGACCAGCATGGCCGGAAGAAGCCCCGCCCCGATGATGTCGATTCCGAACATGATCCGGCTCTTAGACCATGGGGGGGGCCGCGTCACGCGCCCTGCCGTCACATTGCCGTGGCGCCGCGCTGCGCCTAGGCTCGGCGCCATGCAGGTCGATCTGGAAGTGGATGCGCTGGGGCTTCTGTGCCCGCTTCCCGTGCTGAAGGCGCGGAAGCGGCTGATGGGACTGGCGCCGGGCCAGGTCCTGAGCCTGCTGGCCGATGACCCGGCCGCTGTCGTGGATGTGCCCCACTTCTGCCGGGAAGCGGGGCACCATCTGATCTCGGCCGAGACGGCCGCGGGCTGCGGCGACCGGGCGCGGCGCTATCTCATCCGCAAGGGCTGAGCGCCGCCTGCCCGGTCTGTCTGTCCGGGGCCTAGGCGCCCCCGGACCACCAGCCGCGCTTCTTGGGCTTCGGCGGGCCGGTCTCGGCAGCCGGTTCCGGCGCATTCGCGGCTTCGGGGGCCGGCTCGAACACCTGGTTGAAGGCAGGCTCGACGACCGGCTCGACCGCCAGTGCCTCGGCTGCCTCGGCTGCCTCGGGCGTGTCGGTTGCCTCCGGCTCGACCGGGACGGATGCCTCCGGCTCTACCGTCTCGGCCGCAACCTCGACCTCGACCGCCACCTCGGGCACCGCTTCGGCAAAGCTCTCGGCTGCGGGTTCCCATGCCGGGGCGGGCGCGGGCTCGGCGATGGCCTCGAAGGTCGGCGCTGCCACGTCCGGCACGGTCGCCATCTCGGGCAGCGGTTCCCACAGAGCGGGGCCGGCCTCGGGTTCGGCTTCCGCCTGGGTCACGGCCTCGGCCGCGACCGCTGCCTCGGCAAAGGCCTCGACCGGAGCTTCGGCCGCCTCGTCGTCGCCCTCGTCGCCCTCGCCGTCGTCCTCATAGCCGAGGTCGTCCGCGGCTTCGGCGTCACCGTTGCCGTTCTCGGCCCCCTCGCCGTTCGGGCCGCCGCGCCGCCGACGCCGGCGCCGGCGCCGCTTCTTCGGCTTGTTGGGCTGGTCGTCCTCGCCTGCGGGGGCCGCCACCGGCGCCTGCACCTGTGCCGGCGCAGCTGCCGGAGCCGCGGGCGCCTCGGTGACGGTCTCGACCTCGGCCTCGTCCTCTTCCTCCTCGACGAAGTCGTCGTCCTCGTCGATCTCGATCAGCGGCATCGCGTTCGGGTCGAGCGAGATCACCGGCGTTACCGGCATCACCTTGCGGGTCGCGGTCTTGAACTTCTCGACCGAGTAGTCCGGGCTGATCAGGTGCATGTCGGCCTCGATCCGGACCGCCATGCCATAGCGGGTCTCGATCCGCGCCACATGCTCGCGCTTCTCGTTGATCAGGTAGTTGACGATGGCGATCGGCGCCTTCACCAGCACCTCGCGCGACCGGTTGCGGACGCCTTCTTCCTCAAGCTCGCGCAGGATCGACAGGGCAAGGTTGTCGTCCGACCGCACCAGACCCGTGCCGTGGCAATGGGCGCAGGGTTTGGTGGTCGCCTCGATCATGCCGGGGCGCAGGCGCTGGCGCGACATCTCGAGCAATCCGAAGCCCGAGATGCGGCCCATCTGGATCCGCGCCCGGTCGGTCTTCAGCTTTTCCTTCAGGCGCTTCTCGACGGCGGCATTGTTCTTCCGCTCGTCCATGTCGATGAAGTCGATGACGATCAGGCCGGCAAGGTCGCGCAGGCGCAGTTGCCGGGCGATCTCCTCGGCGGCCTCGAGGTTGGTCTTGAGCGCCGTCTCCTCGATCGAGCCTTCCTTGGTGGACTTGCCCGAGTTGATGTCGATCGCCACCAGCGCCTCGGTGACGCCGATCACGATGTAGCCGCCGGACTTCAGCTTCACCACCGGATTGAACATTTCCGACAGGTAGCTTTCCACTTGGTGGCGCGCGAACAGCGGCATCGGGTCGAGGTAGTGCTTCACGTTCTTGGCGTGGGACGGCATGATCATCTTCATGAAGTCCTTGGCCGTCCGGTAGCCGCCTTCGCCCTCGACCAGAACCTCGTCGATGTCGCGGTTGTAGAGGTCGCGGATGGTGCGCTTGATCAGGTCGCCCTCGGCATAGATCATCGCCGGTGCCACGGATTTCAGCGTCAGCTCGCGGACCTGCTCCCAGAGCCGCTGCAGATATTCGTAGTCGCGCTTGATCTCGGCCTTGGTGCGCTGCGCACCGGCGGTGCGGATGATCAGGCCGGCGCCTTTCGGCACATCAAGTTCGGTCGCGATCTGCTTGAGTTTCTTGCGGTCCACCACGTTGGTGATCTTGCGGCTGATGCCGCCGCCCCGGGCGGTGTTCGGCATCAGGACGCAATAGCGCCCGGCCAGCGACAGATAGGTGGTCAGCGCGGCGCCCTTGTTGCCACGTTCCTCCTTCACCACCTGGACCAGCATGATCTGCCGGACCTTGATGACTTCCTGGATCTTGTAGCGCCGCGGCCGCGGCCGCTGCACCGGGCGCATGTCCTCGGGCGCGTCGTCCCCGGCCACTGCCTCGATGCCGCTGTCGGCGGGCTCCTCGACGGTGACGGTCAGCTCGTCGTCCTCGTCGCCGATCGTGGCCGGCGGCAGGTTGTCGGCCCCGTCCGCGACCGGGGCTGCCCCGTCGTCGTCATCCGCCTCGGGATCCTCGGTGATGACGTGGTCGCTGCCGACGCTCATCGCCATGGTCACCGGCGGGGTGTCGTCGCCGCCGTCGCGCTCGGGTGCCTGTTCGGGCTCCTGTTCGGGCGCCGGCTGGAACTCGGCCGACACTTCGGGCGCGGTCTCCAGTTGGGCTTCGGGCGCAATTTCCGACGCGGCCATTGCGGCCGGGGCATCGAAATTCGTCTCGCCCGAACGCTCGCCGGTCTCGCCGGTCTCCGTCTCCGGCCGATGCGGAGTGTCCTCGATCAACCCGTGGCGATCGGCATCCCCGTCCTGGGTCAGTTCGACCACATCCATGCCGGGAATGCTGCGGTCCGCGACGGGCTCCGCCGCGCGGCTGGGCGCCGCGGGACGCGCGCTGTCGCGCGGCCTGGCCCCTTCACCGCCGCGATCACGGCTGCGCTGGCGGGTGCGGCGGACCTGGGTCGGCTTCTCGCCGTCACCATCCTCGTCGGCGCCCTCGGCTTCCGCCATGGCCTGTTCCTCGGCCATCAGGGCTTCGCGGTCAGCCACCGGGATCTGGTAGTAATCCGGATGGATCTCGGAGAACGCGAGGAATCCGTGCCGGTTGCCGCCGTAATCGACGAAAGCCGCCTGCAGCGACGGTTCGACCCGGGTTACCTTTGCGAGGTAGATGTTGCCGGCAAGCTGGCGTTTGTTCTCGGACTCGAAGTCGAATTCCTCGACCTTGGTTCCGTCCACCACGACCACGCGGGTTTCCTCCGCATGGGTCGCGTCGATAAGCATTTTCTTTGCCATTCAGTCTCTTTGCAGCCCCTCCACCCGGGTGGCCGGCAGAACCGGAACAACCTGGCCTGGGGATGTCTTGTTGCGGCGCGGACGTTGCAGGCAAGACGGCATGGCCGGCGCGCGCCCTCGGCGGGCATCGCGGATCCGGCTGGTCTTGCGGCGGCGTCCATCGCGGTCTGGTCCCTGGCACCCTCGGGTGCCCGTGAATGCATCCGACGCCTCGTGATGGTGCCGGACAATCTCATGCCCCGCGAAAGGGGCGTTCTTTCGTCTGCGTCCCGGCCGACTGCGGTCTTGCAGCCATGCGCGGAACAACAGGGAAACCTGCATGGCGCAACGACGCCACGAATGCCCATTAAACCGCTCCCGCGCGGATTGACAATGGCATTTCCACCGTATTGCGCGAATTCGCACAAGAACGCGGGGGACACCCGCGCCCTGTTCGTCAGGTGTAGTTGCTGCGCAGAAGCCCGTACTTCGCCATCTTCTCGTTCAGGGTCCGGCGCGGCAGCGACAGTTCCTCCATCACCTTGGTGATCGAGCCCTGGTGACGGCGCATGGTGTTGTCGATCAGCATCTTCTCGAAGGCCTCGACATACTGCTTCAGCGGCTTGCCTTCCTGGGTCAGGGGCAGCGGCACCGCCTCGTTGTCCGAGATCAGCAGCGAAGTGATCGTCCCGCCGCCGCGCTGGCTCTGCAGGACCGCGCGTTCGGCGACGTTCATCAGCTGGCGCACGTTGCCCGGCCAGGGTGCCTGCAGCAGTTGGGCTGCTTCCTGCGCGGTGACCTTGGGTGCGTCGACGCCGTATTCTTCGGCAAAGTTGCGGGTGAACTCGGTGAACAGCGCCAGCACGTCCTCGTCGCGGTTCCTGAGCGGCGGCAGTGTCAGGTGCAGCACCGCCAGACGGTGATAGAGGTCGGGGCGCAGCACCTCCTCGCAGCGCGGGCCGAACTCGTCGCAGCTCGACACCGAGATGATCCGGGGCGCCATGCCCGGGTCCGAGTCGCCGATCTCGGACAACAGCCGCGCCTGCGCCGAGGCCGTCAGCGCCTGCACGTCCTCCAGCAGCAGGACACCACCGCGCGCCTCGGCCATGGCCGAGGTGTCGGCCTCCTCGGGGGTGGCGCCGAACAGGCGGGCGATCTGTCCGGCCTCGTCGTCGCGGCTGCAGAACACCTGCACCAGCGGCTTGCCCGCGCGCGATCCGACCGCGTGCAGCGCGCGGGCCACCAGCGTCTTGCCGGTGCCGGTCTCGCCCTCGATCATCACATGGCCGTCGGCCTGGCCGACATTGACGATGTCCTCGCGCAGCTGCGCCATCACCGAACTGGTGCCGATCAGCCGGCGCATCGCCGCGTCGCCGCTGGACAGGTCGTTGCGCAGCGCGCGGTTCTCCAGCGCCACCTTGCGCGCCTGCCCGGCCTTCTGGACGATTTCGGTCATCCGGTCGGGATCGAACGGCTTTTCGAGGAAGTCGTAGGCGCCGATCCGCATCGCCTCGACCGCCATCGGCACGTCGCCGTGGCCGGTGATCAGGATCACCGGCAGCGCGCTGTCCAGATGCATCAGCCGCTTCAGGAAGCTCATCCCGTCCATCTCGGGCATGCGGATGTCGCTCAGGACCACCCCCGGATAGCCCTGCCCGACCGTGGCCAGCGCCTCGCGGGCACTGGCAAAGGTTTCCGTGTCATAGCCCGACAGCGCCAGCCACTGGCTGATCGACTGGCGCATGTGCAACTCGTCGTCAACGATCGCGACCTTCATGCACTTCACTCCTGTCCCGGGCCCGGCACGCGGCCGGGTCCCTCATTTCTTTCCGCGGCCCGGCCCCCGGCCGGGTCCCGCAAACTCATTCCGCCGCGATGCTGTCCTCGCCGAAGCGCGGCAAGACCATCTCGAAAACCGCACCGCCGTCGGGGCGGTTCCGCGCCGTCAGGCGCCCGCCCAGATCGCCGACGATGCTGCTCGAGATCGCCAGCCCCAGCCCCAGACCGTCGCCGGCGCCCTTGGTGGTGTAGAACGGCTCGAACAGCGCATCCAGATCGGCGATCCCGGGGCCGTTGTCGCAGACCGCCAGGCTGACATTGTCACCCTGGGTCAGGATCACGTCGATCTGCGGTTCCTTCACCTTGCGCGTCGCATCGACCGCGTTGCGCAGCAGGTTGATGATCACCTGTTCGATCCGGAAGCGTTCGGCCAGCACCTCGACCGGCTCGTCGGGCTGGTTGACGTTCAGCCGCATCGCCCGCTGGCGGAACTGCGGCTCCATCATCGCCAGCGACGTCGTCACCGCCTCGCGCATGTCGACCCGGCCGGTGGCATCGGTCGCCTTCGAGGCATAGGACTTCAACTGCCGGGTGATCGCCCCCATCCGGTCGATCAGGTCGTTGATGCGCTGGAACGACACCACCGCTTCCTCGGTGCGCTGGCGGCTGACCAGAAGCCGGGCGCCCGCCAGATAGGTCTTCATCGCCGCCAGCGGCTGGTTCAGCTCGTGGCTGACCGCCGCCGACATCTCGCCAAGCGCCGCCAGTTTCGACGACTGCGCCAGGGTCTGCTCGGCGACCTCCAGGTTCTTCTCGGCCCTCTGCCGCTCGAGGATCTCCCGCTGAAGCATCGCGTTCAGCATCTTCAGCTCGTCGGATTCCCGCTGCAGCCGGGCCGAGCGCTGTTCGGCCGAGCGCGAGGTGAGATAGAACAGGATCGCCGCCAGCAGCGCGAAGGTGGTGATCTCCAGCGCCACCACCGCGGCCACCCGTTCCTGCACCAGCGGATAGGCCGAGAAGCTGACCATCTTCCAGCCCTGGAACGGGATCCGCGTCTCGCTGCGCAGGACCGACTGGCCTCCCAGCACGCTGCTGCGCGGGTCGTCGCCGAAGACCCGCGGCTGCAGAGCCTTCAGCAGCGCGTTGCGCGGCGGCTCGGCGGCCAGGGCCTCGGTCTCGGTCTGGCCGCGCCATTTCGGCTCGGTGGTCAGCAGCACCCGTTCGTTGCTGTCCTTGACGATCACCGCCTCGCTGATCCCGGCCCAGCTGCGTTCGTACTTGTGCAGGTCGACCTCGACCACGATCACGCCCAGCACGTTGCCGCCATCGTCGATCTGGCGGGAATAGGTGAACAGCGGCTTCGACGGATCATCCAGCACGGTGCTGAACAGCGTCGCGTTCGATTGCAGCGCGTCGAGGAAATAGGGCTGCGCCCGGTGGTCCAGCCCCACGTCCAGCGGATCGCTCGACGCCACCGCCAGTCCGTTGCGGTCCAGCAGCAGCAGCCGCTCGGCGCCGATCTCGTCGCGGAACTCGACCAGACGCTGGGAACTGGTGGAATAGTCGCCCTGTTCCAGCGCCTCGGTCAGCAACGCGTCGCGCGCCAGAAGCTGCGGCACGATCGAGTTGCGCCGCAGCTCGCTCATCACGTTGCCGGCGAACAGGGTCAGGCGCAGCTCGGCCTGGCTGGCAACTGCCTGGGCCTGGCGGTCGGTCAGCAGCGCAACCGACATCCAGACCACGATGCCAGCCATCACGGCCAGCGCCGCCAGCGCCAGCCGCGGTCTCAGACGCACCGGGGCCAGATGGGACCCGGTGGCGGGATCGTCATCGCTCGTCATGGCCAAGGGTGACTCCGCAGGCGCGTCGGTTCCAGCGCAATCTTTCCCGAAGCCCGGGGGATTGGAATGGCCGCGGCCGGCTCAGGCGGATTCCAGCGCAGCCACCAGGGCCGAGAACAGCGCGACACCATCCGTGCCTCCCTGCAGCGGATCCACCGCCCGCTCGGGATGCGGCATCAGGCCCAGCACCCGGCGGTTCGCCGAGAGGACCCCGGCAATGTCCGCGGCCGACCCGTTGGGGTTGTCGGTATAGCGGAACGCGATCCGGTCCTCGCCCGCCAGCCGGTTCAGCTGATCGGCATCGGCAGTGTAGTTGCCGTCGTGATGGGCGATCGGCAGGGTGATCTCCCGATCCTTGCGATAGCCGGCGGTGAACGGGCTGTCGGTGGTCGCCACCGTCAGGCCGACCGGCTTGCACAGGAACTTCAGCCCGGCATTGCGCATCAGCGCGCCCGGCAGCAGCCCGGCTTCCAGCAGGACCTGGAAGCCGTTGCAGATGCCCAGCACCGGCCCGCCCTTCCCGGCGAAGTCCACCACCGCGCGGCAGATCGGCGAGCGCGCGGCGATGGCGCCGCAGCGCAGGTAGTCGCCGAACGAGAAGCCGCCCGGCAGGCCGACCACGTCGATGCCCGAAGGCAGCGCCGTGTCCTTGTGCCAGACCATCACCGGCTCGACCCCCGCGGCGGCCCGGAAGGCCACCGCAAGGTCACGGTCGCAGTTCGACCCGGGAAAGACGATGACGGCAGCGCGCATCAGCGGGTTTCCTTCGCGAGCACCGCCATCAGGCGATCTCGATCCGGTAGGTCTCGATCACCGTGTTGGCGAGCAGCTTCTCGCACATGGTCTTCACGGCGGTCTCGGCCGCGGCGGGATCGTCGCCGGCCAGATCCAGCTCGATCACCTTGCCCTGCCGCACCGAATCGACCCCGGCAAAGCCAAGCGCCCCCAGCGCGTGGCGGACCGCCTCGCCCTGCGGGTCCAGCACGCCGGGTTTCAGCATCACATGGACGGTTGCTTTCATCTCTGCACTCAGTTGATCAGGGTCGGCTTGGTGACGGCATGCACGGTCTTCGGCAGCACGCCCAGCCGGCGCGCCAGTTCCGTGTAGACGTCCACGAGATTGCCGAGGTCGTGGCGGAACACGTCCTTGTCCAGCTTGGCGCCGGTCTTGATGTCCCACAGCCGGCACGAATCGGGGCTGATCTCGTCGGCCACGATCAGGCGCTGGAAGTCACCGTCCCAGATCCGGCCGATCTCGATCTTGAAGTCGATCAGGCGGACGCCGACGCCGATGAAGACGCCCGACAGGAAGTCGTTCACCCTCAGCGCCAGCGCCACCATGTCGTCCATGTCCTGCTGGCTGGCCCAGCCGAAGGCGGCGATGTGCTCCTCGGTGACCATCGGGTCGCCGAGCTTGTCGTCCTTGTAGTAGAACTCGACGATCGGCCGCGGAAGCACCTGCCCTTCGGGGATGCCGAGACGCTTGGACAGCGACCCCGCCGCGCGGTTGCGCACGACCACTTCAAGCGGGATGATCTCGACCTGCCGGATGAGCTGTTCGCGCATGTTGATACGGCGGATGAAGTGGGTCGGCACGCCGATCTCGTTCAGGCCGGTCATGAAGAATTCCGACAGGCGGTTGTTCAGCACCCCCTTGCCCTCGATCACATCGCGCTTCTGCGCATTGAAGGCGGTGGCATCGTCCTTGAAATACTGCACCAGCGTCCCGGGTTCCGGCCCTTCGTACAAGATCTTCGCCTTGCCCTCGTAGATCTTCTTTCGGCGTGCCATGGGGTCTCCAGTATTCGGCAAAGGACGCAGAAGCCTGCGCCTGTCAGAGGGGCGTATATTCCAATGCCGCAAGTGTCGCAAGAACGGCCCGGCGCAAGCCCTTGTGCAGCTAAGGTCTAGTCGGCATAACCGCAAGCAATTCGACGCAGAGGAGGGACCCCGCGATGACCACATTCGACGAGCGCGAGCACGCCTTCGAGAATAAGTTCGCCCGTGATGCCGAGCTTGAGTTTGTCGCCGAAGCCGCGCGGAACAAGCAGATCGCGTACTGGGCCGCCGAACTCCTGGGCAAATCCGCCAACGATGCCGCACAATACGCCAAGGAAATCATCCACCTCGACTTCATTACCCAAGGTCACGAGGACGTGGTGAAGAAGCTGGTCGCGGATCTGGGCGCGCTGTCGAACGAAGCGACGGTGCGGGCGAAGATGGTCGAGTTCCTTGTCGACGCACGCAAGAAGGTGAAGGGCTAGGCCCGCCGGACCCCGCCCCGATCTTCCCAGGCACCCTGCCCGCGATCCTGTCGCGGTCCCGGCCCGGGACCGCCCCGTTCCCTCCCGGCACGGGCCGCGGGCCGCGGCGCAGGCCGAAGGAGCCGGACCATGAGCGATCCGCTCTCCCAGATGCTCGACGGCCGCGACTGGCTGCTGACCGACGGCGCGACCGGCACGAACCTGTTCAACATGGGGCTCGCCCCCGATGTGGCGCCGGACCTGTGGTGCGACACCCATCCGGCCGAGGTCCGCGCCGTCCATGAGGCGGCGATCGGGGCCGGGGCCGACCTGATCCTGACCAACAGCTTCGGGGCCAATGCTGCCCGGCTGCGCCTGCACGGCGTGGCACCCCGGGCGCAGGACTTCGCCCGGATCGCCGCCGGGATCGGCCGCGCGGCCGCCGATGCCGCCGGGCGCAAGGTGCTCGTCGCCGGATCCATGGGCCCCACCGGCGAGATCATGTCGCCGATGGGCAGCCTGACCCTGTCCGGCGCGGTCGAGATTTTTCACGAGGCCGCCGAGGGCCTGAAGGCCGGCGGCGCCGACATCCTCTGGGCCGAGACCTTCTCGGCTGCCGACGAATTCCGCGCCGTCGCCGAGGCGGCGCGCCTCGCCGGCATGCCGTGGTGCGGCACGATGAGCTTCGACACCGCCGGGCGTACCATGATGGGTCTCGCGCCGGGCGATCTTGTGGCGCTGGTCGCGACCCTGCCGCATCCGCCCGTGGCCTTCGGCGCCAATTGCGGCGTCGGCGCCTCGGACCTGCTGCGCAGCCTCTTGGGCTTTGCCGCCCAGGGCGCCGAAGCGCGGCTGATTGCCAAGGGCAATGCCGGCATCCCGCGCTACGTGGAAGGGCACATCCACTACGACGGCACGCCCGAGCTGATGGCGCGCTACGCGACCTTCGCCCGGGACTGCGGCGCCACGATCATCGGCGGCTGCTGCGGCACCACCGCCGCGCACCTTCTCGCCATGCGCCGGGCGCTGGAAAGTCATGTGCTCGGCCCGCGACCCAGTCTCGAACGGATCGTGGCCAGCATCGGCCCGCTGTCCTCGGCCGGCCACGGCGGCGACAGCGACGCGCCGGTGGTCCCCCGCCGCCAGCGCCGCGGCCCGCGCGACTGATCCCGGCCCGTCCGAATCGGACGCCCGGCCTGCCTCGGAATCCGGCCGGCCTCAGAACAGCGAGAGCTGCGCCCGCGGCGGGCGGAACAGGTCGCAGCGCAGCTTCGGCAGCTCCCGCGACAGCCCCAGCCGCGCCATCGCCACCTCGAACCGGCGCGCGATCAGCAGGGCATGGGCGCCCTCGCCCCGCATCCGCTTGCCGAAGCGCGGGTCATAGACCCGCCCGCCCTGGGTCTCGCGCACCCGGCCCATGACCCGGTCGGCCCGGTCGGGGAACTGCTCGGCCAGCCAGGCCTCGAACAGCCCCGCCACCTCCAGCGGCAGCCGCAGCATCACCCAGCTTGCCCCGGCCGCGCCCGCGTCCTTCGCCGCCGCCAGGATCGCCTCGATCTCGTGGTCGGTCAGCGCCGGCACCACCGGCGAAACCATGACCCGGACCGGGATCCCCGCCCCGGCCAGCGCCCGGATCACCTGCAGCCGCCGCTCGGGTGCCGGCACCCGGGGTTCCATCTTCCGCGCCACGGCCCGGTCCAGCGTCGTGACCCCGACCCCCACCTGCACCAGCCCCGCCGCCGCCATCGGCGCCAGGATGTCGATGTCGCGCTCGATCAGGCTGCCCTTGGTGGCGATGGTGACCGGGTGGCGATGCTCGGCCAGCACCTCGAGCAGGCGCCGGGTGATCTTCCGGTCGCGCTCGACCGGCTGGTAGGGGTCGGTGCTGGTCCCCAGCGCGATCGGCGCCACCCGATAGGCCTTCGCCGCCAGTTCCCGCGCCAGCGCCTGCGGCGCCTCGGGCTTGGCGGTCAGCCGGGTCTCGAAGTCCAGCCCGGGCGACAGGCCCAGAAAGGCGTGGGTCGGCCTTGCATAGCAGTAGATGCAGCCATGCTCGCAGCCGCGATAGGGATTGATCGAGCGGTCGAAGAAGATGTCCGGCGACTGGTTGCGGGTGATGATCTTCCGCGGCCGTTCGAAGGCGAGTTCCGTGCGCAGGGGCGGCAGGTCGTCCTCGCGCGGCCAGCCGTCATCCTCGGCCAACCGGGCATGGGCCTCGAATCGGCCATCGGGGTTCAGGGTCGCGCCGCGGCCGCGCCGGCGCGCCGCTTGGGGATCGGCGGGCGTGCTCATGGCGCAAATATGGAACATTAGGTGAACATTGCAACGGCCATTCGGCCCCGCCGCCGTGTTCGGGCCGCGGGGCCGCGCGCCGGCGGATCCTCCTCCCTCCGGCGCAATCGGGCTGAAAGCGGCGCCGGCCGGGCCGGCCGCGGCGCTTTCGATCTCGGGGCCGCGCGCCGGCGGTTCCTCCTCCCTCCGGCGCAATCGGTGCGGAAGCGGCGCAGGCCGGACTGGCGAGGGCGCTTCGCAATCACGAGGGGGACGTTGCGTAAACCAGCGCCGGAGTCAAGGCCCGGTGCCGCGACCGGATCGCCCCGGAGGAACCTCCGGCTGCGCCCCGCCCGCAATCCGCGGGACGGGGCGCACCGTTGGTCTTGCCGCCGGCCAGCGGCACGCGCTAGACCCCGTCCGGTGTCCATCGACCGAGGCCGCGGCGTGCCCAACCCGACAACCCCACCTGCCAGCCCGCCGCCCGAAGGCGTGATCGCGCTGTTCGCCCGGCTCCTGCGGCCGAGACCGTTCTACCTGTTCTCGGTCGCGATCGGCGTCTGCGCATTCCTTCTGAGCCATGGCCAGCACCCGATGTTCCGGGTCCTGGCGGCCAGCGACGCCTTCTTCACCTGCTTCATGGCCTACGTCCTCGGCTACGGCACGCGACTCAGCGCCGCGGACCTGCGCCGCCGTCACCGGGGCGAACAGCTGGGCTTCTCCATGATGCTGCTCAGTTCCGCCTTCGCTGTGGTTCTCAGCCTTGTCGCGGTGTTCACCTTGCTCAACCACCCCCATGACGAAGGCCGCCTGTTCCCGATCTTCGCGATCTCCAGCGTGCCGCTCAGCTGGGCCATGGTGCAGGCGATGGCGGCGCACAGCTATACCCGGCTCTACTATTCCGAACACCGCACCGGCGAGCCCGAGGGCGGACTGGCCTTCCCCGGCGACGTCCTGCCGGGCGGGGTCGAGTTCCTGTATTTCGCCATGGCGATCGGCACCAGCGCGACGGTCTCGGACGTGTCGGTGGTGTCGCGCGACCTCCGGATCGCCACGATGATCCATTCGATGGTGTCGTTCAGCTTCAACACGGTGCTCATCGCCATCGCCGTCAACGCCGCCATGACGCTGGCCTGACCGGTCCGGACGGCCCCGTTCCGCGCCGCGGCCGTCGCGGGCGGGCGCAGAATACCGCCGGCCGCGTCTGGACCCCCGGGCGCCGCGTCCCCACATGCCAGTCAACCCTGACCCCAACGCCGGTGCCCGATCGGATGACCGCCCCGACAGGAATTGCCGCGCCCGGCCGGGCGCCCGCCAGCCGCGACGCCGCGGTGCGCGCCTTCGTGCGCCGGCACTACGGCATCCGCGGCTCGATCCGCCTGCACCGGGCGGCGCTGGGATGGGATCTGCTGCGCGCGCCCCTGAACGTCAGCCTCGCGCCGGTGTTCCTGCTGGTCCGGCTGCTGGCCTGGATCTGCGGCCGCCTGCGCCTGAAGCGCACGGCGCGCTGGCTTGCGACCCGGCAGATCCTGCTGAAGTCCCGCATCGCCCGGCATGTGGAGGATCTGATCCATCACGAGCTTGTGGACGACCCCGCCACCGGGATCGACGGCGGCCTGACCCCGGCCCGCGCGCACCTGATCGAGGACTATACCTCGGTCCGCTCCGCCGTCTCCGAGATCACTACGACGCTGATCGTCCTCGGGCTCGGCGCAGCCCTGTTCGGCGCGGCCACC
>JBGAOK010000143.1:0-5966 GCA_044221805.1 Meridianimarinicoccus sp.
ACGAGGATCTGTGGCGCCGGCTCGACGCCGCCCAGGCGCGGCACACGCTGATCTGGCAATGGTGCAAGGGCCATGCCGGCCATCCCGAGACCGAACGCGCCGCCGCGCTGGCCCGGGCCGGCATGGCGCCGTTCAAGCCGAAGAAGGCGGCCGGCGGCCGATGACCCCGCCGCTGACCCTCGACATGGCCGCGGTGGTGGTCTTCGCCCTGACCGGCGCGCTCGGCGCCAGCCGGGCCCAGCTCGACCCGGTCGGCTTCATGTTCCTCGCCTGCCTGACCGCGGTGGGCGGCGGCACCGTGCGCGACCTGCTGCTGGGGCGCGACCCGGTGTTCTGGGTGGCGGCGCCGGCCTACATCCTTGTCGCCGCCGCCGCGGCGCTGGTGGTGTTCTTCACCGCGCATCATCTGGAAAGCCGGCTGAAGGCGCTGATCTGGATCGATGCGGTGGCGCTCTCGGTGGCGGTGGCCGCCGGGGTCGCGGTCGCCCGCAGCATGGGCACCGGCCCCTTCATCCAGGTGCTGATGGGCATCGTCACCGGCTGCATGGGCGGGCTGATGCGCGACATGGTGCTGGCCGAGGTGCCGCTGGTGCTGAAGCAGGGCGAGATCTACGTCACCGCCGCCTTTGCCGGCGCGCTCGCGGCGGTGGCCGCCCTCGCGGTCGACCTCCACCCGGCGTTGCCGCTGATCGCCTGCATGGTCGTGACCTTCGCACTTCGCGCCGGATCCATCGCCTTCGGCTGGCGCCTGCCCAGCTACAAGGCCCGCCCGCCGCGGCGCTGAACCGGCGATGCCCGGCGTCCTGCGGCCCGGATGGTGCCCGCACCGGCCCGAACCGACCCGGATCCCGATCCTGATCCTGATCCCTCATCCGGAGGACCCCGGTCCCGCCCGGACCAGTCGCACCCGACCGGGCCCCGCCGGCCCGGCCCGGGTCAGGGATCGCGCGCCGCGCGACCGCCGGAGGCGGCGCCGCAGGCGTCCTTGACGCGGTCGCGGCCGTCCCATCCTCGGACAGGCGCCGCGAGGGGCAGACCTGCCCCTCAGGCGCCTCCCCAGCCCGGATCCCGCCGCCACGCCCGGGTCTCGGCACCGCCAGCCAAATCCACCCGCCGGCCGTCAGGCCGGCACTGTCTACCTTCCGGCCGTCAGGCCGGCACTGTCTACCTGCCGGCCGTCAGGCCGGCCCGGCCCAACGGGATGAGCTGCCGCGCAGCGGCGGCGAAGACGGGCGGGAGCCGCCCGCCCCTCAGCGCGTCACGTCGTGGGTATAAAGCCAGTCGAAGCGGCGCAGCGCCGCCTCCGGCGCCAGCCGCTCGCCCAGCCGCAGCGCCGCATGGGCCAGCGGGCGCAGCGGCCCCCGCAGGTGATAGGCCCGCGCGTTGCGCCCGGCCGCGGCGACGGTGCGCACCGCGCGGTCGCGCCGCGCCGCCTGATAGCGCGCGAAGACCTCCGCCGGCGCCTCGGCCTCGGCCAGCGCCCGGGCCAGCACCCAGGCATCCTCCAACGCCATGCAGGCGCCCTGGGCCAGGAAAGGCAGCGTCGGGTGGATCGCGTCGCCCAGCCCGGCCAGCCCGCCCGAACGCCCGGCCCGGCCCCAGACCTCGGCCACCGGATGGCGGAACAGGCCCCAGCGATGCACCTCGGTCACCCGCTCCAGCAGGCGCCGCGGCTCGGGGCCGAAGCCGGCGAAGGCGGCCTGCATCCGGGCCGGGTCGTCCGGGTGGCTCCAGCCCTCCTCGGCCCAGCCGGCACGCTCCTCGACCGCGACCAGGTTCATCAGCCGCCCGTCGCGCAGCGGATAGGCCACCAGATGCCGCCCCGGCCCCAGGAACAGCCGCACCTCGGCCGGTGCCGGTGCGTCCAGCGGGACCAGCGCGCGCCACGCGGTCTGCCCGGTGAAGTGCGGCGCCGGCGCCGGTCCCAGCGCGGCGCGCGCGACCCCGCGCACCCCGTCGGCGGCGATCACCAGCGGGTGGCGCTCGACCGCGCCGCCCTCCAGATCCAGCCGCACCCTTCCGTCGGGCTCCAGCGCCACCGCCGCGACCCGGCAGGCGAAGCGGAACCGCACCCCGGCCGCGGCCGCCTCGGCGCCCAGCGCGGCGACCAGATCGGCGCGATGCACCAGGCACCAGGGATGCGGCGAGGGGATCGTGTTCAGGTCCAGCTTCAGCACCCGCCGGCCGCCGATGCCGTCGACCAGCCAGACCCGGCGGCCGCGCGGCGCCCCGGCCGCGACGGCTGCGCCGACGCCCAGCGCGTCCAGCACCGCCATGCCGTTCGGACTGATCTGCAGGCCGGCGCCGACCTCGCCCAGGGCATCGGCCTGCTCGATCACCTCGACCACGGCGCCGCGCCGGGCGCAGGCCAGCGCCACCGCCAGACCGCCGATCCCGCCGCCCAGCACGGTGACGGGCTGGCCGATCAGCATGGCGCCGTCGCCCGGTCGGGGCAGGACGGAGAAGGATTCGGGACGCTGCGGGTCATCGGGCAAGGGACGGGCACGGCGACACCGGGACAGCGGCGCCTGTTTCCCGGGCAGCCGGCGCCCGTCGCACCGGAAGCGGGGACAAGACCCGGCAGGCGACCGCCGGGCCGGGACGCGTCATTCGTCGCGGTGGACCTTCTCGCGCCGCTCGTGGCGTTCCTGCGCCTCGAGGCTCAGGGTCGCGATCGGCCTTGCGTCGAGCCGCTTCAGCGAGATCGGCTCGCCGGTCACCTCGCAATAGCCGTAGTCGCCGCTTTCGATCCGCCGCAGCGCCGCGTCGATCTTCGCCACCAGCTTGCGCTGGCGGTCCCGGGTGCGAAGTTCCAGCGCCCGGTCGGTCTCTTCCGAGGCGCGGTCGGCCACGTCGGGAATGTTCCGGGTGCTGTCCTGCAGGCCTTCGATCGTGGCCCGGCTTTCGGCCATCAGTTCCTGCTTCTGGTCGATCAGCTTGCGCCGGAAATATTCGAGTTGCCGTTCGTTCATGAAGGGCTCGTCCTCGGCAGGACGATAATTCTCGGGCAAAAACACTTCGGACTTCATGTCTGTTCCCCTATGCGGGCCGGTCACCCGGTCACCGGCATGGTGAGTCATGACCGATTTCCTTGTGAACCGTCCGGCACCAACCTGTGCGCGCCGCATACAAGAAGGCACCCGGCCTGTCACGCGGATTCAGCATCTTGCGCCCCCCGGTTGAGACGTCGCACCCGGTTGCGCCGGGGCCGCAAAGGGGCGCGCGCCGGAACCGTGCGCCATGGCACCGCTGCCCGGAAAGACGGCACCGCCGCGCGCATCCGGGCAGCCGGGGCCACCGGCGGCCGTCAGGGCCGCGGCACGCTGGCCCGCGGCGCCACCGCCGGCCGCCTTGGCTTGCAGGCCGGACGGCGGGGAATTATCTCGCCCGAAGCAGCGCACAGGTCAGGATCAGCGGTCATGAAGTTCCAGGGCACCGACAGCTATGTGGCAACGGACGACCTGAAGGTGGCGGTGAACGCCGCGGTGACGCTGGAGCGTCCGCTTCTGGTCAAGGGCGAACCCGGCACCGGCAAGACCGAGTTGGCCCGCCAGGTCTCCGGCGCGCTCGGCCTGCCGATCATCGAATGGACGGTGAAGTCCACCACCCGCGCCCAGCAGGGGCTCTACGAATACGACGCGGTCAGCCGCCTGCGCGACAGCCAGCTTGGCGATCCGAAGGTGAACGACGTCGCCAACTACATCCGCAAGGGCAAGGTCTGGCAGGCCTTCGATGCGGACGGCAAGGTGGTCCTGCTGATCGACGAGATCGACAAGGCCGACATCGAGTTTCCCAACGACCTGTTGCAGGAACTCGACCGGATGGAGTTCTTCGTCTACGAGACCGGCGAGACGATCCGCGCCCGGCACCGCCCCATCGTCATCATTACCTCGAACAACGAGAAGGAACTGCCCGACGCCTTCCTGCGCCGCTGTTTCTTCCACTACATCCGCTTTCCCGACGCCGAGACCATGAAGCGGATCGTCGAGGTGCATTTCCCCGGCATCAAGCCGCGCCTGCTGACCGCCGCGCTGGAACAGTTCTACACCCTGCGGGAAACCGGCGGGCTGAAGAAGAAGCCGTCGACCTCGGAAATGCTGGACTGGCTCAAGCTGCTGCTGGCCGAGGATCTGGACCCCGCCGACCTGAAGGCCGACCCGACCAGCGCGCTGCCGAAGCTGCACGGCGCGCTGCTGAAGAACGAACAGGACGTCCACCTGTTCGAACGCCTCGCCTTCATGGCCCGCGGCGGGCGGCGCTAGGCCGGCCCGATCCTCCCGTTCCCCTCGTTCGTTCCCATCTGTTCCCGGTTTTCGCGCCGCTTCCGGTCCTTCCGCGCCCGTTTCTTCCCCTCGGTTCCCTTCCCGGCCCGATCAGGCCCCATCAGGCCCGGCCAGGCCCGGCCAGGCCCGGCGAAGCCCGTTGCAACCGGCCGCCGCGCGTCCTGTCCGACCTCGGGCGCGTGACCGGCGCCGGTGACCCGCGGCGCCAGCGCAACCCTTGCCGCCAATCTCCCGCTGCGTCCTTCTCTTTCCGGCTTGCCTCCCGTATGGCTGGACGGATCAGGCAAGAGACTTCCCATGTCCGTCGACATCCGCCCCCTGCGTCCCGAGGACAGGCCCCAATGGGACCGCCTCTGGCACGCCTACCTCGCCTTCTACGACACCGAGCTTCCGGCGGCGCAGTACGGGCTTCATTTCGCGCGGCTGGTCGATCCGGCCCGTCCCGATGTCGCGGGTCTTGTCGCCGATGACGGCGGCACGCTGCAGGGCCTGGCCCATGTGATCTTCCACCCCCATGGCTGGAAGCCGACCGACGTGGCCTATCTGCAGGATCTCTACGTGGCGCCCGCATCGCGCGGGACCGGGCTGGGCCGGCGGCTGATCGAGGCCGTCTATGCCCTGGCCGACCGCGACGGTGCCTCGGGCGTCTACTGGCTCACCCAGGCCTTCAACACGACCGCCCGGCAGCTTTACGACCGGGTGGGTCAGGCGACCCCCTTCGTCAAGTACCAGCGGGCCTGACCGGTGGCCCTGCGCCTTCCGGTGATCCTCCTGGCCGTCGGGCTGCTGGCCGGCTGCATGCCGCCGCCCCCCGAGCCGCCGGAACTGCCAGTGACGCTGAAGCCGCTGCCGCCGGTGCGCACCTTCGGACCGCCGCAGCCGACCCCGCCGCGCCGGTCGAACCAGGAGATCTCCCGCGACTTCCTCGACCTGACGCTGGAGCTCGAGAACGGCGAGTCGCTGCCGGTCTTCACCCGCTTCCGCGAACCGGTGACGATCGCGCTGGCCGGGCAGACCGGGCCGGTGTTCGACCTGGAGCTTGACCGGCTGATCCGCCGGATCCGCGCCGAGGCGAAGATCGACATCCGCCGCTCCGACAATCCTGCCACCGCCTCGATCGTGGTCGAGGGCATCAGCCGGGCCGAGCTGGAACGCACCGTGCCCTCGGCCGCCTGCTTCGTGCTGCCGGTGCGGATCACCTGGGCCGAGTTCCGTGCCGACATGCGCCGGCGCGACCTGGACTGGGCCGGCATCGCCAGCCGCGACGCCGCCACCGTGTTCATCCCCGCCGATGTCAGCCCGCAGGAGATCCGCGACTGCCTGCACGAGGAGACCGCCCAGGCGCTGGGGCCGGTCAACGACCTCTACCGGCTCGACGACTCGATCTTCAACGACGACAACATGCATTCGGTGCTGACCGGCTTCGACATGGTGGTGCTGCGCGCCGCCTATGACGCCGACCTGCACGACGGCATGACCCGCGACGAGGTCGCCGCGGCGATCCCCGGGATCCTCGCCCGGATCAACCCGGCCGGCGAGGCCTATCCGACCCGGCCCTATTCGCCCACGCCCGACGCCTGGAAGCACGACATCGACGACGCCCTGACCCCCACCCGCAGCATCGCCGCGCGGCGGCAGGCCTCGCTGAACGCGCTCGGGATCGCCCAGGACGAAGGCTGGCAG
>JBGAOK010000023.1:0-41213 GCA_044221805.1 Meridianimarinicoccus sp.
GGGGCGACAGCATCACCGCGACGGTGCGGGTTCCCGATCCTTCGCCCGTCCCGCTGCCTGCCGCCCTGCCGCTGCTGGCCGTTGCGCTGGCCGGGATGACCGGATTGCGGCTGCGCCGTCGCCTTGCGTGAACGGATTGGTGGTGTAACCCTTGCCGCCCCCGCTGCATTCCGTGCCGGCGGGGGTTGTTTCTCAGGGGCTGCGCCGCAGCCGTTCGACCAGCGCCACGACCTCGCTCTGCCGCCGCGTACCGGTCTTGAGCAACAGCGATTTCAGCTGATTGCGCACGGTGTGGATGCTGGTTCGGCGAGTTTCCGAGATTTCGGCCAGCGTCTTTCCATCTGCCATTGCAAGGGCGATCTGCGCTTCGGTGGTCGTGAGACCGAGGGATTTCGCAAGGCGGTCGGCAGGGTCCTCGGGTGGAGCGGGCTGCGACAGGATCAGCACCAGGCGTGGATCGCAGGCATGGCCGAATGGACCGTGGGCGATGTCGGCGCCGAGCCGTTCGTCCAACGGCACCAGATCGACGCTCAGCCGAGATGCGTTGTCGCTGATCGACACGCGTGCGCTGGCGTTTCTGCGCCGCAGCGCCGCGTCGACCATGGTCTGAAGCTGGCTGTCGTGAATTCGTAACCTGCCGGTTGGCGCCAGAGACAGCATCCGTCCCGCACTCATCATCCCTTCTGCGCGGGTGTTGGCGTAGGCAACAGTTCCACTTGTTGTCAGGACAAGGATCGCCGCCGTATCCGGCTCACGGCCCATCCGCAGAGACAGCGCATCGAGGCGCAGCCCCATCATTGTCCGGTTCACGTCAAGGGCATGGCGCATCAGTGGATACAGGCGTGCGGAAAGCTGTGCGGCAAGCTGTTCCGTCGCCTCGTCGCGAGTCTGTATTCCCAGAAGAAAGACGCGGCCATGTTCCTGAGCGAGGACGACCCCGACCGCGCCGGTCAGATTTTGCGGCCGCAACCAGTCATTGCAGTATTCGGTTCTTTTCCATGCGCTTTCGCCCAAGATCGAATGATGTGAACAGAATGTTCCGGTCGGCAGCTTCGCCCATCCCTCACGGAGAGGATTTACGAATTGAAAGTGCTCCGCAAAAGGTGCCACTGCGGCCGGATCGTAGCCTGCAATCGTGCTGTAATCGGTTCCGGAATAGGAACTGTCCTGCCCTAGAAAATGCGCTGCGCCATTATTCACCGTGTGCGCAATATATTGAACCACATCTTGCCATGCGTACGGATCGAGCGCCGCGCGCAGTATCGCAGCGCGGATGCCGTCGAACCCATCTTCGAACGAACTCTCGAAACCCATGAGCCGAAAACTCCCAGCTCTTGGATAATCTCACAACTGACCAAGCCGTGCATAGCCCATTTGGGCTATGCCTTTACCCCGCCTTGGACTGGCGCTTGCGCTCGTGCGGGTCGAGGATGCGCTTCCGGAGGCGGATCGCGTTCGGCGTCACCTCGACCAGTTCGTCGTCGTCGATATAGGCGATCGCCTGTTCCAGGGTGAACTCGATATGGGGCGTCAGGCGAACCGCCTCGTCGGTGCCCGAGGCCCGCACGTTGGTCAGCTTCTTGCCTTTCAGCGGGTTCACTTCCAGGTCGTTGTCGCGGCTGTGCTCGCCGATGATCATGCCTTCATAGACCGGCGCCTGGGCGCCGATGAACATGCGGCCACGGTCCTCGAGGTTCCACAGCGCATAGGCGACGGCGGCGCCGTTCTCCATCGAGATCAGCACGCCCTCGCGCCGGCCGGGGATCGGGCCCTTGTGGGGTGCCCAGGAATGGAACACCCGGTTGAGCACGCCGGTGCCGCGGGTGTCGGTCAGGAATTCGCCGTGATAGCCGATCAGGCCGCGGGACGGAACCAGCGCGATCAGCCTTGTCTTGCCCGAGGTCTGCTTCATCTCGACCAGATCGCCCTTGCGGGGGCCGGTCAGCTTCTCGATCACCGTGCCGGCATAGTCGTCGTCCACGTCGACGGTGACTTCCTCGATCGGCTCGAGCGTCTCGCCGTTCTGTTCGCGGAAGATCACCCGCGGGCGCGAGATCGACAGCTCGAACCCTTCGCGGCGCATGTTCTCGATCAGCACGCCCATCTGCAGTTCGCCGCGGCCGGCGACTTCGAAGGCCTCGCCGCCCGGCGTGTCGGTGACCTTGATGGCGACGTTCGACTCGGACTCGGCCATCAGCCGTTCACGGATGACGCGGGACTGGACCTTCTTGCCGTCGCGCCCTGCCAGCGGACTGTCATTGATGCCGAAGGTGACCGAGATCGTCGGCGGGTCGATCGGCTGGGCCGGCAGCGGCACCTCGACGGCAAGGGCGCAGATCGTGTCGGCCACGGTGGCCTTCGACATGCCGGACAGCGCAACGATGTCGCCGGCCTCGGCGCTTTCGACCGGCTGCTGCGACAGGCCGCGGAAGGCGAGGACCTTGGAGACGCGGAAGCGTTCGATCTGCTCGCCCAGACGCGACAGCGCCTGCACCGTGGCGCCGGTCTTCAGGGTGCCGGTCTCGATCCGCCCGGTCAGGATGCGGCCGAGGAACGGGTCCGAGCTGAGCGTGGTGACCAGCATGCGGAAATCGTCGTCCTTGCGCGCCAGCTGGCGCGGCTTGGGGACGTGGTTCACGATCAGGTCGAACAGCGCGGCCAGATCCTTGCGCGTCCCGTCCAGCCCGTGGTCGGCCCAGCCGGCCCGGCCCGAAGCATAGAGATGCGGGAAGTCGAGCTGATCGTCATCGGCTTCCAGCGAGGCGAACAGGTCGAAGACCTCGTTCAGGGCGCGGTCGGGTTCGGCGTCGGGCTTGTCGACCTTGTTGAGTACCACGATCGGACGCAGCCCCAGCTTCAGCGCCTTCGAGGTGACGAACTTGGTCTGCGGCATCGGCCCTTCGGCGGCGTCCACCAGCAGCACCACGCCGTCGACCATGGAGAGGATCCGCTCGACCTCGCCGCCGAAATCGGCGTGGCCGGGGGTGTCGACGATGTTGATGCGGGTGCCCTTCCAGTCGACCGAGGTGCACTTGGCAAGGATGGTGATGCCGCGTTCGCGTTCGATGTCGTTCGAGTCCATCGCCCGTTCGGCGACGGCCTGGTTTTCGCGGAACGAGCCGGACTGGCGCAGGAGCTGGTCCACCAGCGTGGTCTTGCCATGGTCGACATGGGCGATGATGGCGATGTTGCGCAGATCCATGGGGCTGCCTTTGCTTTCACGGGCGTCGTTCGGAGTTGCCGTCCCCTAATGCGGCATCGCGGCGATAGCCAGCAGGAATTTCGGCGGCCCGGCCGGACGTGTGGTTGATGCACCGGACCCGCCGGATACGGGCAACGGCCGCTGCGCCGGCGCCCGCTCGGCTCAGGGACGTGCCGAGGCGGACAGCAGGTTGATCACCAGGACGCCGGCGAGGATCAGCGCACTCCCCAGGATCGCCGGGCCGTCCAGCTTCTGGCCCAGCACGAAGCGCCCGATCAGCGCGATCGCCACGATGCCGAGCCCGGACCAGATCGCATAGACGATGCCGACCGGCAGCGCCTTCAGGGTCAGGGACAGGAACCAGAAGGCCGCGGCATAGCCCGCCACGACCACCACCGAGGGCAGAAGCCGGCTGAATTGGGCCGAGGCCGCCAGCGCCGAGGTGGCGGTCACCTCGGCAGCGATGGCCAGGGCGAGATAGAGGTAATGGGGCGGCATGGCGGCTCCGCGCGGTGCTTCGGGGACCGGCTTGGCGCAAACCGCCGCGCCTGTCCAGCCGCCTCAGGCCGGGCCGAGCCGGACGGCCACGTCCCGCGGCGGGGCGAAATAGGGCGCCGAGGTGACCAAGAGCCCGCAACCGGTGGCGGCATAGGCGGCGGCGTTCGCCTCGGTCACGCCTCCGGCGGCGATGACCAGCGGCGGCGGGACCATGTGCCGGGTGCGGGCGACCACCTCGGCCACCTGTCCGGGCGGGAATTTCTCGAGCTGCAGCGCCTCGGCCCCGGCGGCGGCCATGGCGACGGCCTCGTCCGGGGTGGCGACCTCGACCACGAGGCGGCGTTCCGGTTCCCTTGCGCGCAGGGCGGCCATGGCGGCGGCCGGGTCGGCGCCGAGGAAGGCGCGGTGTTCGGCAAAGACCAGCAGGGTTTCCGACAGGCCCAGCCGGTGCATCCGCCCGCCGCCGACAGCGACGGCGCGGATCGCGATGTCCTTGCTGCCGGGGAAGTTCTTCCGGGTGCAGGCGACCGCGATGGCGGGGTTGGCGGCGCGGGCGGCAGCGACGATGGCGGCGGTGCGGCTGGCGATGCCGCTCGCGTATTCCACCAGCGTCTGCGAGACCTTCCAGGCCAGGTGCAGCGCGGCGGCGGGGCCGGTCGCGGTCAGGAACACCTCGCCCGCCGCCAGCCGGCTGCCCTCGGGGCGGCAGAGGTCGGGGCGGGCGCCGACCAGCTCCAGCATCCGGGCGGCTTCCTCGGCACAGGCCAGCGTCATCGCCTCGCGCGCGGCATAGCGGATCACCCCGGGGCAGGCGCCGATCCCCAGCGCCGCGGTGGTCAGGTCGCCATGGGGCGCGTCCTGGGCGAGAAGCTCCAGCAGGCGGGTGTCGCTCAGCATGGCCGGCATGGGCTGTCCTTCGGGCGGTCGGTGCGCGCGGTCAGGGTCAGCCCGGGCGGCCGGCGC
The DNA here is from genome assembly GCA_044221805.1 of Meridianimarinicoccus sp. Taxonomy (GTDB): domain Bacteria; phylum Pseudomonadota; class Alphaproteobacteria; order Rhodobacterales; family Rhodobacteraceae; genus Meridianimarinicoccus. Next base: position 4,664 of record JBGAOK010000023.1, read on the forward strand.
GTCCAGTGCGCGCCCTGTCGCGGGGCCGGTCGGGAGCGGGGCCCGGAACGGGAACGGGCCGGCACATGGCCGGCCCGCTCCAATCGGTCAAGGCCGGGCTGGATCAGCCGGCAAGCGCCTTGTTCAGGTTCTCGTCGACCTTCTCCAGGTAGCCCATGGTCGACAGCCAGCCCTGCTCGGGGCCGACCAGAAGGGCCAGGTCCTTGGTCATGAAGCCCGACTCGACCGTGTCCACCACGACCTTCTCGAGGGTCTCGGCGAAGTTCATCAGCGCGACGTTGTCGTCGAGCTTGGCGCGGTGCTTCAGCCCGCCGGTCCAGGCGTAGATCGAGGCCACCGAGTTGGTCGAGGTCTCCTTGCCGGCCTGGTGCTGGCGGTAATGGCGGGTCACGGTGCCATGGGCCGCCTCGGCCTCGACCGTCTTGCCATCGGGCGTCATCAGCACCGAGGTCATCAGGCCGAGCGAGCCGAAGCCCTGGGCCACGGTGTCGGACTGCACGTCGCCGTCATAGTTCTTGCAGGCCCAGACATAGCCGCCCGACCATTTCAGCGCCGAGGCCACCATGTCGTCGATCAGGCGGTGCTCGTAGGTGATGCCGGCGGCCTTGAAGGCATCGGCGAATTCGGCGTCGTAGATTTCCTGGAACAGGTCCTTGAAGCGGCCGTCATAGGCTTTCAGGATGGTGTTCTTGGTCGACAGGTACACCGGCCAGCCCAGGCTGAGGCCGTAGTTCATCGAGGCGCGGGCGAAATCGCGGATCGAGTCGTCGAGGTTGTACATCGCCATGGTGACGCCGGAGGAGGGCGCGTCGAAGACGGTCTTCTCGATCACGGTGCCGTCGTCGCCGACGAACTTGATGGTGAGCTTGCCCTTGCCGGGGAAGCGGAAGTCGGTGGCGCGGTACTGGTCGCCGAAGGCGTGGCGGCCGACGACGATCGGCTTGGTCCAGCCGGGAACCAGACGGGGCACGTTCTTGCAGATGATCGGCTGGCGGAAGATCACGCCGCCGAGGATGTTGCGGATGGTGCCGTTGGGCGACTTCCACATTTCCTTCAGGCCGAATTCCTCGACCCGCGCCTCGTCCGGGGTGATCGTGGCGCATTTGACGCCGACGCCCACTTCCTTGATTTTGTTGGCGGCATCGATGGTGATCTGGTCGTTGGTGCGGTCGCGCTCCTCGATCCCGAGATCGTAGTACAAGAGGTCGACGTCGAGATAGGGCAGGATCAGCTTCTTCTTGATGAAGTCCCAGATGATCCGGGTCATCTCGTCGCCGTCGAGTTCGACGACGGGGTTGTCTACCTTGATCTTGGTCACGGGGCGCCTCCTTCTCCGGTTTCGCAGACTCGCGGTCGCCGCGTCTTACCGCATCGCGGCAGGGCTGGGAAGCTATGTATGCCGTGGTATACGAATGGTCGCAGGCGGGTCGCGGCGCGGGTCCGGCGTGTCGGAATCCTGTAGGAATCCTGTAGGAGTCCCGTCGGTGCCCGCGCGCCGCCAGACCCGCGGTGGGTCAGAGTTCCAGCCGCCCCTGACGGCCGGGACTGTCCTCGCGCGCGGCCTTCCGGAAGGCGTCGTCGCGGCGGGCGGGCAGGCGCACGGCGCGGTCGCGGAGCGCGAGGGCCTCGGCGATGGTGACGATCTGGATCCGGGGCACCGGGCTGAAACCGTCGAGTTCGAACTGACCTGCGGCGGCGGCTTCGGTGACCATGGGTTTGGTGGGCGGGGTCAGGGTCAGGAACACGCCGATCTCGGCCGTCACGCGCTGGACGGTGCCGGCGAGGTCGCGGATCATGCTGACGCCGACGTTCTCACCGGCCTTGACCGAGACGATGGCGCGCTGGGTCCTGCCGAAATAGATGTTGCCGTCCTTTAGGAGAGCGTAAGTATTTCGACGCGCTGGCGTGTACTCAGCCTGCAAATTAGTCTATTGGCTGGCCGAAGTGCTGAGGGTAGTCCCGCTGCGAATCTTCGCCCCGCTGCAGAATGTCGAGCAAAGCACGGAAATCTCCGTCCGCCTGCGTCCCCTTCCAGCGATTAGCAAACCAGCAGGTTAACTGGATGTTCTCCGGAGAATAGTGGCCGGAGCTGTCGATGCGGTCGATGGACGCGCGCAGCTCCGTGACCGCACGGTCCGTCTTCGGTAGCAGCATCGGCAGTCCAGTCAACTTGCACCGTCCTTCTTGAGCGTCCCAAAGCTGGCAAAGGAATTCGTAAAACGCTTCATAAGATGAAAAACCGGACAGGTCTTTGTTCTTTACGGTTCTTTCGAGGATTTGACCGTTGGAATTCTTGACGCGGTTGATCACGCCCTGGGCCAAGATGATCATTCCTGACTTCAGGTCGTCGGGCCTCTTCAACCCCTGCTGCTGTCTCTGCAGAATTTTTTCGGGTAAACGAACCAGTAACCAAAGAAATGAATGCGCGTCGATCAGCTCAACGTCAGGCACGCCGATCCAGTCGGCCAGCGCGACCTGAACCGCACGCAACGCCACGACGAATTCCTGATAATTTTCCCATGAGCAGCGCCCCGCGGTCCGCAGGGGAATCCCGAGGTCATCGAAGGCCTTGTCAAAGGTTGTAGTCGCGATCGGCAGGAATTGTGTGTCGTCGAATACGTAATAAAGGTATGCAATCAGGCTGTAGCGACGGCCGATCAGGTCGATGAGATCTATAAACACCTCACCCGGATCTCGACCTTTGCGAAAGAGGTCGAACATGTCGCGCTCGAAGCGTTGCCTCGACGGACCGGCTCCCAATTCATCGCGAAGGCGGCCGGTTTCGCTCGGTTGATTGTATCGTGGTTCCCAAGGGACAAGATTGTTCCGGAGGTCTTGGCCTTCTTTGATTTCAATTGCGCGGATTACGGCCTCCAGAATCTTTCCGCTACCGATTTCGTTTTTAGCCCAGTTGTCGGCTTGCAGGCGCTCGATGGCGATGGCACGAATTGCCGGCTTGTAGCTTTCCCACGCCGCTGGAACGCCAGTCTTGAACGAAGAAAACCGGCTGCCGTTATACGCACGTAGGTCTTCATTGAACCGCTTGAACGCCGCCAAAAAACGGCTCTTGTCTGGCATCTCCATCTAAGTATCCTGGTTTTCCGTCGTGTTGCAGTGCGAATAAGGGTTCTCCTTGAACTTCAGCGTCCGGCACACTTCCAGCAGCCGGACCGCCATCATGCCAAGATAGGCCATCATGTCGTTTTCGCCGAGGAAGCTGCGCATGGCGCGGAGCATTTCGGCGGCATTGCCGTTGCCCGACCGCAGCACCTCGCCGAACGCCGCTTCGGCGGTGTCGTTCCAGTGCCAGGTGTCGTCGAAGGCCTCGATCTGGGCCGCCGAACCGGCGCCGTCCGGGCCCCTGAACAGCACGTTGTAGCTGGCGTTCGAATTGAATGGCGGGTCGAGATAGATCAGGTCGACCGACTCCGACGCGATGCTGTCGCGCAGCACGGAAAGGTTGTCGCCGTAATAGAGATGGTTCATCGAAATCTGCCCTTGCCGCCGTCTGCCCCATGGTTCCACCCGGGGCGGTTACGACGAGGTTAGGCGGCGCGGCCAACCGGCGCAACGCCCGGGACGGCCTCGGGGCCCCGGGTCAAGCCCGGGGCGTCAGGGAGAGGGCAGCGCCGGACGCCGGGTCGGGAAAGGGCGTCGGGGAGAGCGGCGGCGCGGGGCCCCGGGTCAGGCTCGGGGCGGCAGGGGTATGGCCGGCGGGGCTTGATCCGGGGCGGAAACGGCGCAGGTTTGGTCGCAGAGGGATCAGCGGGAGGCGGCCATGACGAAGACCCTGTTCATTACCGGGGCGTCCACGGGCATCGGGGCGGCGACGGCGCGGGCGGCGGTGGCCTCGGGCTGGCAGGTCGGGCTGTTCGCCCGCTCGGCCGAGGCGCTTGCCGCGCTGGCGGGCGAGCTGGGGGACGCGGCGCTGGCGCTGCCGGGGGATGCGACCGACCTCGGCCAGCTTGAAGCGGCGGTGGCGGCGACGGTTTCGCGCTTCGGCGGGCTGGAGGCGGCCTTTGCCAATGCCGGGCGCGGCGTCGACCGGCCGGGGACCGAGGCGGGCGATCCGGCCGAATGGCGCGCGGTGGTGGATCTGAACATCATGGGCCTGCTCTATACCGCGAAGGCGGTGCTGCCGGCGCTGCGCGTGAGCGGGGGGCATCTGGTGCTGACCGGCTCGGCCGCCGGGCGGCGGCACCTGAAGGGCTCGGTCTATGGCGCGACCAAGTGGTTCGTGCAGGGCTATGCCGGCAACCTTGCCGAGGAGATGGCCGAATGGGGCGGGCGGCTGACCCTGATCACCCCGGGCATGGTGGACACGCCGTTCTTCTCGCAGCCGAAGCCGGGCGCGATCCGGCCCGAGGACGTGGCGAAGGCGGTGGTCTTCGCGCTGGAGGCCGGGCCGAGCGCGGTGGTGCGCGAGATCCACATCCTGCCCACCGGTTGAGCGCGGCCTTAGGGAGCCGGCCAGACCCCCGGCCAGATCCCCGGCCAGATCCCCGGCCAGATCCCCGGCCAGATCCCCGGCCAGATCCCCGGCGTGGCCAGTTCCAGGCAATGGCCGTCGGGGTCGCGGAAATAGATCGACTGGCCGCCCTGGGGCCAGTCCATGGCGGCCTCGATGGCGACGCCATGGGCGGCGAGCCGCGCGCGCCAGGCCGGCAGGTCGTCGGGGCCGGCGGCGAAGGCCATGTGCAGCGGGCCGGCGCCGTCATGGGGCGGGATGGTGCCGCCGGGCAGGGTGACCGGGTCCAGGGTGGCGCCGCGGCGGAACACCAGCAGCACGCCGCGCCCCGAGACGTCATAGGCGCGGAACCGGCTGTCGGCGGCGACCTGGACCAGTCCGATCACCGTCTCGTAGAACGCCGCGGCACGGTCGAGATCGTCGGCATAGAGCACGGTCTCGAGGATGCCCTGCGGGCGGAGGCGGGAGGCGGTCGGGTCAGCGGACATGGGGTGCAGGCTAGGCCGGTCGCGCCCCGGGTCAAGCCCGCCCGTGCGGTGCGCCGCGCAACGAAAAAGGGCGCCCGAAGGCGCCCCTGTCCGTCCCGAAGGAAGATCGTCTCAGAACGAGTAGCCGACGCGGAAGGTCAGCGCGGTGGAGTCGACGTCGACGCCCGAGTTGTCGAACTCGTCCCACTGCATGTAGTCGACTTCGCCGCCGACGAACACGGCGTCGGTGACCATGTAGCTCACGCCGGCGCCGACCATCCAGCCCCAGTCGGTGTAGCCTTTCGAGTTGGTCGCACCGGTCGGGATGATGTCGGCTTCGCCGTAGGCGCCACCGGCCACGGCGTAGATCAGGGCCGGGCCGGTCGCGTAGCCGAACTTGGCTTTCAGCAGGCCGAGGCCGGTGAGGTCTTCATCGCCCCAGTCCCATTCGGCTTCGGCGCCGTACACGAAGGCGTCCGACTGGGCGAGCCAACCGGCGTTGACGCCGCCGATGATGCCTTCGCCGTCATAGGACGTGCCCGAGTCCGACCAGTTGTAGCCGAGCTGGGCGCCGACGTAGCCGCCGGCCCAGAGGGGGGCGATCTCGATCACGACGGGCTCGACCACGGGTGCGGGAGCGGGTTCTGCCAGGCTGCCGGCGACGACGGGAAGGGCAGCGAAGGCGGGGAGCGCGGCCAGGGTAAGGGCAGCGATATGGGTGCGGATTGCCATAGGAGGTCTCCTAATTCTTACTATACCGGATGGTCCGGTCTGCGGTGTCTCGCATCCCTCAAATTGCCCCTCTGAGGGCGGGTTTCGAGGGTAATCTTGCACAAATGGGGCTGATATGACTTTCGGGCAACAGGAATGAACCGTTCCGGCGGAGTTTGGCCGAAGGCAAGCGGAAAATGCCCGCAGTCCTTGACCGGTTTTGCGCCTGCAGCATCGCCGGTGCGGCGGTGACGGTGCGCGAGCGCACCCGGGTCCCTGCTCACAAACCTGTGAAAAGAGGGGCGATTCTGGCCCGGACATAGGCCCAGAGGGCGGGGGCGCCGCGCTGTGCCGCGGGGGCGACGCGGCTGTCGATGTTGTCCAGCGTCACCCCATGGGCCCGCCATGCCCCGCCGCCGGCGGCGGCATTCAGCAAGGGCGGCTGCACCCGGTCGAGTGCCCGGGCGAAGCGGGCATCGGCGGTCTCGCCGGCCTCGAATTCGTCCCAGAGGGCGCGGAAGGGCGCGGCCTGGTCGGCGGGGAGCAGTGCGAAGATGCGGTCGGCGCCGGCGCGTTCGGCGGCTTCCTGCGCGGCGCGGTCGTGGGATCCGTGGATCGGGTGATCGCCGGCGTCGATCTCGACCAGATCGTGCAGCAGCAGCATCCGGATCACCCGGTCGATGTCGACCCCGCCCTCGGCCTGGTCGGCGAGGACGAGGGCGAACAGCGCCAGATGCCAGGAATGTTCGCCCGAGTTCTCGCGCCGGGATCCGTCGGCGATCGGCTGGGCGCGCAGCACAGTCTTGAGCCGGTCCGCTTCCAGCAGGAAGGCGATCTGGCGGTCGAGGCGCGCAGTCACGCCCTTTACCGCGTCGTTTCGGTCAGGCGCTGGCGCACATAGCCCGAGACCGTGTCGATCAGCGTCTCCATGTGCGGATCCTCGAAGAAGTGGCCGGCACCCTCGATCTGGCGGTGGGTGATGGTGATGCCCTTCTGCTCGTGCAGTTTCGACACCAAGGTGCGGGTATCGCCCGGCGGGGCCACCCGGTCGGACGTGCCGTTGACGATCAGGCCCGAAGAAGGGCAGGGTGCCAGGAACGAGAAGTCGTACATATTGGCCGGCGGCGAGACCGACACGAAACCGGTGATCTCGGGCCGGCGCATCAGAAGTTGCATCCCGATCCAGGCACCGAACGAGAATCCGGCGACCCAGCAGTGCTTGGCGTTCTGGTTCATCGACTGGAGGTAATCCAGCGCCGAGGCCGCGTCCGACAGCTCGCCGATGCCCTGGTCGTATTCGCCCTGGCTGCGCCCGACGCCCCGGAAGTTGAAGCGTAGGACCGTGAAGCCCATCTTGTGGAACGCATAATGAAGATTGTAGACGACCCGGTTGTTCATCGTGCCGCCGAACTGCGGATGGGGGTGCAGCACGATGGCGATGGGCGCATCCTTGGTCTTCTGGGGGTGGTAGCGTCCTTCGAGCCGGCCCTCGGGGCCGGGAAAGATTACCTCGGGCATCGCGGGCGAGCTCTCCTGCCTGTGCCGTTTCCGTCTTGCTGTTGACGGTACCGCGGCCACATTTTAGATCAATTCCAATTCGGTCGGCGGTTACGGGCCATCGGTTGTGCACGTAACCACGCCGCCGCGATTGGTCAATGGACAACGCTCGGCGGGACGGTGGCATGAAGCTCAGCACCAAGGGACGATATGCGATGGTCGCGCTGGCCGATCTGGCGCTCCAGGGCAAGGGCGGGCTGGTGACGCTGGGCGATGTCGCCCGGCGCCAGGACATCTCGCTGGCCTATCTGGAGCAGCTGTTCGTCAAGCTGCGCCGGGCCGGGCTGGTGGAGTCGGTGCGCGGCCCCGGCGGCGGCTACCGGCTGGCACGGCCGGCGACCGAGATCCGGGTCTCGGAGATCCTCGGCGCGGTGGACGAGACAGTGAGCGCGCTGCACACCGGGCAGGCGGCCACCGGCGGGCATAGCGGGTCGAAGGCGCAAAGCCTGACCAACCGGCTGTGGGAGGGCTTTTCGGCCCATGTCTATGTCTTCCTGCACCAGACCCGGCTGTCGGACATCGTCAACAACGACCTCGCCCCCTGTCCGGCGGTGCCGGCGCTGCTGAGCATCGTCGACGAATGAGCGCCGGACCCAGGCAGGTGGGCCGGGCCGGGCGGGTCTATCTGGACTGGAACGCCACCGCGCCCCTCCGGCCCGAGGCGCGGGCGGCGATGCTGGCGGCGATGGACGCGGTCGGCAACCCGTCCTCGGTCCATGGCGAGGGCCGGGCGGCGGCGGCGATCCTGGCGAAGGCGCGGGCGCAGGTGGCCGAGGCCTTCGGGGCGCTGGCCTCGGACGTGATCTTCACCTCGGGGGCGACCGAGGCGGCGGCGCTGGCGCTGGCCGGGCGGCACCTGAAAGGGGCCGAGATCGAGCATGAGGCGGTGCTGGCCTGGACCGACCCGGTCCTGCCGGTGGACCGCGGCGGCGCCGTGGTGGTGCATGACCCGGCCCGCAGCACGCTGCAGGCGGCCAACAGCGAGACCGGGGTGGTCCAGGTGCTGCCCGAGGGTCTGGCGGTGGCGGATTTCACCCAGGCCTTCGGCAAGCTGCCCGTCGCCTTCGACTGGACCGGGGTCGAGATGGGGCTGATCTCGGCCCACAAGCTGGGCGGCCCGAAAGGGGTCGGCGCGCTGGTTGTGCGCCGGGGCACCGAGGTGGCGGCCCGGATCCGCGGCGGCGGGCAGGAGATGGGACGCCGGTCCGGCACCGAAAACCTGATCGGAATCGCGGGCTTCGGTGCCGCGGCCGAGGCGGCGGCGCGGGATCTGGCGGACGGGCTGTGGGAAGGCGTCTCGGAAGTTAGAAAGATTCTAGAAAGGGCATTGGCCTCGGCGGCAAATGAGACTATTTTTGTCGGGAAAGAGGTGGCCCGACTCCCGAACACCACCTGCGTGATCGCGCCCGGCTGGAAGGGCGAGACCCAGGTGATGGCGATGGATCTGGCCGGTTTCGCGGTCTCGGCGGGTTCGGCCTGTTCTTCGGGAAAGGTGCGGGAAAGCCGGGTGCTGAAGGCGATGGGACATGCGCCCGAGAACGCGGCATCGGCGATCCGGATCTCGATCGGGCCATCGACCCGGTCCGAGGATGTCGAGCGCTTCGCCGAGGTCTGGGGCCGCGCCTATGCCAGGGTCCGCGACCGCGCCGCCTGATCCGGGCTGGGGCGGGACGGAAACCGGGGGCGGAACCACATCCGCGCCGCGCGCGCGAGAACGACGACCGCGCCCCCGGGCGCGAGCAGGACAGCCGCGCCCCCACGGGCGCGACGGGAACAACCGCGCCGCAGGCGCGAGCAGGAGAACGGGAACATGACCCTCGAAACTGCCGAGATGCGCGAAGGCGTGGACCGCGAGACGATCGAAACCGTCCAGTCCATGGCGGGCAAGTACAAGTACGGCTGGGAAACCGAGATCGAGACCGACTATGCCCCCAAGGGCGTGTCCGAGGACATCGTGCGGCTGATCTCGTCCAAGAACGACGAGCCGGAATGGATGACCGAATGGCGGCTGCAGGCCTTTGCGCGCTGGCAGCAGATGGCCGAGCCGACCTGGGCGATGGTGCATTACCCGCCCATCGACTATCAGGACCAGTACTACTTCGCCCGGCCGAAGAGCTTCGACAAGCGCCCGAAATCGCTGGACGAGGTCGATCCGGCGCTGCTGGCCACCTATGCCAAGCTGGGCATCCCGCTGAAGGAACAGATGATCCTGGCCGGGGTCGAGGCGGAAGCCGAAGCCCGGGCCGAAGCCGGTGAGGCTGCCGATCCTGCCGCGGGCGACGCGATCGGCGCGCTGGCCTCGACCGTCGGGTCGGGCCGCAAGGTGGCGGTGGATGCGGTGTTCGATTCTGTCAGCCTCGGCACCACCTTCCAGAAGGAACTGGCGAAGGCCGGGGTGATCTTCTGCCCGATCTCGGAAGCGATCCGCGAGCATCCGGAACTGGTGCGGAAGTATCTCGGCTCGGTCGTGCCGGTGTCGGACAACTTCTTCGCCACGCTGAACTCGGCGGTGTTTTCGGACGGGTCCTTTGTCTATGTGCCGCCCGGCGTGCGCTGCCCGATGGAACTGTCGACCTATTTCCGGATCAACGCCGAGAATACCGGCCAGTTCGAACGCACCCTGATCATCGCCGACAAGGGCAGCTATGTGAGCTATCTGGAAGGCTGCACGGCGCCGAAGCGCGACACCACGCAGCTGCATGCGGCGGTGGTCGAGATCATCGCCGAGGAAGACGCCGAGGTGAAATACTCGACGGTGCAGAACTGGTTCCCGGGCGACGAGAACGGCAAGGGCGGCATCTTCAACTTCGTCACCAAGCGCGCCGACTGCCGGGGCGACCGTTCGAAGGTGATGTGGACCCAGGTCGAGACCGGGTCGGCGGTGACGTGGAAATACCCGTCCTGCATCCTGCGCGGCAACGACAGCCAGGGCGAGTTCTATTCCATCGCCATCACCAACAACTACCAGCAGGCCGATACCGGCACCAAGATGATCCATCTGGGCAAGAACACCCGGAGCCGGATCGTGTCCAAGGGGATCAGCGCGGGCAAGGCGCAGAACACCTATCGCGGGCTGGTCTCGGTGCATCCGAAGGCGGCGGGCAGCCGCAACTATACCCAGTGCGACAGCCTGCTGATCGGGTCGGACTGCGGCGCGCACACGGTGCCCTATATCGAGGTCCGGAACAATTCGAGCCGGGTCGAGCACGAGGCGACCACGTCCAAGGTGGACGAGGACCAGCTGTTCTACTGCCGTTCGCGCGGGATGGACGAGGAAGAGGCGGTGGCGCTGGTGGTCAACGGCTTCTGCAAGGACGTGCTGCAGGCCCTGCCGATGGAATTCGCCATGGAGGCGCAGCAGCTGGTGGCGATCAGTCTGGAAGGGTCGGTCGGATGACCGGCCGCGGAACCCTGCGGGCCTGAACCGGTGCTGTCCATGGCATCGAGACCTGACCCTGCGGGCCGGCGGCGCCGCCGCATCGGCGGGGTCGGGGCATGAACCCCTACGTCGCCCCGATCCTGATGCTGGCGCTGTCCAACGTCTTCATGACCTTCGCCTGGTACGGGCATCTGAAGGTCAAGGCGGCGCCGCTGATCGCGATCATCCTGGTCAGCTGGGGGATCGCCTTCTTCGAATACTGCCTTGCGGTGCCGGCGAACCGGATCGGCCATCAGGTCTATACCGCGGCGCAGCTCAAGACGATCCAGGAGGTGATGACCCTGACCATCTTCGTCGGCTTCTCGGTCTTCTATCTGAAGGAGTCTGTGAGCTGGCAGGTGCTGCTGGGCTTCGCCCTGATCGCGGTCGGGGCCTCGCTGGTGTTCTTCGCGCCGGGGCGTGTGCCGGTCGAGGTGGCGACGGCTCTTGCGGGACAGGAATGAGGCGACCGACATGGCCAATCCCTGGGGTGCGAAGCCGATGATCGTGACCACCACCGACAGCGTCGAGGGGCGCCGGATCAGTGCCTATCACGGCGTGGTCGTGGGCGAGGCGATCCTGGGCGCGAACGTGTTCCGCGATATCTTCGCCGGCATCACCGACATCATCGGCGGGCGCTCGGCGGCCTACGAGAAGAGCCTTGGCGAGGCGCGGGCGACGGCCCTGCGCGAGCTTGAGGCGCGTGCGGCGGCGGCCGGCGGCAATGCCGTCGTCGGCGTCGATCTGGATTACGAAGTGATCAACAACATGCTCATGGTCTCGGCCTCGGGCACGGCGGTGACGCTGGACTGAGGCCCCGGTCGGGCCGGACACGAGCGATAAGGACAAGGGGTAGACGCGATGCTCGAGATCAAGAACCTGCACGTCAAGCTTCAGGACGAGGACAAGGCGATCCTGAAGGGGCTGGACCTGACCGTGCCCGACGGCGCCGTTCATGCCATCATGGGCCCGAACGGGTCGGGCAAGTCGACCCTGTCCTATGTGCTGTCGGGCCGCGACGGCTATGAGGTGACCGATGGCGGCGCCACGCTGCAGGGCGCCGACCTGCTGGCGATGGAGCCCGAGGAGCGTGCGGCGGCCGGCCTGTTCCTGGCCTTCCAGTACCCGGTCGAGATCCCGGGCGTGGGCAACATGACCTTCCTGCGCACCGCCCTGAACGCCCAGCGCAAGGCCCGCGGCGAGGACGAGGTCAGCGCGGCGGACTTCCTGAAGCTGGTGCGCGGCAAGGCGAAGTCCTTGCAGATCGACGCCGAGATGATGAAGCGCGGGGTCAATTCCGGCTTCTCGGGCGGCGAGAAGAAGCGCAACGAGATCCTGCAGATGGCCGTGCTGGAACCGAAGATGTGCATCCTGGACGAGACCGACTCGGGGCTTGACGTGGATGCGATGAAGCTGGTTGCCGACGGCGTGAACGCGCTGCGCGACGCCGGCCGGTCGTTCCTGGTCATCACCCATTACCAGCGGCTGCTGGACCACATCGTGCCGGACGTGGTGCATATCCTGGCCAATGGCCGGATCATCAAGACCGGCGGGCCGGAACTGGCGCTGGAAGTCGAGACCAACGGCTATGCCGACATTCTGGCGGAGGTGGCGTGATGGCGGTGGCGCAACCCAAGGCTGACGCGCTGGAGGCGCGGCTGGCGGTCCTGACCCCGCCGGCGGCGGGCGGTTGCCTGGCGGCGGCGCGGGCGGCGGCGCTGGCGCGGCTGGGCGAGACCGGCCTGCCAGGCCGGCGCGACGAATACTGGAAATACACCCGACCCGACAGCCTGACCGCGCCGGAGGCGCCCGAGGCGGCGCTGCTTGCGGTGGACGAGACCGCGGTCTTCGGCGCCATCGACCGGGTCAGGCTGGTCTTCGTCGACGGCGTGTTCGACGCCGCCGCCTCGGACGACCCGGCGCTGGCGGGGGTGACGATCGAGCGTTTGGCCGAGGTGGCGCGACGCGACATCCACTGGGCGCGCGATGCTTATGGCGTGCTGGAAGCCCGCGGGCAGAGCCCGGTGGCGCGGCCGCTGGCGGCGCTGAACACCGCCTTCGCCAGCGACGGGGTGGTGATCCATGTGACCGGCAAGGCGGCGAAGCCGATCTCGCTGGTCTATCTGCATGCCGACACGCGGTCGGATGCGATCCTGCACCATCTGGTGCGGCTGGATCCGGGTGCCGAGCTGACGCTGCTGGAGAACGGGCCGGCGGCGGCGCGGTTCAACAAGGTGCTCGAGGTCGAGATCGCCGATGGCGCGGCCTTCCACCATGTCCGCGCCCAGGGCCGCGACCACCAGCGCCGGGCCGCGACGCATATCTTCGCCCGGGTCGGCGCGGGGGCGACCTTCAAGTCCTTCACCCTGACCGCTAACGGGGTCATGACCCGGAACGAATGCGTGGTCGAGCTGGTCGGTGACAACGGCATCGCCCATGTGGCCGGCGCCTCGGTCGGGGATGGCGACTTCCACCACGACGACACCGTCTTCGTCACCCATGCCGGCCTCGCTTGCGAAAGCCGGCAGGTGTTCAAGAAGGTGCTGAGGAACGGCGCCACCGGCGTCTTCCAGGGCAAGATCCTGGTGAAGAAGGGCGCCCAGAAGACCGACGGCTATCAGATCAGCCAGGCGCTGCTGCTGGACGGCGACAGCCAGTTCCTGGTCAAGCCTGAGCTGGAGATCTATGCCGACGACGTGGCCTGCTCGCATGGCTCGACCTCGGGGGCGATCGACGAGGGTGCGCTGTTCTACCTGCGTGCCCGCGGCGTGCCGCGGCGCGAGGCGACCGACCTCTTGACCCTGGCCTTCCTGACCGAAGCCATCGCCGAGATCGAGGACGAGGCGCTGCGCGCGGACATCCAGGGCCGGCTGGAAGGCTGGCTGGTGCGGCGGCGGCGCGGCTGATGGGCCTGACCGCCGACATCGTCGAAAGCTGGCGGGCGCCGCGGCGGGTGATCCGGCGGCATCTGGACGGCGGCGCGGGCGAGGGGCGGGCACTGGTGTTTCTGATGCTGGCAATGGCGCTGTGCTTTCTGGCGCAATGGCCGCGGCTGGCGCGCGAGGCGCATTTCGACCCGCAGATCCCGCTCGAGGCGCGGCTGGCCGGCGCCTTCTTCGGCTGGCTCTGCCTGGCGCCGCTGGCCTTCTACGGTCTGGCGGGACTGAGCCGGATCGTGGCGCGGGCGATGGGATTGGGGCTGTCCTGGCCTGGCGCGCGGCTGGCGCTGTTCTGGGCGCTGCTGGCGGCGAGCCCCTTGGCGCTGCTGCAGGGGCTGGTTACCGGCCTTGTCGGCCCCGGTGTCGCCGCCGCCGGGGTGGGGCTGCTTTTCCTTGGCATTCTGATCTATCTCTGGTTTGCCGGATTGGCCGAGGCCGGCCGGGAGCCGGCTCCGGCAGCGGCGGGACAACAGGGATGACGGAGCGGGCAATGGCGGCGTGGCAGTTGGATTTCTCGCCCAGAGGGCTCTACGCGGCGATGATCGAAACGGTGCGCAATCCCCGCGCCGTGGCCGAGCGGCTGCTGGACATGACCCTGCCGATGGGGGTGATCTGGACCCTGCTGGCCGCGGTCTCGGCGGTGTCGGTGGTTCTGGTCGAGGGCGGCCTGCTGCTGGTGCAGGCCCCGGGCGAGGACGCCGCGGCGCGCCTGCCGAACCCGTTCATGATCTTCGGGTTGCAGCTCGGGCTGTCGACCCTGCTGGCCTCGGTCACCCACCAGATCGGCCGGCTGCTGGGCGGAACCGGCAGCTTTGCCGGTGCGCTGCTGCTGATCGCCTGGATGCAGGTGGTGATGGCCGGAATGCAGGTGCTGCAGGTGCTGCTGCTGCTGATCGCGCCGCCGCTGGCCGATGTGCTGGGGATTGCCTCGGGCCTGCTGTTCATCTGGCTGTTCACCACTTTCGCCGCGGTGATGCACGGCTTCCGGTCGATGGGCATGGGGTTTGCCACCGCGCTCGGCTCGGTCGTGGCCGTGGGCGTGCTGCTGGGGGTAATGTTTTCGTTGGCGGGGGTGCCCTTGCCCACCGGAACGGAAGGGATGATGTGATGTTCGACGGCGACTACGACGTCCAGGCGGTCCGCGCCGATTTCCCGATCCTGTCCCGGCAGGTGAACGGCAAGCCGCTGGTCTATCTGGACAACGGCGCCTCGGCGCAGAAGCCCCAGGTGGTGATCGACGCGGTCACCCGCGCCTATGCCGAGGAATATGCCAATGTCCACCGGGGCCTGCACTTCCTGTCGAACCTTGCGACCGAGAAGTACGAGGCGGTGCGAGGGACGCTCGCGCGCTTCCTGAACGCGCCGGACCCGGACACGATCGTGATGAACACCGGCGCCACCGAGGGGATCAACATGGTCTCGTACGGCTGGGCCGCGCCGCGGCTGCAGCCGGGCGACGAGATCGTGCTGAGCGTGATGGAGCATCACGCCAACATCGTGCCCTGGCATTTCCTGCGGGAACGCCAGGGCGTGGTGCTGAAATGGGTCGAGCTGGACGGCCAGGACGAGCTCGACCCCCAGCGGGTGATCGACGCCATCGGGCCGAAGACGAAGCTGGTCGCGGTCACCCACCTGTCGAACGTTCTGGGCACCGTGGTCGACGTGAAGGCGATCACCGCCGGCGCCCATGCGAAAGGCGTGCCGGTGCTGGTCGACGGCAGTCAGGGCGCGGTGCACATGCGGGTCGATGTGCAGGACATCGGCTGCGACTTCTACGTGATCACCGGGCACAAGCTGTACGGGCCCTCGGCCTCGGGCGCGATCTATGTCCGGCCCGAGCGGCTGGCCGAGATGCGGCCCTTCATGGGCGGCGGCGACATGATCCGCGAGGTGACCCGCGCGGCGGTCAGCTACAACGACCCGCCGATGAAGTTCGAGGCCGGCACCCCCGGCATCGTGCAGATGATCGGGCTGGGCGCGGCGCTGGACTACATGACCGGCATCGGCATGGACCGGATCGCCGCGCACGAGACCAGCCTGCGGGATTACGCGCGGTCGCGGCTGGAAGGGCTGAACTGGCTCACCCTGCAGGGCCGGTCGCCGGGCAAGGCGGCGATCTTCTCGTTCACCCTGCAGGGCGGCGCGCATCCGCACGACATCTCGACCGTGCTCGACCGCAAGGGCGTCGCGGTCCGCGCCGGGCATCACTGCGCCCAGCCGCTGATGGAGACGATGGGCGTCTCGGCGACCTGCCGCGCCTCGTTCGCCATGTACAACACCAAGGCCGAGGTCGACGCGCTGATCGACGCGCTGGAATTGTGCCACGACCTGTTCGCCTGAGACGGGGCGCCGGATTTCACCATTGCGGCCCCCCGGAGCCTTGCGTATAGGGGTCCGCGAGGCACCCGTAGCTCAGCTGGATAGAGTGCTGCCCTCCGAAGGCAGAGGTCACAGGTTCGAATCCTGTCGGGTGCGCCAGCTTCCAACTCCCTTGCGGGCCCGCATGTCGGGATGGCGTTCCGGTCGGGCCTGTGCCACCCTGGACCGGCCAATGTGGTCCTGCGCCGGATTTCCTGTCCTTGAAGCCCTTGCCGATCGCGCCCGCGCCGGGCGTCCGTCCCGAGAACCGCCCGTGGCATCCCTGGCTGGTGGTCGGTGTGGTGTCGGTCGGGGCCTTTGTCGGGCAGCTTGACGCCACCATCGTGCAACTGGCGCTGCCGGCACTGGGGCGGGCCTTCGATGCGCCGCTGCAGCACATCAGCTGGGTCGCGCTGTCCTACCTGATCGCCTTCGCGGCCTTCCTGCCGGCCTTCGGCCGACTGTGCGAGATGTTCGGGCGCAAGGGGATCTATCTGGCCGGCTATGCACTGTTCATCGCTGCCAGCGCGCTTTGCGCCATGGCTGCCGACCTGGAGCAGCTTCTGGCCTTCCGCTTCCTGCAGGGCATCGGCGGGGCGCTGCTGGGCGCCAACAGCATCTCGATCTTGGTGACCACGGTGCCGGCGGCGCGGCGGGGCCGGGCGCTTGGCTATTTCGCCGCCGCGCAGGCGATCGGGATGAGCGCGGGGCCGGCGCTTGGCGGGATCATCCTCGAGGCCCTGGGCTGGCGCTGGATCTTCTGGGTGACGGTGCCCTTCGGCGCGGTCGCCATGCTGCTGGGCTGGCTGGCGCTGCCGCGCAGCCCTGCGGCGGGCGCCGGCCAGTCCCTCGACTGGGCCGGCATGGTGCTGATCGGCCCGGCGCTGATCCTGATCATCGCCACCCTGAACCACCTGTCGCACTGGGGCCTGACCTCGGCCGCGACGCTGGGCAGCCTTGCCGCGGCGGCGCTGCTGCTGGGTCTGCTGATCCGGCACGAGAACGCGGCGCGGTTCCCGCTGGTCAACCCGCGGCTCTATCGGACGCCGGCCTTCCGCAGCGGGGCGGCGGCGGTCGTGCTGGGCTATGCGCTGCTTTACGGGATGTTCTTCCTGATGTCCTTCGCGCTGGAGCACGGCTATGGCGAAAGCCCGCGGCAGGCGGGTTTCCGGCTGGCGATCATTCCGGTCGCGATCGGGCTGACCGCGCCCTTCAGCCACGACATCGGGCAACGGCTGGGCGCGTCCCGCGTTGGCCTTGCCGGGATGGCGCTGTGCCTGGCCGGGGTGACGGTGCTGGCCCTGACCTTGGGCCTGTCGCCCGACCATCATCTCTATGACACGCTGGCCTTCGGGCTGATCGGCTGCGGCCTTGGCCTGTTCATCGCCCCGAACAATGCGGCGACCATCGCGGCGGCGCCGGGCGATTTGTCCGGTGCCGCCGGATCGCTTCTGAACCTGATGCGGGTGCTGGGGACAAGCCTGGGCGTCGCCTTCGGGGCGACGACCCTGGCCTGGCGGCTGGAGCCGCTGACCGGCGGCGGCAAGACCTGGCTGTCGGCGGATGCCGCCACCCTGCTGGCCGGGGTGCGCGACTGCCTGCCGGGGCTGGCGGTGCTGGCGCTTGTGGCGGCGCTGGCGGCCCGGGCCACGGTGATCCGGGCCCGCGCCGCGGCGCCCGCCCCGCGCTGAGCGCCGCAGCCGCCGCGGTAGGCCCGAAGCGGCCGAAGCCGGCCGGTCCGGCGCGCCCCAGGACGGCTTTCCCGGTTGCAACCGGCCGGGCGCGTCACTACAAGCCCCCAATGATTTTTGGGCGGGGTCCGGCCGAACCCGGGCCGCCGCGGACGATGGGGAAGAGACATGCAGGTCACCGAAACCCTCAGGGACGGGCTGAAGCGCGGCTACGAGATCAAGCTCAGCGCGGCCGAGCTGGAAGCCAAGGTCAACGAGAAGCTGGCCGAAGCCCAGCCCGGGATCGAGATGAAGGGCTTCCGCAAGGGCAAGGTGCCGATGGCGCTTCTGAAGAAGCAGTTCGGCCCGCGCATCCTGGGCGAGGCGATGCAGGAAAGCATCGACGGCGCCATGAACCAGCATTTCGAGGAAACCGGCGACCGGCCGGCGCTGCAGCCTCAGGTCAAGATGACCAACGAAGCCTGGAAGGAAGGCGATGACGTGCATGTCTCGCTGGCCTATGAGGCGCTGCCGGTGATCCCCGAGGCCGACCTCACGGTGATCGCGCTGGAAAAGCTGGTGGTGAAGGCGGACGACGCCGCCGTGGCCGAGGCGCTGGAGCGTCTGGCCGGCAGTGCGCGCGACTTCGAGGACCGGCCCGAAGGCCAGTATGCCGAGGACGGCGACCAGGTGGTGCTGGACTTCGTCGGCAAGCTGGACGGCGAGCCCTTCGAGGGCGGCGCGGCCGAGGATTACCCGCTGGTGCTGGGCTCGGGCTCGTTCATCCCGGGCTTCGAGCCGCAGCTTCTGGGCGTGAAGGCCGGCGAGCAGCGCAGCGTGGTGGTGAGCTTCCCGGAGGACTACCAGGCGCCGCAACTCGCGGGCAAGGAAGCCACCTTCGACTGCACCATCAAGGCGGTGAAGATGCCGAAGCCGGCCGAGCTGGACGACGAGCTGGCGAAGAAGTTCGGTGCCGAGGATCTGGCCGCCCTGAAGTCGCAGATCGCCGAGCGGATCGAGGCGGAATATGACGGCGCCTCGCGCACCGTGCTGAAGCGCGCGCTGCTGGACAAGCTGGACGAGATGATCAGCTTCGACCTGCCGCCGAGCCTGGTCGCCGCCGAGGCGCAGCAGATCGCCCACCAGCTGTGGCACGAGGAGCATCCCGAGGTGCACGGCCACGACCATGGCTCGGTCGAGCCGACCGAGATCCACCAGAAGCTGGCCGAACGCCGCGTGCGTCTGGGCCTGTTCCTGGCCGACCTGGGCCAGAAGAACAAGGTCGAGGTGACCGAGGCCGAGATGACCCGCGCCGCCTATGCGCAGGCCCGCCAGTACCCGGGCCACGAGCGCCAGTTCCTCGAGTTCCTGCAGAGCAACGCCCAGATGCAGCAGCAGCTGCGGGCGCCGATCTTCGAGGACAAGGTCGTCGACATGATCTTCGCGATCGCCACGGTGACCGAGCGCGACGTGACCAAGGACGAGCTGCAGGACGCCGTCAAGAAACTGGAAGATCTGGCCGACTGACGCCGATCTGCCGCCGCCCGGTGCGGCGGCCCTGACCTCAGCGCCGGCGCCCGGACCCCCGGGGCCGGCGCTGTCACGTTCACGATCAGGCGGTAGAGCCATGGCCGGAGCCCCGGACGACATCGAGGATGACCCGGTCCGGCTGCGGGCCGGGCTGCTGCGTCTGGCCGGGCTGGCGATCCTGGGCGGGGCGCTGACCGGCCTGGTGGCGACCGCGTTCCGGCTGGTGCTGCAGCACGGGGCAGAGGCGGCCGGGGCGGCGATCGCGCTGGCTGGCGGGCAGGGCCATGGCCTGGCGGCGGCGATGGCGATCTCGGCCGGGCTGATCGGATTCGCCACCTGGGCGGTGGCGCGGCTGTCGCCCGAGACGGCCGGCAGCGGCATCCCCCATGTGGAAGCGGTGATGGAGGGCCGGGCCCGGCCCGGCGGGCTGCGGCTTCTGGCGGTGAAGTTCGTCGGCGGCGCCGCGGCGATGACCGGCGGCCTCGCCCTGGGGCGCGAGGGGCCGAGCGTCCAGATGGGCGCGAGCCTGGCGCATCTGGTCGCCCGCGCGACCCCGATCCCCTGGGCCGACCAGCGCATCCTGGTCGCCGCCTGTGCCGGGGCCGGGCTGGCTGCGGCCTTCAATGCGCCGATCGCCGGGGCGATCTTCGTTCTCGAGGAACTGGTGCGGCGGTTCGAGACCCGGACCGCGATCGCCGCACTGGCCGCCTCGGCCGCGGCGATCGCGGTGTCGCAGACGATCCTGGGGCAGGGGCTGGACCTGCCGGTGGCGATCGGGGTGCAGGCGGGGGCGCTGGCCCATCCGGCCTTCGCGCTGTTCGGCCTGGTCGCCGGAGCGGCCGCGGTGGTCTACAACCGCGCGCTGATCCTGGCCATGGACGGGATGGACCGGCTGGCACTGCCGGCGGGGCTGCGCGGGCTGCTGGTGGGCGTCGGGGTCGGCGTGCTGGTCTGGCAGGCCGGCTGGCTGGTGGGGCCGGGCGAGGAGCTGACCCGCCGGGCGCTGGACGCGGCCGAACCGCTGGCGATCCTGCCGTTCCTGCTGCTGTTCCGGCTGGGCTTCAGCGTGCTGTCCTATGCGGTGGGCGCGCCCGGCGGCATCTTCGCGCCGCTGCTGGTGCTGGGAGCGGAACTGGGGCTGCTGGCGGGGCATCTGGCGCAGGCAATGTTGCCCGTGGCCGGGCTCGATCCGCGGGCCTTTGCGGTGGCGGGCATGGCGGCGCTGTTCACCGGGGTGGTGCGGGCGCCGCTGACCGGGATCGTCATCGTCACCGAGATGACCGGCAGCACCCAGATCCTGCTGCCGATCATGTCTGCCTGCGCCATGGCGATGCTGGTGCCGACGCTGGCGGGAAGCCGGCCGATCTATGCCGTCCTGCGCGACCGCAGCGCCGCGGCCCCGGTCCCCGGCGAGGCCGGTCCGGCGACCGGCCCTCGCACGGAAAGCTGAAGAGGGGGCTGAACGGGGCGCCGAACGGCCGGAACGCGAAAGGGCCGCCCTGAAGGACGGCCCCTGTTCCACATCCCGGATCGCCGGGACCTGCCGGTTACGGCTGCGGGGTGTTGTCGCCGCTCTCGTCGTCCATCGCGCCGCCCAGATCGTCGAACAGCTCGGCGATCTCGAAGTTGGCGGCGGCTTCCTCTTCCGCGGCCAGATCCTTGATCGACTTGCCGCTGGCCTGGATCGCGGCTTCTTCCGCGGACCGGGCGACGTTGAGGATGATGGTCACGTCCACCTCGGGGTGGAGCGACACATGCATCTCGTGCAGGCCGAGGTCCTTGATCGGGCGAGCGAGACGGATCTGCTTGCGGTCGACGGTGAAGCCGGCCTCGGTGGCGGCGTCCGCCGCGTCGCGCGGGCTGACCGAGCCATAGAGCGCCCCGGCATCCGACGCCGAGCGGATCACCACGAAGGTCTGGCCGTCGAGCTTGACACCCAGGGCCTCGGCTTCCTTCTTGGACTCGAGGTTGCGGGCCTCGAGCTGTGCCTTCTGGCTTTCGAAGCGGGCGATGTTGTCCGCGTTGGCGCGCATCGCCTTGCCCTGCGGCAGCAGGAAGTTGCGTGCATAGCCGTCCTTGACCGAGACGACCTCGCCCATCTGGCCGAGCTTGGCGACGCGTTCGAGAAGAATGATGTCCATCGGTCGCGTCCTTACTTCACGGCATAGGGCAGGAGCGCGAGGTAGCGGGCGCGCTTGATGGCGCGGGCCAGTTCACGCTGCTTCTTCGACGACACCGCGGTGATGCGCGACGGCACGATCTTGCCGCGCTCCGAGACGTAGCGCTGGAGCAAGCGGGTGTCCTTGTAGTCGATCGCAGGGGCGTTATCGCCCGAGAACGGGCAGACCTTGCGGCGACGGAAAAACGGTTTGGTAGCCATGTTCGATGTCCTTACCTGCAAAGATCAGCGGGGGCGGCGTTCGCCACGGTCCCGGTCGCCGCGGTCGCCGCGGTCGAAGCGTTCGCCACGCTCAGGGCGGTCGCCCCGGTCGCCACGGTCGCCCCGGTCACCGCGCTCGCGGTCGTCACGCTTCTGCATCTGGACCGAGGGACCTTCCTCGTGCCCGTCGACCTTCACGGTCAGCACGCGCATCACGTCCTCGTGGAGCCGCATCAGGCGCTCCATCTCCTGGACGGCCGGTGCCGGCGCGTCGGTCCGCAGATAGGCGTAATGCCCCTTGCGGTTCTTGTTGATCTTGTAGGCCATCGTCTTGACGCCCCAGTATTCGCTCTCGACCACTTTGCCGCCATTGTCCGACAGGACGGCGGAGAAGTGTTCGACGAGCCCTTCGGCCTGTGCATTCGACAGGTCCTGGCGCGCGATGAAGACATGCTCGTAAAGCGGCATATCGGTCCCTTCTGTCTCAGGCGCATTTCATAGGCCGGGCATCATGTCTTCCGCGCCCGTCCACGAGAGGCTGCGCCGATTAGCGGATTGCGGAAGATGCGGCCTTATAGCGGGATCCGGTGCGGACGCAACCCCGCGCGTCGCCCGGCCCGAAGGCGCTGGCGACCGGAGCCCAAGTGTTCGGATTTGAACGGGTCCTGTGGATCTGCGCGGGGTTGTCTCTTGATGCTGCGGTGCAACATTGGAAGGCAAGCCCACGGGTGTTTCGTGGTGCCAGTGTTGGAGAGACATCCATGATCCGCAATACCCTGACCGCCCTCGGCCTCAGCGCCGCCCTGTCCGCCTTTGCCGCCGGTGCCGTCCTGGCCGATCCGGTCGCCTACGAGATCGACCCGAGCCACAGCGCGGCGGCCTTCAGCTACAGCCATGCCGGCTTCTCGACCACCTTCGGTCTCGTCTCGGGTGTCGCCGGCGTTGTGACGCTGGACGCCGCGAACCCGGCGAACTCCTCGGTCGAGGCGAAGCTCGACCTTGCCAACTTCAACACCGGCTGGGGGCCGCGCGATACCCACCTGCTGACCACTGGCGACTTCTTCGATCCGAAGATCACCGAGGCGACCTTCAAGTCGACCGGCGTCGAGATGACCGGCGCGGACACCGCGAAGATTGCGGGCGAGCTGACCCTGAACGGCGTCACCAAGCCGGTGGTGCTGGACGCGAAGCTGACCACCCAGGGCGAATATCCGTTCCCGCCGAACCAGGGCAAGCCGGCCGCGGGCTTCACCGCCACCACCACGCTCATCCGCAGCGACTACGGCCTCGGCATGTTCGCGCCCTATGTCTCGGACGAGGTGAAGATCGAGATCTCGATCGAGGCGATCGCCGGCCGCACCGCCTCCTGACCCCGCGCAGACCGCTCCACCCGATGGGCCGCCGCATGTCGGCGGCCCTTTTCCGTTCGCGGGCCCGCAGGGCGGCCGCGTTAACCGGAATCTGCGGGATTTGATGCAACTCCGGAGTGTTATGCTACTGGTTGATCAACCCGGCGGAGAAGCCGCCAGCGCCCTTCAAGCATCCCGGAATGATCTCATGACCCTCCGCCTGCCCCTGCTGGCCGCGGCTGCTGCCGCGCTTTTCGCCGTCAACGCCGAAGCCGCCACCGTCTACGCCACCGGCGTCAGCTGGACCAACAACGGCACCGTCGGTTCGGCCAACAACCGCAACAATCCGCTGAATGCGCTTGGCGCACCGGACGGGAAATTCCTGGCGATCGGCCTGGGGGGATCGGCCGACTTCACCTTCGGAAGACAGTTCAGCGGGCCGGGCATCATCCACGAGATCACCTTCGGCAATCGCGCCGGATATCCGGAATCGGCGCGGATCCTTGCCGGTCTGAACGGCCAGTTCGTGCAGGTCGGCACGGTCGGGAACCAGTCGGCATCGGGCGCGGTGTTCCAGTTCACGGGCGCCTTCGACACCCTGCGCGTCGTCGATACCAGTGGCCGGCCCAGCACCGACGGGTTCGACGTGGACGCGGTCGGCGTTTCGGCGGTGCCGCTGCCGGCGGCTGGGCTGCTGCTGGCGGGCGCCCTGGGCGGGTTCGGCCTGTCCCGGCGCAAGCCCGACGCCGCCTGATCCGTCGCGTCGCCCCCGGCCTTAGCGGTGCGGGTCGGGGGCATCATGGTCATCCCGGCGCGGTCTGCCCGTGCCGGGACTGCCCTATTTGGTGCGCCGGGCGGTCAGCGCCACAGTGACCGCCACATCGTTCGCGACCGGCACCGCCGAGCCATCAGCGGGGGTGCCGATCCCGAAGTCGCGCCGGTCGATGGTGGTCGCGCCTGTCATGGTCGCCACATCGCCGTCGAGGGTTAGGGTGAAGGGCAGCAACAGCGGCTTCTCGACCCCCTTCAGGGTCAGGATGCCGTCGGCCACATAGGCGTCCGGGCCCTCGGCCTGCAGGATTCGCGCCTGGAAGCGGGCGGTCGGATGGTCGGTCGCGGCAAAGAAATCCGGCTTCAGCGCCTCGGCGGTGACCGACCCCAGCGACAGCGAGGGAATCGCGATCTCGACCGTGACCTTGCCCTTTTCGGCGCCGCCGGCCTCGGGGTCGAAGTCGATCGCCGCGGTCCAGACCCCGAAGCTGCCATCGACCTTCGAGCCGAAATTGATCACCGAGATGCCGAGCGTACCCTGTTCGACAGTCCAGCCCGAGGCCTCGGCCAGCAGTCCGGGCACGGTCGGCGCGACCACCTTCTCGGCGCCGCCGAACGAGGTCGCAATTGCCAGCAGCAGCGCGGCGCCGTAGAGCCCGAAGGCCGCCCACATCGGCTTGCGGTCGGGGAATTGCAGCGGCAGGCGCAACTGCACGGTGCCCGGCAGCATCCGCGCGAGCGTCAGGTCGCGGTCGATGACCCGATGCTTCAGGGCGCCGGCCACGTGCAGCAGGAAGCTGCCGAACAGGACCTTGGTGAAGACCTCGTGGATGCCGCCGAACAGATGCGACAGGGCTTCGCTTTTGGGCACGAAGGGCAGGCCCTGGCCGAAGGGCCACCAGATCGGCGCGAAACCCGCGGCCGCGGCATGGCCGATCCAGCCCGACAGCGGCACCACCACGATTGAGATGTAGAGCAGCCAGTGCACGGTCTCGGCCAGCAGCGTCTCGAGCCGGCGGTCCGGATGCAGCGCGCCGGGCTTCGGCTGGGTCAGCGCCCAGAGGATGCGCAGCAGCGCCACGAAGAACACCGTCACGCCCAGCGTCTTGTGGATCGAGAACAGCATCGCCTTGGTGGCCAGCTCGGCCGAACTGTCGTACGGCCAGTCGTTGGCGATCAGCCCCAGCGGGAACAGGGTGAGGATCAGCAGCGCGGTGAGCCAGTGGAACGCCTTGGCGACCGACCCGTACGTGACGGCCGAATTGCCGGCGGGCGGCGGCACCAGGGCCTTGGAAGCGGGACTTGCGGGGGGCATCGGCGGACTCCGGAACGTTTGCCATTCTCTAGCTACTCGTCCCGCCGGGCGAGGCAAGGCGGAACGCATGCACCCGGCCTGTGCGTCCCTGCGCGGAGCCTGCGCCCCGCGATTGCGCCGCTGCGTCGGCTGGGCTATGCCGCCCCGCAACCGAAAGCCCGGGCCGAAGCCCGGCAGGACAAGGGAGCGACTGCATGACCCGCGCTTACGTGTTTCCCGGCCAGGGTGCCCAGACGGTGGGCATGGGCCGGGAACTGGCCGCCGCCTATCCCGCCGCGCAGGCCGTGTTCGACGAGGTGGACGAGGCGCTTGGCGAGAAGCTTTCGGCGCTGATCTGGGAAGGCAACGCCGAGACCCTGACGCTGACCGCCAATGCGCAGCCGGCGCTGATGGCCTGTTCTCTGGCTGTGGTGCGCGCCCTGGAAGCCGAGGGCATGAAGATGTCCGACGGCGCTTTCGTCGCCGGGCATTCGCTGGGCGAATACTCGGCGCTGGCTGCGGCGGGCGCGCTGGCGGTTGGCGACACCGCGCGGCTGCTGCGGCTGCGCGGCAGCGCGATGCAGGCGGCGGTGCCGGTCGGCCAGGGCGCCATGGCGGCGATCCTGGGCCTGGACTTCGCGGCGGTGTCCGCGATCGCGGCGGCGGCCGGCGATGCGGGCGTCTGCCAGGCGGCGAACGACAACGATCCCGCGCAGGTGGTGATCTCGGGGGCGAAGGCCGCGGTCGAGAAGGCCGTGGTCCTTGCCAAGGAAGCGGGCGCCAAGCGGTCGGTGATGCTGCCGGTCTCGGCGCCTTTCCACTGCGCGCTGATGGCGCCGGCGGCCGAGGCGATGCGGGCCGCACTGGCCGGTGTGGCGATCGCCGCGCCGGTGGTGCCGCTGGTGGCCAACGTGACGGCGACGGCGACCTCGAACCCCGAGGTGATCCGCGCGCAATTGGTCGAGCAGGTCACCGGGTCGGTGCGCTGGCGCGAGAGCGTCGCCTTCATGGCAGCGAACGGCGTGACCGAGATCTGGGAACTGGGCGCCGGCAAGGCGCTGTCGGGGATGGTGCGGCGGATCGACCGCGAGCTGTCCACCGTCGCGATCTCGACCCCGGCCGAGATCGCCGCGGCACTGGCCACCGCCTGAGCGCGCGGACCCCATTGGAAGGAGACGGACCATGTTCGACCTGACGGACAAGACGGCGCTGGTGACCGGTGCCTCGGGCGGAATCGGCGCCGAGATCGCGCGCGTGCTGCATGGCGCCGGCGCCACCGTGGCGATCTCGGGCACGCGGCTAGAGCCGCTCGAGGCGCTGGCCGCCGAGCTGGGCAGCCGCGTCCATGTGCTGCCCTGCAACCTCTCGGACCCGGCCGAGGTCGAGACCCTGCCGAAGCGCGCCGTCGAGGCGATGGGCGGCGTGGACATTCTGGTCAACAATGCCGGGATCACGAGGGACAACCTGTTCATGCGCATGTCCGATGACGAATGGGACAGCGTGATCGCGGTGAACCTGACCGCGGCGATGCGGCTCTGCCGCGGTGTCCTGCGCGGCATGATGAAGAAGCGCTGGGGCCGGATCATCAACATCAGCTCGGTCGTCGGCACCACCGGCAACCCGGGGCAGGGCAACTACGCCGCCGCCAAGGCCGGGCTGGTCGGCATGACCAAGTCGCTGGCCTATGAAGTCGCCAGCCGCGGCATCACCGCGAATGCCGTCGCGCCGGGCTTCATTGCCACCGCGATGACCGGCAAGCTGACCGAGGACCAGAAGACCGCGATCCTGAAGAACGTGCCCGCCGTCCGCATGGGCGAGGCGGCCGAGATCGCCGCGGCGGTGCTCTATCTCGCCTCGCCCGAGGCCGGCTACACGACGGGAACGGTCTTGCACGTCAACGGCGGACTGGCCATGGTCTGACGTCAGGGATGGCGCCGCGGAGGAGGGAACCGAAAGCGTTTGCGATCAATTTTCCTTGTGATATAGGCCTCGGAGACTTGTCGGGGGGCCGGAGACACACTCCTGCTGCGAGGCAGAAACGGGCTTGCGGGGTCGAAATTCACCCTATAAGGCAGGCCGAATCCAAGAACGGGCAAGACCCCGGAGACTTAACAGAGGGAATGACATGAGCGACATCGCAGATCGCGTGAAGAAGATCGTGGTCGAGCACTTGGGCGTGGACGAGGACAAAGTCACCGAAAGCGCGTCTTTCATCGACGATCTCGGCGCGGACAGCCTCGATACCGTCGAGCTGGTGATGGCATTCGAGGAGGAATTCGGGATCGAGATCCCCGATGACGCCGCTGAAACGATCCAGACCTTTGGCGACGCGGTCAAGTTCATCAGCGAAGCCGCCTGAGGCCCGTTGCACCGGAACGCGGAGGTGGCGGCCCTGGGGGCCGTCATTTTCGTTTCAGGGATCCCGAAATGGGTGGTCCCATGGCCGGCGGTCCCATGGTCGGGCCGGTATCGGCGGCAGGCGATTCGGCCGCGGACCGGTCGGTCGGGCCGATGCGGAACCGGCTTCTAGATCCAGGTATCGGGTTCAAAGATCACCACGCGACAGGGTGATCCGGTCGTGCCATCCAGACGCAGGGGAAGCGAGGCGATGACTCCCCGACGCGGCGCGGCTGCGGCGGCGTCGGGATCGATGTCCTCGACCAGGAAGCCGCCGGCCTCGGCCAGGCGCAAGTTGGCATGGGTGGCCGGGCGGTCCGCCACGGACAGGGCCCCGGACAGCACCCAGACCGGGCGATCCAGCCCCAGAAGGCGGTCCAGGACCGCCTCGGGGACCGGCCCGGCAGGGGCAAGAAGGAAGAGGATCGGCTCGGACTTCAGGGCTGTCAGCCGGACCTCCAGCGCCGCCCGATCAGCGAGTTCCGCCGCCGAAAGGTGGAAGTAAAGCCCAATCATCGCCGCAACCGGCAGGGCTTCCAGCGTGGCGCCACCGGGCACGAAATGCGCAGGCGCGTCCATATGGGTGCCGGATTGGGTGCCGAGTTCCATCCGTTGCACCCGGAATCCCTGGTCGCCAATGGCACACCATTCGGCGATCAGCGGGACCGGGTCGCTGTAGGCGCCGGCGCGCCAAACCGGAGCGGAAAGCAGCGGACGGGTCAGGTCGAGGATTCGCATCGTCAGGGTGGTCCCTTGATTTGCACCCGCCCGGGGTGCCGGCGCGGGTTCAGTCGGCCCGGAAGTGCTTCGACAGCTTCAGCCCCTGGCCCTGATAGTTCGACGCGCTGCCTGCGCCGTAGAGCCGGGCCGGGCGTTCCGCCATGGCCTCGTAGATCAGTCGGCCGACCCGCTGGCCGTGCTCCAGCAGGAACGGCGCTTCGTGGCAGCGCACCTCCAGAACGCCGCGCGCCCCGGCGCCGCCAGCCTCGGCCGCGCCGAAACCAGGGTCGAAGAAGCCCGCGTAATGGACCCGGAACTCGCCCACCAGCGCCATGTAGGGCGCCATCTCGGCGGCAAGGTCGGGCGGTATGCGCACCGCTTCGCGGCTGACCAGGATGTAGAAGGCGCCGGGGTCAAGGATCAGACCGCCATCCTCGCTGCTGACCGGATCCCAGAAGTCGCGCACCCCATAGACGCCGATCCGGTCCAGGTCGATCACCCCGGCATGGGGCTTGGCGCGATAGCCGACGATGCCGTCTGGCCGCGGGTGCAGGTCGACCGAAAAACCGATGCCGCCATCAACGTGGGCCGGGCCATCGACCAGCGGCGTCGCCGCGTGGAGCGACCTGAGCGCAGCGTCGTCCAGTACCGCATCGCCGCGGCGGAAGCGGATCTGGTTCAGCGTCATGCCCTGCCGGACCAGCACCGAAAAGCTGCGCGGACAGATCTCGGCATAAAGCGGGCCGGCATAGCCCGGCGCGACCCGGTCGAACTCGGTGCCGTGGTCGGTGATCGTCCGGGTCAGCAGATCCAGCCGCCCGGTCGAGCTTTTTGCATTCGCAACCGCGGTCAGGTCGCCGGGCAGGGCGAGGCCTTCCAGCAGCGGCACCAGATAGACGCAGCCCTTTTCCAGCACCGCACCGTCGCCGGTCAGGTCCATGGAATGCATCGCGAACCGGTCCAGCCGTGCGGCCACCGTGGCGCCTTCCCCGGTCAGGAACGAGGCCCGCACCCGATAGGCCCTTGGGCCGAGGCGCAGGTCGAGCGAGGCGGGCTGGTACTGGCCGGGCCGGATCGGGGCGGGAGCCGTGATCGCGCCCGCGGCGACCATCGCCTCGATCGTCTGCACTGGCAGCACACCCTTTCGCGTCCCGGGATCGTCTGCCATGCGCCTGCCTCCACAGCCCCAAAAAGAAAAAGCCCGCGACCCGGTGGGGTGCGAGCCTCTCATTGGTCGGGCCAGCAGGATTCGAACCTACGACCTCCCGTCCCCCAGACGGACGCGCTACCAGACTGCGCTATGGCCCGACAGGGCCGGTGTCTAGCAGCTTTCCCGGGCGGGGCAAGGCGCAAACGTCAGAAAAACGTCACCCGGAATCAGCGAGTGTCGCGGCAGAGCCGGTCCAGCCGCCGGATGATCTCGGGCAGCTTCTCGCGCCACCCGCGCGGCAGGTCGCGGCGGGTGAGGCCGCGCAGTTCGGACGCCATGGGCAGAACCGGGGCGCCCAAGTCCGCGCCGGCCAGCGTCCGCCGGCATGTCCTGGTGCGGCAGAACAGCGCAACGCGGCAGGTTCGTCCTGCGGCCCGGGGAAGGCGGCGGGATCGGGCTCCGGCGCCTGTGCGGCGAAGGTGCCGCTCTGGTCCTCGGCCGGCGCCGCGTCGTCGGAATCGTCGAAGAAGAAGCCGATCGGCGGCAACTCCTCTGCCTTACCTTCGGGATCGGCCTCCCAGAGCGGCGCGTCGAGGCCGGGACCGACGGCGTCCGAAGTCATCTCCGGTTCGCCCGAGGGGGCGGCCATCAGGCCATCGTCAGGGCCGGGCGCGGCTTCGTGCCAGATCGCCGCCGGTTTGACGGCAGCGTCATCGTGGCCGTTCACCACAGCCGGTTCGTCCTCGCCCGCCGGATCCTCGGCCTCGGCCCCGGCCGGGCCGGTGGCCAGGGGTGGGCTGAAGGCGCAGATCGCCCCGGTGCCGCCGGCCTTGAGCCGTTCCTGCACCGACTTGATGGTGTGGCCCTCGGTATGGAGAAGATGCTTGATGCCGCCCAGAAGCTGCATGTCCTCGGGGCGGTAGTAGCGCCGTCCACCGGCGCGCTTGACCGGCGCGATTTCGGGAAAGCGGCTTTCCCAGAACCGCAGCACATGCGCCGGCGTGTCGAGCCAATCGGCCACTTCGCTGATCGTGCGGAACGCCTCGGGCGATTTCTCCATCGGCTCTGGTCGATCTGCTTCCGGTCCGGTTCTGTCAGTCCCGGTTGCCCTGAGCGACCCGCTCCTTCATCAGGTGCGACGGTCGGAAGGTCAGCACCCGACGCGGGTGGATCGGCACTTCCTCGCCGGTCTTGGGATTGCGACCGACCCGCGCCGCCTTTTCGCGCACGTTGAACGTGCCGAACGACGAGATTTTCACCGATTCGCCCCGTGCCAGCGCATCGCTGAGATGGCCGAGGACGGATTCGACAAGCTGTGCGGATTCGTTGCGGGACAGGCCGACTTCGCGGAACACCGCTTCGCTCAGGTCCATGCGAGTCAGGGTCTTGCCGGCCATGTGATTTCTCCTATCGACATCAGTACGATAGTGACAGACGTTAAATCCTGTCAATGGCGGCTGACGTGGCCCCACGGGGGGGAGACCCCCGCCTATCGGCGGAAGACCACCGATCCCCAGGCCAGACCCCCGCCGATCGCCTCGATGACCACCAGATCGCCCGGCTTGATCTGCCCGCGCTGGTTGGCCACCGACAGCGCCAGCGGAATCGAGGCGGCCGAGGTGTTGCCGTGGTCCTGCACCGTGATCACCACCCGGGACAGATCCACGTCCATCTTCTGGGCGGTGCCCTTGATGATCCTGAGGTTCGCCTGATGCGGCACGATCCAGTCGACGTCGGCCGGCGTCAGGCCGGCCTTCTCGAGCGACCGGTGCGCGGTTTCGGCCAGCTTCTCGACGGCATGGCGGAAGACCTCCTTGCCGTGCATCCTGAGATGCCCGGTGGTTTGGGTCGAAACCCCGCCATCCACATAAAGAATGTCCCGGAAGCGCCCGTCCGAATTCAGATCCGAGGCCAGGATGCCGCGATCGGCCGTGGTGCCGTCGCCGTCGCCGCGTTCCACGACCACGGCCCCGGCACCGTCGCCGAACAGCACGCAGGTGCCGCGGTCGGTCCAGTCCATGATGCGGCTGAAGGTCTCGGATCCGATCACCAGGATGCGGTTCGCCTGTCCCGAAAGGATCAGGCCGTTCGCGGTGGCCAGCGCGAAGACGAAGCCGGCGCAGACCGCCTGAACGTCGAAGGCGAAGCCCCGGGTCATGCCGAGCCGGGCCTGAACCATGGAGGCGGCCGAGGGAAAGGTCAGGTCGGCGGTCGATGTGGCAAGGACGATCGCGTCGATGTCGTCGGCGGTCAGCCCCGCATCGTCCAGTGCTGCCTGTGCGGCGCGTGCTGCCAGCACCGAGGTCGTCTCCCCCTCGGCAGCGAAGTGCCGCCGCTCGATCCCGGAGCGCGACCGGATCCACTCGTCGCTGGTGTCCAGCGACGCGGTGAATTCATCGTTTTCCACGACCCTTTCGGGAAGATAGTGACCGACACCGCGAATCACGGCTCGTGCAATCATTCTTGTTTACCGTCTGCCTGCCCGGTCGTCGGCGAACCCTGCACCGGGGCGGAAAGGGATGCAACCCGGGCCGCCAGGCGGCCGGGAAAATCGGCCTGGCCGAGCTGGAACGCCAGCTTGATGGCCGCCGAGATGCCCGTGGCATCGGCCGAGCCGTGGGATTTCACCACCGACCCGTTGAGCCCGAGAAAGACGCCGCCATTGACCCGCCGGGGATCGATCCGCTTCTGCAGGCGCCGGAGCGAAGTCAGCGCCAGCAGCGCCGCGATCCGCGACAGGATCGAGTACTTGAAGGCCTGCTTCAGGAATTCCTGGATCAGCTTTGCCGTGCCCTCGCCGGTCTTCAGCGCCACGTTGCCGGTGAAGCCGTCGGTGACGATCACGTCGACGCGGTTCGATGGCAAGTCGCCGCCCTCCACATAGCCGACGAAGTCGAACGAGGCGCGGGCGGCGGCGGCGTCGATCAGGTCGAAGGCCAGCTTCAGTTCGGCCCGGCCCTTGTGCTCTTCGGTGCCGACGTTCAGGAGCCCGACCCGCGGCCGGTCCAGCGTCAGGCCGACGCTGGCATAGGACGACCCCATCAGCGCGTACTGGAGCAGATCCTCGGCATCGGCGCGGATGTCGGCGCCGGCATCCAGCATGATGTTGAACCCGCCCTTGTTACGTGACGGCCACAGGCAGGCGATTGCGGGGCGGTTGATCCCGGCGATCTTTTTCAGGCGCACCATGGACATGGCCATCAGCGCCCCGGTGTTGCCGCAGGAGACGCAGACCTGCGCCTCGCCGTTGCGGACGGAATCGATCGATTCCCACATCGAGGTGCCCTTGCCGTTGCGCATGGCATGGCTGGGTTTGGCGTCCATCGTGACCACGCCCGCGGCATGGCGGACCTCGCAGCGTTCGGCGAGCTGCTTGCGCCGGCTGACCAGCGGCTCGATCTGGGCGCGGTCGCCGAAGGCGAGGAAGCGGATGTCGGGGTTCTTTTCGGCCGATCGCGCCATTCCGGCGATCACGACCGCAGGCCCCCGGTCGCCACCCATGACGTCGACCGCCACGGTAACTGGACGCGGCGCGGCGCGGTCGGATGTCTGAGTCCTGTCCCGCGCCATCATGTCACGTCAGTCGGAATGACGGACCGAAACCGCGTCTCAGGCCGCGTCTTCGTCGATCTCGACCTGCTCGACCACCGCGACGACTTCGCGGTCGGCATAGTGCCCGCACGACGGGCAGACGTGATGCGGACGCTTGAGTTCACCGCAGTTGGTGCACTCGTTCGGATTCGCTGCGGAAAGCGCGTCGTGAGCCCGGCGCATGTTCCGGCGCGACTTGGAAACCTTGTTCTGCTGGACGGCCATGTCTCAACCTCGGGTCGTGAAGCGACAGCCGCCTGGAGCGTGTACCGGGGCACGGTCGCGTGGAAATGAAGCCCGGCTTCTAAGGATTTTGCTGTCCGGTGCAAGGTCTTTTTTCCGGACCGTTCAGTCTGTGTCGCCGTCGGGCTTCGGCCGGAACGCGGCAAGCCCGGCAAAAGGTCTGGCATCGGCATCGGTCATCGGGGTGACTCCGGGTTCGGCCACGTCGAGATTGACCGTGGCCGCATCTCCGACGCGGGGGAAGGGCGGCAAGGCCAGCGAAAGCGACTCGCGGAACACGTCGGACAGGTCCACCACCTCGGGCAGGGGTTCGATCGTGTCGTCCTCGGGCATCTCGATTTCGCCGGCCAGCGGAACCTCGCCCGGGTCGGCGCGATAGCGGCGCAGCACCGTCTCGTCGATCCGGGTCCGGACCGGCGCCAGCGTGGCGACGCAGGGCTGCGTCACCGTAGCGCCAAGCTTCGCCTCAAGGTCCCAGTCGGCCTTGCCGACCGGAACCAGCCGGCCCGACAGGCGCGCCTTCTTCAGGTCGATCAGGTCCAGTTCGGCCGCGATCGCCGCCATGGCGACGCGGTCGGGTACCCAGTCGAAGGCGTGGACCTTGCGTTGCTTCAGGTCAGGCAGCCGCAACCGGGCCGGTGCCGCAGCGGCCGTGTCGGGCCTTTCGGAACCCTGTCGGGCGGGATCGTCTTTCGGGCTGTGCGGTGCCATTCCGGCATCCATTCTTGCAGTGCCAGTGATGCTCCGCTAAGGGCGTGCCAGAATGGCGGACGGCAGGCAAGCGCAACATGGTGTGGTCACTCGGGTCGTACGGATTTCGCGGGCGGCGCGGCACACTGGCAGCGGTGTGCGTCGTGCTGGCCGGCGTGCTGCCGGCCTGCACGCCGATCGTGAACAGCCACGGCTATACCCCGGCGGATGACCAGCTGGCCGCGATCGTGGTCGGCACGGACACCCGCGACACTGTGGCCGAGAAGATCGGCCAGCCGTTCAATGTCGGCGTCGGGCAGGCGAGGGCCTGGTACTACATTTCGTCCACCGACGAGGTCTTCGGCCCCCGCAAGCCCAAGACGGTCCGCCGCGACATCGTGGCGATCCGCTTCAACGAGGCCGACGCGGTCGAGAACATCGAGACCTTCGACGTCCAGGACGGCCAGGTCGTGCGCCTGACCGCCCGGGTCACCGACAGCGCGGTGTCGGAACTGAGCCTGCTGCGCCAGATCTTCGGCAATGTCGGCACGCCCACCGCAGGCGACGTGCTGAACCAGTAGCCCGGCTCCTGCCGGCCCCTGCCGGCGTTGCTCAGCCGGCGTCGCCCTCGGTCGGGCGGAAGTCCAGCGCGACGCCGTTGATGCAGTAGCGCAGGCCGGTCGGCCGCGGCCCGTCCGGGAAGACATGGCCCAGATGCGCCTCGCAGCGGGCGCAATGCACCTCGGTCCGGCGCATGAACAGGCTCCAGTCGGCCTTCTCGGCCACCAGGGCGCCCTCGGCCGGGCGGGTGAAGCTGGGCCAGCCGGTGCCGCTGTCGAACTTGTCGGCCTGGTCGAACAGCGGCGTGCCGCAGCCGATGCAGGCGAAGACCCCCGGCGCCTTCGGGAAACCGTCATGGCTGAAGGCCCGCTCGGTGCCGTGCTTGCGGGTGACCTTGTAGGCCAGCGGCGACAGTTGGGCCTTCCATTCCGCGTCGGTCTTCACCACCTTTGCGGTGGCGGCGGTGTCCTTCACGTCCATTGGGCGGTCCTTTTCCCCTCGGGCGGCGGTCCCGGTCGGATCCGGGCCGTCGCGTTTCCGTCGTCATCCTGCGCTAAGGCGCAGAGGTCAGATCTAGGCGGGCAATCGGGTTCCGCCAAGGCAGGGGCGGCATGGGCATCTTCACGAGCCGGCGATATCAGGCACGCTATGCAACCGGCGTGGCCGAGATCGAGGCGGCGCAGCGGCTGCGCCAGCTGGCCTTCCGCGGCACCGGCCAGGGCGACGATGCCCGCGATGTCGACGCCTTCGACGCCCGCTGCCGCCACGTCCTGATCGAGGAGCGCAGCAGCGGCGCGCTGGTCGGCTGTTTCCGGCTGCTTCCGGTCGCCGATGGCCGGGCGCTGGAACAGACCTATTCGGCACAGTTCTATGACCTTGGCGGTCTGAAGGGCTATCGCGGCACCATGGCCGAGTTGGGGCGCTTCTGCGTCGATCCCGCGGTTCGGGACGCCGAGGTGCTGCGCACCGCCTGGGCGGCGATGACCCAGGTGGTCGATGCCGAAGGCGTCGGCCTGCTGTTCGGCTGCACCTCGTTCCGCGGCACAAGGACCGACGAGTATGTGGAAGCCTTCGCACTGCTGCGCGAACGCCACATCGCGCCGAAGCGCTGGCTGCCGCGGGTGAAGGCGCCGGCGGTGTTCCGCTTCGGCCAGTTGCTGGCGTCGCGCCGGCCCGACATGGCCGCCGCGCTCAGGGCGATGCCGCCGCTGCTGCGCAGCTACATCGCCATGGGCGGCTGGGTCTCGGACCATGCGGTGGTGGACCGCGACCTGAACACGCTGCACGTCTTCACCGGGCTCGAGATCGGGGCGATTCCGCCGGCCCGGGTGCGGCTGCTGCGGGCGGCCGCGGCGGGCTGAGGCAATCCGTGGCCCGCCGGTGCCTTGACCCGGCCCGGACGCGGCGCTAGCCAGCCGCCATGGCACAACCCCCCCTGCTTCAGCTTTCCGGCATCTCGCTCACCTTCGGCGGCGCTCCGCTGTTCGACGCGCTCGACCTTGTGGTCCAGCCCCGCGACCGGGTCGCGCTGGTCGGCCGCAACGGGTCGGGAAAGTCCACCCTGATGAAGGTGATGGCCGGACTGGTCGAGGCCGACGCCGGCTCCCGCAGCGTCGCGCCCGGCATGCAGGTTGGCTACATGGAGCAGGACCCGGACCTGTCCGGCTTCGCCACCCTGGGCGACTATGCCGCCAGCGGCCTGCCCGCGGGCGAATCCTACCGGGTCGCGGTGGTGGCCGAGGGGCTGAAGTTCTCGCCCGCGACCACCGTGGCCGCCGCTTCGGGCGGCGAGCGGCGCCGTGCCGCTCTGGCCAAGATCCTCGCCGAAGATCCGGACCTTCTGCTGCTGGACGAACCCACCAACCACCTGGACATCGAGGCGATCGGCTGGCTGGAATCCTACCTGTCCGAGACGCGGAAGGCCTTCGTGGTGATCTCGCACGACCGCGCCTTCCTGACGGCGCTGACCCGCGCCACCCTGTGGATCGACCGCGGCCAGGTCCGCCGTCAGGAGGAAGGCTTCACCGCCTTCGAGGCCTGGCGCGACCGGATCTGGACCGAGGAGGACGAGGCGCGCCACAAGCTCGACCGCAAGATCAAGGCCGAGGGCCGCTGGGCGGTCGAAGGCATCTCGGCCCGGCGCAAGCGCAACCAGGGCCGGGTGCGCGCGCTGGCCGCGCTGCGCGCCGACCGGGCGTCGCAGATTCGCCGGCAGGGCGCGGCCGAGCTTGCGCTCGAGTCGGGCACCAAGTCCGGCAAGCGGGTGATCGAGGCGAAGGCCATCGC
>JBGAOK010000144.1:0-5808 GCA_044221805.1 Meridianimarinicoccus sp.
AGAAGGTTCTGCCCAACCGTCGGCGTGTCGATGATGCCGGCCCAGAGGTGCAGGAAGTCGCCCTCGTCATCCGGCACCGGCACCCGTGCTCCGGCCAACGCCGTGGCCGCTTCGGCAAGGCTGACACGGGTCTCGGCCAGCGCGCCAGTTGCCGCCAGGTCGTTCCAGCCCGCCGGCGCGTAGCTGATCCGGTCCACCCGGCCGTTGCCGATGATGCCGCGGCCGATCGCCAGTGTCCGGGCGGTGCGCAGGATGCCGTCACGGATCACGCCGGTGGACACCGTGGCGCGACTAATGACATCGGGCGCTCCCGGGGTCGCGGCATCGGGCGCGGTCAGATCCAGTCCCTCGAACTTATTGACATAATTTGCGATATCGAGCTCGGAGATGCCGAGCGTCAGCACCGGTTCGCTGTGGCGCACCAGTCTGGCGCCGGTGATCACACCCTCTGGCGAAAGCGCTACCAGAACGTCGAGCGGCCGGCCGGAATAGCCGACCGACCCCGCGATCTCCCAGGTCGACCCGATATAGGCGGCGATGTGCCCGGCCTGCAGGACGTCCCAGCCCGGCACGCCGGTTTCGACCCGGCGCAAGGCCAAAGGCGGCGCCAGCCCTGTCAGCCCGGCCGCTTCTTCGACAGTTGGTGGTGCCAGGCCCGGATCGCCGGCCAGAATTCCGCCCCCCGCAAGCGCAAGTCGCGGCACCAGCAGCAGCGCGATCACCAGCAGCTTCAGACGACACTTCAGGCGGGGCATGAGCGGCCTCTTGGGAACCGCCCCAACCTGCCGGCACCAAACCGTCGCAGCCTTAACAAAAGTCAAAGCGTGCCGCAGCACTCCGCATGAAGACTCGGCCAGCCTTTGTCCGAAGACGGGAGAGTTTTCATGGAATCTCGGACCAGCCAATCCAGATCGGTCCTTCTGGGCAGCGCCGCCCTAGCCGCCGTCCTTCTTGCTGCGCCTCTGCACGCCCAGGACAAGCCGAAGGATCATGGCGATACCCCGGCAGCGGCCTACGAACCCTCGATGACGACATTGGGCCAGATTCAGGTCGAGATTCCGGGACGTCGGCCGGAAGACCCGGTCATGACCCAGGAGGAGTTCCAGGCCGCGACCCAGATCTATTTCGAACGCTGCGCCGGCTGCCATGGCGTGCTGCGCAAAGGGGCGACCGGGAAGCCGCTGACCACCGACATCACCCGGGAAAACGGCATCGAGTATCTGCAGAGCTTCATCACCTACGGCTCGCCCGCGGGGATGCCGAACTGGGGAACCTCGGGTCAGCTGTCCGAAGCGGAAGTGGACATGATGGCCCGCTACCTGCTGCTCGAGCCCCCGGCGCCGCCGGAATGGGGCATGCCCGAGATGAAGGAGAGCTGGAAGGTTCTCGTCAAGCCCGAGGACCGGCCGACGCAGAAGATGAACGACATCGATCTTGAGAACCTGATGTCGGTAACACTTCGCGACGCCGGGCAGATTGCCCTGATTGACGGCGGCACCTACGAGATCAGGTCGGTGATCGATACCGGCTACGCAGTCCATATCAGCCGGATTTCCGCTTCGGGGCGGTATCTGTTCGTGATCGGGCGCGACGGCCTGGTGAACATGATCGACCTGTGGATGGAAGAACCCGCGAACGTCGCGCAGATCAAGATCGGGATCGAGGCGCGTTCGGTCGAGACCTCGAAGTTCGAGGGCTGGGAGGACAAGCTGGCCATCGCCGGCGCTTACTGGCCGCCGCAATACGTGATCATGGATGGCCAGACGCTGGAGCCGCTGAAGATCGTTTCGACCCGCGGCAACGTCTATGACGAGCAGGTCTACCACCCCGAGCCGCGCGTCGCGTCCATCCTCGCCTCACACTACAAGCCCGAGTTCATCGTGAACGTGAAGGAGACGGGCAAGATCCTGTTCGTCGACTACACCGACCTGAAGAACCTCAAGACGGTCGAGATCGAGGCCGAGCGCTTCCTGCATGACGGCGGCTTCGACAGCACGCACCGCTATTTCCTCGTGGCGGCCAACCAGCGCGGCAAGATCGCGGTCGTGGACACCAAGGAGGACAAGCTGACCGCGCTGATCGAGACCGGCGGCCAGACCCCGCATCCGGGCCGCGGCGCTAACTTCACCCATCCGGTCTACGGCCCG
Source organism: Meridianimarinicoccus sp. (assembly GCA_044221805.1). GTDB lineage: Bacteria > Pseudomonadota > Alphaproteobacteria > Rhodobacterales > Rhodobacteraceae > Meridianimarinicoccus. The sequence goes on from JBGAOK010000144.1 coordinate 2,148, forward strand.
GTCTGGGCGACGTCGCATCTGGGCGACGAAAGCGTGGCGCTGATCGGCACCGATCCCGAAGGGCACGCGGATCACGCCTGGAAGCTCGTGGACAGCTTCTATGCTCTCGGCGGTGGCTCCCTGTTCATCAAGACCCATCCGAACAGCACGCATCTTTATGTCGACGCGCCGCTGAACCCCGATGCCGAGATCTCGGCCAGTGTCGCTGTGTTCGACATCACCGCCATGGGCGGGGATCCGGACGTGGATCCGGAATACAAGGTGCTGCCGATCGGCGAATGGGCGGGCATCCCCGAGGGCCAGCCCCGCGTCGTGCAACCCGAGTTCAACAAGGATGGCACCGAAGTCTGGTTCAGCGTCTGGAACGGCAAGGACCAGACCAGTGCCATCGTGGTGGTCGATGACAAGACGCTGGAGCTGAAGCAGGTCATCAAGGACCCCGCGCTGATCACGCCGACCGGCAAGTTCAACGTCCTGAACACCCAGAAGGACATCTACTGACAGGTTCCTCCAGCCCTCCGGGCGGTCCGCCGCCCGGAGGCGAATGACAGTCATCCGGGAACGGACAGCCATGAAAGATCTCAGCCAGGATACGCGCGAAGGCCGGGTCCATCTGATCGGCGCCGGACCGGGCGATCCCGAGCTGCTCACGCTGCGTGCCCTCAGATTGATCCAGGCGGCCGACGTGGTCGTCTTCGACCGACTGGTCTCGCCGGAGGTCATGGCGCTGGTCCCGCCGGCCACGCCCCGTTTCGACGTGGGCAAGATGCCGGATTGCCATAAGGTGCCGCAGGGTGACATCAACGCCCTGATCGTGCGGCTGGCACGGCAGGGGCTGGTGGTGGCGCGGTTGAAGGGCGGCGATCCGCTGATCTTCGGCCGGGGCGGCGAAGAGGCCGACGCCTGCCGGGCGGCCGGCATCGCCTGGGACATCACTCCCGGCATCACCTCGGCCCAAGGCGCAGCTGCTGCGACGCGGGTGCCGCTGACCTACCGCGGTCTGGCCACGGGATTCCGTGTCGTCACCGGACATCGCGCCGCAAATGCGCGGCTCGACCTCGACTGGGCGTCACTGGCAAGTGCCGATACAACGCTTGTCGTCTATATGGGCACGGCGCAGATCGGCGAAGTGGCGAGGCAGTTGATCGCGCACGGGCTCGCTGCCGGAACGCCAGTTCTGGCCGTCGCCTGCGCGACCACCCCGCGCGAGCGGCGGCTCGCGTCGAGCCTGGCCGATGTCGCGGCCGATTCGGCTGCTGCAGGTCTCGCCGCGCCTGTCCTCTTCATCATCGGGCCCGTGGCCGCGCTTGGCGATACGGCGGTGGCGGCGGTCGTTCGCCAATCCGCGGAAGCAGCGGTCGGGGAAAATGCGTAGCGTGTTGGTCTTGCTGCTCCTGTCCGGAACGGCGGCGGCCGGGGTCACCGAGGAACGCGCACGCGATCTGGAACACCTGCTCACCCAGGACTGCGGTTCCTGCCACGGGTTGACCTTGAAGGGAGGTCTCGGTCGGCCATTGACGGCCGAGGCGCTCGCCGGAGCGGACCCGCAGAGACTGGCGGACGTCATCCTGGACGGCATGCCGGGAACAGCGATGCCGTCCTGGCGCCCGCTTCTGACCGAGGACGAAGCGCGCTGGATTGCAGACCATCTCACATCCGACGGGGCTTCGAAATGACAAGAAACCTGCCTGCCCTCGCCATTGCGCTCGCGCTTGCCTTCGGCGTCCAGGCGAAGGCCGAAGCGACCGGCGGTCTCGGACTGGTGATCGAACGCGCCAGCGGCAGTCTGGTGCTTGTGGACCGCGCGCAGCATGCGGCGATCGGAAGGATCGACGGCCTCGGCGACCTGTCGCACGCTTCACTGACCTACAGCCCGGACGAGCGCTTCGCCTATGTCTTCGGCCGCGACGGCGGATTGACGAAAGTCGATCTGCTGGAGCGCCGGGTTGCGGCGCGGACGCTTCAGGCCGGCAATTCCATCGGCGGGGCGATCTCGGACGACGGCAAGCTGGTCGCAGTGTCGAACTACGAGCCCGGCGGCATTCGGATTTTCGACGCCGACACGCTGGAGCCGGTGGCCGATATCCCGGCGGAAGGCAAGACCTTGGGCCTGGTCGATCTTCCCGGACGGCGCTTTGTCTGGACCGTCTGGGAGACCGGAGAGGTCTTCGTGGGAGATTTCTCCTCGGCAGAACCTCAGGTCGCGATGATAGGCCGCGCCGGCCTCAACCCGTTCGACGCGGTTCTGACCGACGACGCCCATACCTATCTCGTCGGCCTTTTCGGCGAGAAAGGGGTGACCGAGTTCGATCTCTGGTCGCCCCAGCCTGCGCCACGGAAGCTCCTGACCGACTACGGCAAGACCGGCGAGGACATGCCGGTCTACAAGATGCCCCATCTGCAGGGCTGGGCCTTCACCGAAGGTCAGTACGCCCTTCCCGCCGTAGGCCGACACGAGGTTCTGTGGGTAGACCGCGACAGCGGCGAGCTTACTGCCACGACGCCGATGCACGGTCAGCCGGTCTTTGTCATCGCCCAGCCGGCATCCCCCTTCGTCTGGGTGAATTTCGCGACGCCGTTGAACGACACGGTGCAGGTTCTCGACTCGCGCAGCCATGAAGTCGTCGCGACGCTGACACCTGGCCGGGCGGTGCTCCACATGGAGTTTGCGCCGCGGGGCGCCGAAGTCTGGATCAGCGCGCGGGACGACAACCGGGTGGTGATCTACGACACGCGGACACGCGAGAAGACCGGCGAGGTGCCGGCAGCATCGCCGTCGGGGATCTTTTTCACCTCGCGCGCGCATCAGCCCGGGCTGTGACGATGGCGCCGCTGGACCCCACAGATCTGCGGCTGCTGGACGAATTCCAGCGCGATTTCCCGCTCGTCCCGCGCCCATTTGGCGTCCTAGGGCGCGCCCTCGGCCTCTCGGAAGGTGACGTGCTGGCCCGCCTTTCCCATCTCCGCGTCCAGGGCATGGTTGCGCGGGTCGGAGCGACGGTCCGCCCGAACACGGCCGGCGCCTCGACCCTTGCCGCTCTGAAGGTTCCCCCGCCGCGGCTTGAGGCGGTGGCAGCTCAGGTCGGGGCCGAGACCGGCGTCAACCATTCCTATGCGCGCGAGGATGACTGGAACCTGTGGTTCGTCGCGACCGCCCCGGATCAAGCGGCGCTGGCCTGCCAGCTCGACCGCATCCGCGCCGCAACGGCCCTGCCGCTTCTCGACCTGCGGCTCGTTCGCGCCTTCAACATCGACCTCGGCTTCTGCCTGAACGGGCGACCACAGCCGATGGGGCCCGACCGCAAGCCGAAAGACCGGGTGCTGCGCCCGGCAGACCGTCCGCTGCTGCACGAGCTGGTCCAGGGGCTCGATCTCGTCCCGGCGCCCTATGCCGCGCTGGCCAGGCAGCTCGGACGGGGCGAAGCGGAGACAGTGGCGCGGATCGCGCAGCTTGCGGAAGCCCGCATCATTTCGCGCCTTGGCATCATCGTGCGCCACCGGCCGCTCGGCTGGACCGAGAATGCCATGACCGTCTGGGAACTGCCCGAAGCGCGTGTGGTGCCAGCGGGCGAAGCGCTGGCGGGACTTGCCGGCGTCACGCTCTGCTATCAGCGCGACCGCGTGCCGGGGGTCTGGCCCTATGCCCTTTACGCGATGATCC
>JBGAOK010000145.1:0-5785 GCA_044221805.1 Meridianimarinicoccus sp.
GATAGACCCGGTCGACCCCGATCGCCACGTTCTCGCGCGCGGTCAGCCAGGGGAACAGGTTCGGCGACTGGAACACCACCGCCCGTTCCGGGTCTGCACCCTCGACGTGCTTGCCGTCCAGCTTGATCGCGCCTTTCGAGATCGCGTTCAGCCCGGCGGCCATGGTCAGCACGGTGGACTTGCCGCAGCCGGAATGGCCGATCAGCGACACGAACTCGCCCTTGTTCATCTTCAGGTTGAAGTTCTCGACCACCGTCAGGGGACCCTTGGGGGTCGGGTAGATCTTGTAGAGCTGGCTGAAATCCAGGAAGCGCTCGTCGATCAGCCCGGCGGTCGCGGTCTTCACCGCCTTCGGCAGGCCATGGATCGGGGTCACGTCCGGCAGGGTGCGGGTGTCGGCGACCCGGGCCTGGATGCCCAGATCCATCAGATAGGCGGTGATCCGGGCGCGCAGATCCTTGAACACCTCGTTGTGGTTCATCTCGCCGCGCAGGCGCGGCCGCGGCAGGGTGACCGGGAAGGTCTCGCCCAGGGTGCCGTCGGGGTTCAGCGCGATGATCCGGTCGGCCAGCACGATGGCCTCGTCCACGTCGTTGGTGATCAGCACGCAGGTCTTCTTGTCGGCCTCCCAGATGTGCTCGATCTCGTCGGCAAGGTTGGCCCGCGTCAGCGCGTCCAGCGCCGACAGCGGCTCGTCCAGCAGCAGCACCTCGGGCTTCATCGCCAGCGCCCGGGCGACGTTCACCCGCTGGCGCATGCCGCCCGACAGTTCGGCCGGCCGGCGCCCGGCGGCATGGGACAGGCCGACCATCTGCACGTATTTCGCCACTTGCGCTGCCCTCTCGGCCGCGGGCAGGGCGGGAAACACGCTGTCCACCGCCAGCCGGACGTTCCCCGCCACCGTGAGCCAGGGCATCAGCGAATAGTTCTGGAAGATCACCCCGCGCTCGGGCCCCGGACCGGTGACCGGCTTGCCCTTGAAGCTGACCGTCCCCGAAGTGGGCGTGTCCAGCCCCGCCATCAGGTTGATCAGCGTGGTCTTGCCGGTGCCCGAGAAGCCCAGGAGAACGAGGAACTCGCCCTCCTCGACCGCAAGGTCGATGGTCTTCAGCACATCCGTCCGGGACGCGCCTTCGCCGAAGGATTTCGAGACCTTGTCGAAACTGAGGATGCTCATGGCGTCACCGGTTGTTCGAAAAGGTGAAGGCGGCCTGGATCGCGAACATGATCCGGTCCAGCACGAAGCCGATGATCCCGATGGTCAGCACCGCCACCATGATCCGCGCCAGCGACTGGGACGACCCGTTCTGGAACTCGTCCCAGACGAACTTGCCCAGGCCCGGGTTCTGCGCCAGCATCTCGGCGGCGATCAGCACCATCCAGCCCACCCCCAGCGACAGGCGCAGCCCGGTGAAGATCAGCGGCAGCGCCGAGGGCAGCACCAGCTTGGTGATCTTGGTCCAGGTGCCCATCTTCAGCACCTTCGAGACGTTCACCAGATCCTTGTCGATCGAGGCGACGCCGAGCGCGGTGTTGATCAGCGTGGGCCACAGCGAGCACAGCGTGACGGTGATCGCCGAGACCAGAAAGGATTTCGAGAACAGCCCGTCGTTGGTGGCATAGACCGCCGAGACCACCATGGTCACGATCGGCAGCCAGGCCAACGGGCTGACCGGCTTGAAGATCTGCACGATCGGGTTGATCGCGGCGTTGGCGATCGGCGACAGGCCGCACAGGATGCCCAGCGGCACTGCGATGGCGGTCGCGATCAGGAAGCCGAAGAACACCGTCTTGATCGACGTCCAGATCTGGTCGTAATAGGTCGGGCTGCCGGTGAAGGCGACCGGCTTGACCTGGTCGGCCTTGCCTTGCGCGATCAGCTGGGCGTTGCGCTTTTCCAGCGCCGCCTCGAACTTCTCGCGCTTCGCGGCCGTGGCCACCGCATCGGCGTTCAGGCCCACCGCCGCCTCCCAGACCTGCGCCGGTCCCGGCACCGCGCCCAGCGAGGTCTGAACCGTCGGCGCCAGCGCCGCCCACAGCGCCAGGAACCCGGCGATGGCCAGCAGCGGCACGCCGATCTGCCGGCCGGCCTCGGCCATCTGGGCCTTCGGGTTGTCGCCGGCGGCGGCGCGGATCAGCGGCGTGATCCAGCCCAGGCCAAGCACCTTGAGCCAGCCGTCGAGCGCGTTGATGCGGGTGAAGAGGCGCGCGCGGCGGGCATCGCGGGCCGCCTCGCGGGTGATGAAATCAGTATCGAGCGTGGTCATGGCGTGGTCCTCGCAGGGGCTGGACGGGCGTCTGGCAGGGGGTGTCCGGGCGGATCCGGCGGCAGGAAGCGGGCACGGCTGTGCCGCGGCTCCCTGCCCCGTCGTCCCTGCCCTCCTCCCCGGCGGCGGGACGACAACCGCGCGGCTCAGCCGTCCACAGCGTTGCCGACGACCTTCTGGCTGGCCTTCAGGCCGATCGGCAGGCTGTCGATATAGGCGTTGGGCTGGCGGGCATCGAAGGGAATGCCGTCGATCACGTCCGCGCCCGGGGTCGGCGCCTTGTAGCCATCGCTGTCGAAGGGGAAGTCGGACGGGTCGGCAAGGCCTTCCGCAACCAGCATCTTGGCGGCTTCCACATAGATCTCGGGCTTGTAGACCGACCGGGCGACCTCGTCATACCAGCTGTCGGGCTTGGCCTCGGCGATCTGGCCCCAGCGGCGCATCTGGGTCAGGTACCAGACCGCGTCCGAATAGAACGGATAGGTCGCGTTATGGCGGAAGAACACGTTGAAGTCGGGCACCGGGCGCTTGTCGCCCTTCTCGTACTCGAAGGTGCCGGTCATCGAGTTGGCAATCACTTCCGGGTCGGCGCCGACATAGTCCGGCCGGCTGAGGATCTCGACCGCCTCGGGCCGGTTGGCGTTGTCGTTGGCATCCAGCCACATGGCGGCGCGGATCAGCGCCTTGGTGATGGCCAGCGTGGTGTTCGGGTTGGCCTCGGCGAAGTCGGCGGTGATGCCGAAGACCTTCTCGGGGTTGTTCTTCCACAATTCGTAATCGGTGATGACCGGGACGCCGATGCCCTTGAACACCGCCGCCTGGTTCCACGGCTCGCCGACCGAATAGCCCGAGATCGTCCCGGCCTCCAGCGTGGCGGGCATCTGCGGCGGCGGCGTCACCGACAGCAGCACGTCGGCACCGATCTGGCCGGTGGTGTTCTCGGGGCTGTAGAAGCCGGGGTTCAGCCCGCCCGCGGCCAGCCAGTAGCGCAGTTCGTAATTGTGGGTCGAGACCGGGAAGACCATGCCCATGTTGAAGGGCTTGCCTTCGGCGCGGGTCTTCTCGACCACCGGTTTCAGCGCCGCGGCCGAGATCGGATGCACGGGCAGGCCGTCGGCGCCCAGCGGCACGTTCGGCTTCATCTCGGCCCAGACCGCGTTCGACACGGTGATGCCGTTGCCGTTCAGGTCCATCGAGAAGGGCGTCACGATATGCGCCTGGGTGCCATAGCCGATGGTCGCCGCGATCGGCTGGCCGGCCAGCATGTGGGCGCCGTCCAGCGTGCCCGAGATGACGCCGTCCAGCAGCACCTTCCAGTTCGCCTGCGCTTCCAGCGTGACGAACAGGCCCTCGTCGAGGAAGTAGCCCTGCTCGTAGGCGACCGCCAGCGGCGCCATGTCGGTGAGCTTGATGAAGCCGAACTTCAGCTCGGGCTTCTCCACCGCCAGCATCTCGGCGACGGCGGGGCCGGTCAGGGTGGTCGAGGCGAACAGGATGGCAGCAAGCGAGGCGCGCATGGGGTGGTCCTTCGGTCCGGCCGGCGCTGGGGTGGTTCGACGCCGGGGAAAAAACGAAAAAAAGCCGCGTGAAGACCGCGCGAGGGTTCGCGCATGTCGTTCAAGCGGCTCTGCCTGGATGCCCCCGTATCGTCGGGGTGATCACGCGCGGAACGCCATTGTTCCGTCGCTATGACCCTTTTGTGCCGGCCTCGTGGCGCAGCGTCAACGGGGTTTCCGGCCGGCGCGGCGGGCGGTGGCGAAAACCGGGCCCGGGCGATGCTGCGCTGCGGAAAAAATCATCACTCCCGCAAGGCCGGATCAAAAACTGTGCCGTCGAAGAACGAATCGGGCTGCAGGATCAGGCTGCCCCGGGGCGAGGCGACGGCGGTCGGGACGCGGATCGCTCCCATCACCTTTTCCGAAGCGCCGGGCAGGTCGGCGCCCAGCGGCACCAACGCGCTCCGATAGAGGTCGCTGCGGAAGACCGCCTTGCCGGCCTCCCGCGCCTGCACCCGGTCGAGCCCCATCCGGCCGGCCAGACGGCCGGCGATCCAGTCGCCATAGGTCCGCCACGGAAATCCCGCGGCACCGTCGTGGAAGTCGAGAAAGCCGCGCACGCCGCGCAATTCGCCCATGGGCGCGATGGACAGCCGCCCGGTCAGGGCGCGTTCGACGATCTCGGCCGACATGTCCAGGTATTCGGGCCGCGCCAGCACTTCCGAGGCGGTGGACAGCGTGTCGGGCTGCGCCAGCCAGCGCGCCGCGCGCCAGGTCGCGCGGATCAGCCGGGCGGTCAGTTCGGGCCGGGTGCCGGTCCAGTCGTGGCGCACTGCCAGCACCTTCTCGGGGGCGAAGGCCCAGATCGCCGAGCCCGGCAGCAGCAGCTCGCCGATCCCCTCGTCGACCGCGATCGATCCCCACGGCTCGCCGACGCAGAAGGCGTCGATCTCGTCCGCGGCCAGCGCGCGAGCCATCAAAGGCGGCGGCACGGTGCGCACGTCGATGTCGTCGGGCACCCTCAGCCCCAGCGCGCCGAGCCAGGCATAGACCAGTTCGGCATGCATCGAGAACGGGAACGGCACCCCGAAGCGCAGCCCCCGGCCAGTGGCCCGGATCAGAGCCCGCCCGGCCGCCGCGGCATCGTTGAAGGCGAAATCGTGGCCCTCGGCGCGCAGCCGCGCCGCCAGCGGCCGCGACAGGCCGATGACATTGCCGTTGACCGACATCACCGCCACCGCGTCCAGCCGCACCCCCAGTCCGCCCAGACCCAGCGCGGTCGCCACCGGCACCGGCGACAGCATGTGCGCCGCGTCCACCTGCCCGAAGGCCAGCATGTCCCTGAGCGTCGACCAGGACGGCGCGCGCGTCAGGTTCAGCGCCAGCCCCTCCTCGTCCGCGAAGCCGATCTCGCGCGCGACGATCAGCGGCGCCGCGTCGACCAGCGGGATGAAGCCGGCCTCCACCGGCACCCCGGTCACGACAGCAGCCCCGCGGCCATCACCAGCGCGCCGGCCACCTCGGCCACCCGCTTGCCCTGATCCATCGCCGCCCGGCGCAGCAGCACATAGGCGGCATCCTCGTCGATGCCGCGGGCCTTCATCAGCAGGCCCTTGGCCCGGTCGATGATCTTGCGTTCCTCCAGCGCCCGGCGGGTGGTCTCGAGCTCGGTGCGCATCTGCTGGAACATCTGGAACCGGGCGATCGCAGCGTCGATGATCGGCTTGATCCGCGAGGGCCTGAGCCCGTCCACCACATAGGCCGACACCCCGGCCTGGATCGCCGCCCGGGTCAGGTCGCCGTCGCTCTGGTCCACGAACATGGCCACCGGCCGCTCCATCGGCGCCGAGGCGAGCGTCAGTTCCTCGAGCATGTCGCGGGACGGGCTCTGGATGTCGATCAGCACGATGTCGGGGTTGCGCGACGAGATCGCCCGGGCCAGCCCGGTCTCGTCGCCGATCACATGGATGTCGTGGTCGCCCGAGGCGCGCAGGGATTCGACGATCAGGATGGCGCGTTCGC
>JBGAOK010000146.1:0-5751 GCA_044221805.1 Meridianimarinicoccus sp.
GGCACGGGCCTGCCCGGCGAACCAGTCGGCGATGGCCGGGCCGACCCGGCCCGGACGGGTGCTGACGGTGATCACGGCAAGCTTCAGGGACATCACGCTTCTCCTTCCGGATTTCTCTGGGCGCCGGCTGGGTCGGCCCCGGCGCCAGGCGCCACAGAGGCAGATCCTAGGCCTTCGCAGCCGCAGCGCCATGCCGATCGCCGCATGGTCGCTGTGCAGAAACGGACAGAACCGGCTCCGCCGCCGTTGCCCTGCACACACGTCCGGCGATAGCCTGACCCGAAACGGGGGGAGAACGACGATGCCGTCGGAATACATCGAAATTGTCGGCTGGATCGCCTCCGCCTTCACGCTCGCCACCTATGCGATGAAGACGATGCTGCCGCTGCGGGTGGCCGCGATCCTGTCCAACCTGTTCTTCATGTCCTACTCCCTCGCGCTGGAGTTGTGGCCGATGCTGGTGCTGGACGCGGTGCTGCTGCCGCTGAACGTCTGGCGGCTCTGGCAGATCCTGCGCCAGCGCCGGCGCATCAGCGAGGCGCGCCGGTCCGACGAACCGGATTTCTCGGTCATCAAGGCCCTCTCGAAGCCCGAGCCGATGCCCGCCGGCAGCGTCGTCTTCCGCCGCGGCGACACCCCCGACCGGCTCTATTACCTCGACCACGGCGATGTGGTGCTGGACGAGATCGGCACCCGGCTCGGCACCGGCGAGGTGTTCGGCGAGATCGCCTTCTTCACCGACGCCAAGGAACGCACCGCCACCGCCCGCTGCCTGACCGACTGCCGCATCCATGCCATCGACGAGGCGGCGTTCCTCCGGCTCTATTTCCAGGATCCGGCCTTCGGCATGGCGATCATGAAGACGATCACCCGCAGGCTGATCGACGGCATGGCCCGCCACCCCGAGACCTACGTGGCCCTGCTGCCCGAGGTCCCGGTTCCGGTTCCGGTCGCCGCCGGGGTCCGGTGACCGGTCCGCGAAGCGGGCTCAGATGATCTCGTCCTCGTCGGCCAGGGTTTCGGCGTCGGCCGCGGGGGCTGCGCCGCCCTGGGCGGGCGCGATCTGCGCCAGATGGAACAGTGCGTCGCCCTCGTTCACCATCGGCAGCACGGCGCGACCGACGATGATGCCGGCGACCGGGGCCACCACCTCGGCCGTCACTTCGCCGAACGGGTCCGAGACCAGCGCCAGCACCTCGCCCGCCGCCACCCGCTCGCCCTCGATCTTGAAGGTGCGCAGAAGACCGCCCTGGGGCGAGCGTAGCCAGCGGCTGGCCGGGCAGATCAGCGGCTCGCCCCTGACCTGACCGACCGCGCCCGAGATCATGCCGCGGTCTTTCAGTACGCGGAGGATCCCGGTGACGCCGCAGCGCACCGCGGTCTCGTCGAACCTGAGCCCCTCGCCCGCCTCGTAGAGCAGCACGTCGACCCCTTGCGCCTTCGCCACCGACCTGAGCGAGCCCTCGCGCAGCTTCGAGGTCAGCACCACCGGCGCGCCGAACAGCTTCGCCAGCCGCATCGTCTCGGCATTGTCCGGGGACACCCGCACCTGCGGCAGGTTCATCCGGTGGATCGCCGCCGAATGCAGGTCGATGCCCAGATCGCAGCGCTTGACGATCTCGTTCAGGAACAGATCCGCCAGCCGCGCCGCCAGGGACCCGGTGGGCGAGCCGGGAAAGCTGCGGTTCAGGTCCCGCCGGTCGGGCAGGTACCGCGAGCGGGCAAGAAAGCCATAGGTGTTGACGATGGGAATCGCGATCAGCGTGCCCTTCAGCTGCCCCAGCGCGGGTTGGCCCAGCAGGCGGCGGACGATCTCGACGCCGATGATCTCGTCGCCATGGACCCCGGCGGTGACGAAGACCGTGGGCCCCGGGCGCCGGCCGTGGATCACATGGGCCGACATGGTGACCGGGGTATGGTCGGACAGGACGCTGACCGGCAGATCCACCGTCCGCCGCGCCCCCGGCGCGATCCGCGCGTTGCCGATGGCGAAGCTCGTGTGGTAGTCCATCCTCTCTCCCGCGCGGAAGCATCTGTTCCGGCAAGGAAAGCCAAGCCGTGACCCGCTGGCAAGCGGCATCCGCACCGACCCTTTCCCAAGCGTCGTGGCGGGCGAGGCCGCGAGCCCCGTCGACCAGAATCCCGGCAGCCCGCGAAACCGCCGTCCGTCTCCCGCCGCGGCGCGGGCATCGGCGGCGATCCGCCGATCTCCGGCCGTTGTAACATCCGCCACGCCGCCGTGAGCCCCGCCGGCCCCGGGTTCCGGCCTCCTGCCGCAGCGGAAACCATGGGCAGGGGCGCGATCCCCGCACCGGCCAGACCCTGGACATCACATAAAGATCGTCCAGCAATATTCTGACAGATATAACTATATTTTCGGCACGATTCCGAAATTCCGGTGCGCGAGGCATGGTTTTCCCGCCCTTCACCACCCCGGTTTCGGCGAGATCCCGCCACTTTCGGGCGTTTCGGGCGCCCCGGGTTGTTTCAATGGCCGTGATCGGTGAGGCTTTGCGACAGAACGAGGCAACAAAGCAAACACACAATGATCCGAACGATCCTGGTCGGCCTGCTTTTGGCCGCTCTGTCAGCTTGTGCCGCGCCAAGCCCCGAGGTCACCCGGGCGGCGCCGGATAGCACGCCGCTCTATCCGAACGAGACCCCCGAACTGCGCTCGCGCATCAATTACTGGGCCGACCACTATCAGGTCCCGCGTTCTCTGGTTCATCGCGTGGTCAAGCGCGAAAGCACCTACCGCCCCGAAGCCCGCAACGGCCCCTACTACGGCCTGATGCAGATTCTGCCCGCCACCGCGCGCGGCATGGGCTATCAGGGTTCGGCCACCGGGCTTCTGAACGCGGACACCAACCTGCAATATGCGGTGAAGTATCTGCGCGGCGCCTGGCTGGTGTCGAACGGCACCGAACCCGACGCGGTGAAGTGGTACGCCAAGGGCTATTACTATCAGGCCAAGAAGAAGGGCCTGCTGGACGAGGTCGGCCTGAACTGACCCTCCCGAACGCGGGCCGGGCCTGTTGCCCGGCCGCTGCTTCTGCCAGGGAAGATCCGGGCGCCAGTCCCGAGCGAGCTTCCAGCCCATCGACAATTCCAAGGCGCCGCTCTTGCGGCGGGTCTGGCCGGTCCCGGACAGCGGCCCCCGGCGCAGAGGCGGCAAAGCGCCGCCCTCCGGCCGCGGAATCGGTCGCTTCAGCCCTTTCCTTTGCGGCCTTTCCCGTGTAAGGGCGGCGGCTCACGGGCATACACCCTTGGAGGATGCCCACAACCTTGGAGAAAACACATGGCTGGTGAGATCCCTGATCTTCACGCCGAGGTACGCACGGGGACGGGCAAGGGGGCCGCTCGGAAGGTTCGTCGCGAGAACTACGTACCCGGAATCGTCTATGGCGGCGACCAACCCCCGCTGCCGATCAAGCTTCCCTACAACGCGCTCCTGAAGAAACTGAAGGAGGGGCGCTTCCTCGCCACCCTCTTCAACCTCAAGATCGAGGGCCAGGACGACGTGCGCGTCATCTGCCGCAAGGTCGAACGCCATGTGGTGAAGGACCTGCCGACCCATCTCGACCTGATGCGGCTGCGCCGTACCTCGCGCATCACCCTCGACATCCCGCTCGAGATCGTCGGCCACGAGGACTGCCCGGGCCTGAAGCGCGGCGGCGTGCTGGAAATCATCCGCCCGCAGATCGAGCTGGAAGTCACCGCCGGTGACATCCCCGAGCATATCGTGCTCAACATCTCGACGGCCAAGGTCGGCGACACCCTGCACATCTCGGACATCCAGCTGCCCGAAGGCGTGAAGCCGACGATCGAGCGCAACTTCGTCGTCGCCAACATCCAGGCACCCTCGACCCTGGGCGGCCTCGAGGAAGAATGACCCGGCCCCCGGGCCGCTGACGCAGTTCACCGATGCACGACGGGGCCCCGCGGGGCCCCGTTCCGTTTCCGGTGGCGGCGGCCCCGGCCGGCCTACTGGTCGGTGAAGGTCTTCATGAAGGCGACCAGCGCCGCCTCCTCCGCCGCCGTCAGCTTCAGGTCGCCCAGCTCGTCGACGTTGACATTCGCTGCCACCTCGGGCGCCGGCCAGCACTGCTGCGCCAGGGCCTCGGCCTCGCGCACCAGGTCGCTCTCGCAGCGCGGCCAGACGTCCCGCTTGTTGTAGAACGTCACCACCCCTTCCAGCGTCTTGAAATAGCCGTTGTGCATATAGGCCCGCGCCAGCCCCTGGTCGGTGCCGGCCGCCACGTTGCGCAGGGTCGGCACCTTGAACTTGCCGTCCTGCAGGGGGGCCAGCGTGTCATAGACCGGGTCCAGCCGCATCGCCGCGCCCAGCCCCAGGTCGACCCACTCGCTCCCCTCCGGGTTCTCCGGCGAGCCATACCAGGGCAGGTCCGGGTTCTTCGGCACGCCGAGGTTGTCATAGGTGAAATCGGTCAGCAGCGCCGGCTCGCCATGCGGGCCCGGGCCCATCACATGGCACTCCGCGCACAGCCCCTTGCCGGCGAAGACCTCGGCCCCCAGCGCCTCCTGCGGGGTCAGCTCGGCCTCCCCCGCCACCCAGCGGTCGAATGTCGAGCTGAACCGGTCCACCTCGGGCGAGGCCTCGAAGGCCGCCAGCGACAGGGCGATCGCCGCGAAGGCGGCGTCGATCCGGCCCGCCACTTCCTCGTCCGCGATGGCGACCTCGGCATCCGCATCGGCGCAGGCCGCCGCCAGCCCCGCGGGGAAGTCGATGGCGCAGATCTCCGGCCCCCAGACCGCGGTCAGCGAGACCGGATAGGCCGCCGGATCCGCCGGCGCGCAGACCCGCTGCACCACGCAGGCCGCGTGCGGCATCGCCATCTCCAGGGGGTTCAGGAACGGGCCCTGGGCCTGGTCCGCCGCCGGCTGGCCCAAGGCGCCGCCGGTCGCCCGCCCGTCCAGGAAGGCGCCGCCCACGAACAGGACGCCGCCATCCTCCATCACGTGGTGGAACACCGGGCCGGGGCTCACATAGGCCGCGGTGGGCGGGCGCCGGTTGCCGAACCGCCCGTCGACCGAGCCTTCATAGACGCTGCCGGCCGCGTTTACATCGGCCAGCGGGCCGGAGAATCCCGTCGCCGGATCATGGCAGAAGGCGCAGGGCTGGTCGCCGTTCACCGAGAGCGCGGGATCATTGAACAGGGCGCGGCCCAGATCGACCATCTGTGGCAGATCGGCCGCAGTCCCCGGGACCATCATGGCGGACAGCAGCAAAATGCTGTAGATGAATGATATATTTCGCATCAGAACCTTCGCCTTGCGGGAGCTGGGGGAACGGGACTGCGCCTATAACTTCGGTTCATGGGCCTTGAGTCAACCAAAGTTGAATGGACTTCTGGAAAAGTAGTGAATCCCCGACGCCGCAGGCGGACCGGATTCCTTCCGGGCCGAAGCCACCGCCGGCCCGGTCAGGCCCCGCCGCCCGACCGTGGCGCCCTGACGTCACCGGGCCGTCCGCGCGAATCCTGACTTGAACCGGCGTGCAGAACGGCTCAGATACGGCTCCCTCCGACTCGGCCGTCGGGCCGCCTGCACCGGTCCCCGGCCTGGCCGCCCGAACTCCCCCGCACCCCGCCCCGCCCCGCCCGACCGTCGCCCCCGCCCCGCCGTCCCCAGACCGAGGATCCCGCCAGATGACCGACCCCAAATCCCTGCTGAACGCCGCCCGCACCTGGCAGGCCGCCGGCCTCGCCTATGGCCAGATGCTGATGACCG
>JBGAOK010000147.1:0-5721 GCA_044221805.1 Meridianimarinicoccus sp.
ACCAGGACATGGCGATCGAGTATTCCGGTTACGCCGATGTGGACTTTGTCCGGGGGATGATTCCGCACCACCAGGGCGCCATCGACATGGCCAGGGTCGAGCTACAGTACGGCACCGACCCGGCGATCCGCAAGCTGGCCGAGACGATCATCGCCGCGCAGGAGGCCGAGATCGCCGAGATGGAGGCCTGGCTGGCCGCCCAGCCGCAATAGCGGGCGATCCGGCTGCGGTGACCCTGCCAGAAAGCGGAAGCGCTGGACCGGCCCGGCCGGCTGGGGTCTTCTGCCACTGGCAGGGCAGCACGAAAGGACACGGGGCATGGCAGAACTGGAACGGCGGATCGCCCAGGGGCGCGGCGACGAACCGGCGGATCTGGTGCTGAGGGGCGGGCGGATCTTCGACCTGATCACCGGCGATCTGCTGGACGGCGACGTGGCGATCTGCGGCGACACCATCGTCGGGATCTGCGCCGATTACGCGGGGAGCCGGGTGATCGACGTTTCCGGCCTGATCCTGGTGCCCGGCTTCATCGACACGCATCTGCATATCGAGAGCAGCCTCGTCACACCCTTCGAATTCGACCGCTGCGTCGCGCCCCGCGGCGTCACCACCGCGATCTGCGACCCGCACGAGATCGCCAACGTGATCGGCGCCGCCGGCATCCGCTATTTCCAGGAAGCCAGCCGCCACACCCTGATGGACATTCGCGTCCAACTCAGCTCGTGCGTGCCCTCGACCGACATGGAGACCGCCGGGGCGGCACTGTCGGCCGCGGATCTGGCCGGGCTGATGGGCCATCCGGCGGGGATCGGGCTGGCCGAGTTCATGAACTATCCGGGCGTGATCCACCGCGACCCCGGCGCGATGGCGAAGCTCGCCCTGTTCGCCGGCGGCCATGTGGACGGCCATGCGCCGCTTCTGTCGGGGAAGGACCTGAACGCCTATATCGCCGCCGGGATCACGACCGAGCACGAGGCGACCAGCGCCGCCGAGGCGCTGGAGAAGCTCAGGAAGGGGATGCGGATCCTGATCCGGGAAGGCTCGGTGTCGAAGGACCTGCAGGCGCTGCAGCCGCTTCTGAGCGAGCGGACCGCGCCCTACATGTGCCTGTGCACCGATGACCGGAACCCGCTGGACATCGCCGAACACGGGCATCTGGACTACATGATCCGCGAGCTGATCGCGCTGGGAACGCCACCGCTGGCCGCCTATCGCGCCGCCACCCTGTCGGCGGCCGAGGCCTTCGGGCTGAAGGACCGCGGCCAGATCGCGCCGGGCAAGCGCGCCGACATCGTGGCGATCGACAGTCTGGACGGCTGCCATGCGCAACTGGTGCTGTGCGGCGGCCGGGTGGTGGACGAGGCCGCCTTTGCCGGACGCGGCGACGTGGCCACGGTCGGCCGGCAGTCGGTGAAGGCGCCGCGGGTGACGCCGGAGTCGTTCCGCGCCAAGGCCAACCGCGAGGAGACCGACGTGATCGGCATCCGGGTCGGGCAGATCCTGACCGACCACCTGCACGAGCGGATCCCCATCGTCGACGGCGACAAGGCGCCGGACCCGTCCCGGGATCTGGTGCGCATCGCCGTGGTCGAACGCCACGGCAAGAACGGCAACATCGCCACCGGCTTCGTCAGGGGCTTCGGGATGACGGCGGGGGCGATCGCCTCGACCGTCTGCCACGACCACCACAACATCGCCTGCGTCGGTGTCGACTATGCCGACATGGCGGTGGCGGCGAACCGGCTGTCCGAGATCGAGGGCGGTTTCGTGGTGGCGGGCGGCGGCAGGGTGCTGGCGGAACTGGCGCTGCCGGTGGCCGGGCTGATGAGCCTTGAACCCTTCGAGACCGTGCGCGACCGGCTGGTCGAGCTGCGCGCCGCGGCCCGGTCGCTGGGGGTGACGCTGCCCGAGCCTTTCCTGCAACTGGCCTTCCTGGCCCTTCCGGTGATCCCGGCGCTGAAGATCACCGACCGCGGCATGGTCGACGTGACCCGGTTCGAGATCATCGGCTAGAGCCCCGGAGCAGCCCGCGGGCAGCAAGGTTGCGCACCGGGTGGTTGCGCGGGGACGCCGCTCGGGCTTTCCGCGCAGGGAGTACGGGGGCGGGGCAATCACCGCGGCCCGGGACATTCCGCCCCGGCGGGGTCGGTCAGGACCCGCGCCGGCATCGCGACCGTTTGGTCGGTGGCCGGACCTGCTGCATCCGGTTGCCTCCTGCGCCGGTTTGGGGTCAGCCTGACCCGGCCACCCGGCGAAGGAAAACCGCCGGTCCTGCTGTGCGGCGCGGAGGAAAGGACACCGCATGACCCCGATCGTCAGGTCCCCGAAGGTGATCGCCTACCGGGCCGCCGTCTTTGCCCTTGCCGCGTTCTATTCCGTTGACCGCGCTCTGGCCGAGACCTGGACCATGGCCGATTTCGGCTGGCAGTTCCGCTATCTGACCAACTGGGCGCTGACCATGAGCCTGATCTCGGCCGGGCTGATGCTGACCCGGAGCTATGGCCGGCGGGACGGGCGCGGCGCCGTCTTCGCCTCGGTCACCGCGGTCATCAACATGATCGTCGTGGTGTCCTACTGGCGGCTCTTCTTCCAGGATCCGGCGCTGGTGAACGGCGAGAACGCCCCGGTGGCCTATCGGGAATACTACCTGCACCTGGTCGGGCCACTGCTGCAATGGTTCGACGTGCTGGTGCTGAAACGCGGCTTCCGCCGGATCGGCGCCACCGCGCTGTGGCTGGGGGTGCTGGTGCTGGCCTATGTGGTCTGGGCGGAGCTGGCGGTGCAGCCCCTGAACGACGGACCCGTGGGCAGCGTCACCACCGGCCTGCCCTATCCCTTCCTGAACGACATGCGCTTCCCGGCGCGGCTTGGCTTCTATGCCGCGACCTGGGGTTCGGGTCTGGTCTTCATCCTGCTGCTGCGCGCCGCCCAGGCCGTGGCCGACCGCTGGCGGCTTCAGAAGTCCAGATCGCTGTAATGGGGCGGCGGCGGGAAACCGGCGATCTGGTCGGCGAGCAGGCCGCGGAAGGCCGGGCGGGACTTGATCTTGGCGTACCAGTCCTTGACCACGGCGCTGCGGTTCCAGTCCACGTCCGAGGTATAGTCGACCGATGACAGCTGCGCCGCCGCGGCGAAATCGGCCAGGGACATGGTGTCGCCGGCCAGCCAGCGCCGGTGGTCGAGCAGATGCGCCATGTAGTCCAGGTGATACTTGACCCGGGTGACACCTTCCTTGACCAGCTTCGAATCCGGATAGCCGGTCTTGGTCAGCTTCTTGTTCACCCGCTCGCCGAGGACCTTCAGCGTCACCTCGTGGTAGAAGCTGTCGTCGAACCAGGCGCAGATGCGGCGCACCTCGACCTTCTCGCGCGGGTCCGAGGGCATCAGGCGGGGATTGGGATAGACCTCGTCGAGGTATTCGCAGATCGCCTGGCTTTCGCTGAGCGTCAGCCCGTCGATCTTCAGCACCGGCACCTTGCCGGCCGGGTTGCGGCGGAGGAATTCGGGCGATTTCTCCCAGTAGCGTTCTTCCTGCAGGTCGGTGTCGATGCGCTTTTCCGACAGCGTCAGGCGGACCTTGCGGCAGAAGGGGGAGAGCGGCGCGTGGTAAAGTACGGTCATCGGGATCCCCGGCATGATGTCGGGTTCTCATGCCGCGTGACGGCGGGGGATTCAACTCCCCCGCAGCAGAGGTCTGGCATCTGACCGGAGATCGGCCCATTGGCAGGCAGCGAAGGTCCGCCGCAGGGCGGGGACGGGTGGGCGCGGCGCGGCTGTCAGGCGGCGTCCGCGCGGTCGCGGGGGAAGTCCGGTCGTCCGGTCCCGCGGCGCAGCCTCACCAGATCGGGCGCATGGGCACGTAGAAGCGCTTGACGATCTTTTCGCCGTAGAGGGCGCAGAGCTGTTCGTAGATGATGCGGTGGACGGGCATTGTTGCCTCGCGTTGTGCTTGGGTCTGGTATACCAAGCAATAATCTTTCCCGGTGGATTGTCAAATGCGACCAAAGTTGCGGATGGAAAAATCATACCATCGTGGTTTCGCGGCCATGACGGGGCGGGGCTGGACTGCGGCAGCCGGGGTGGTCGCCGCGATCCCGGTGCAAGGTCCTGACGCACTGCCATTCTTGCTCCCGGCGCCGGGGTTCCGGAAGGCGCCGTGGCGTGGGACGGGTCGGGTTCCGCTGCGGCACTTCGGCAAGGATGCTGGACGGGACCGCGCCGGATCGGCATCATGGGCCCAAACCCCAGTGACAGGGAGCCGTTCGTGGGTCTGATCATCGCCATCCTCATCGGTGCCATTGCCGGCTGGCTTGCCGGCCTGATTGTCCGCGGCGGCGGTTTCGGCTTCCTCGGCAACGTGGTGCTGGGAATCGTCGGCGCCGTGGTGGCCAGCTATGCCCTGCCGGCGATCGGCCTGCACATGGGCGGCGGCTTCTTCGATTCGGTCCTGTCGGCGATGATCGGCGCGATCATCGTGCTGGTGGTGATCCGGCTGGTGAAGAAGGCCTGACCCGGCCGGCAGGGCTATTCGGGCCATATTGCCTTGCAAGGCGGATGATATGAGCCTATCTTGCGACGGAAGGCAGGAGGCTTCGCCATGTCCGTCCGTCTGCGCGACCATCACGATCCCGATCCGGCCGCACCCGGCCTGGCCGAACGGCAGGCGGTGGCGCTGAAGGCCTTCGGCCGGATCGCGCAGCACTGGAACCTGAAGCTGGCCGAGGCGGCCGCGCTGGCGGACATGCCGGTCAGCACCTGGAAGAACGCGCGCGAGCCGGGCTGGAAGGGCGTGCTGGGCCGGGACCAGATGCTGCGCTTCAGCGCGCTGGTGGGCATCTACAAGGCGTTGGAGCTCTATTTCGCCGATCCGCTGGCGCGGGACTGGGTCACGCTGCCCAATGCCGGGCCGGAATTCGGCGGCCAGCGCCCGGTCGATGCGATGGCCGCGGGCGGTCTGCCGAAGATCCTCCGGGTCAGGACCTATCTCGATGCGCTGCGGGGCGGGATGTGAAGCTGACCGACCTGCGCGAGCGCGGTCTGGTCCGGCTGATCTCGCACACCCACCACAAGCCCCCGGTCCTGCGCGCGCTGGTGGATGACGAGGCCGAGGCGGCAATCCTTGCCGGGCTGGAAGGCGAAACCAGCGCGCGGCTGGTGGCCGAGCGCGAGGGCGGCCCGGCGCTGGACCGGCGCGAACTGGCGTTCCGGCGCCATCGGGCGGATCTCGACCGCTATGGCCATACCCATGTGAACGCGGCCTTCGCCTATACCCGCCCCGAGGGGAACCGCTTCAACGCCGGCGACCGCGGCGCCTGGTATTGCGCCTTCGACGACCTGACCGCCTGCCACGAGGTGGGCTTTCACCGGACACGGGAGTTGCGCAACGTCGGGCGGTTCCACGATTCGGCGGTCTATGTGGCGCTGCTGGCCGATTTCATCGGCGAGTTTCCCGACCTTCGGGGGGTGGAGACCCCGGCGCTCGACCCGGATCCGGCGGTCGGTTACCCGGCCGGTCAGGCGCTGGCGCGCGACCTGCGCGCGGCGGGCCATGGCGGACTGCTCTATCCCTCGGCCCGATGCCCGGGCGGCACCTGCTTTGTGGCCTTCGTGCCGCAGATCGTCCAGAACGTCAGGCCGGGCACGAAGTGGACGCTGACCTGGCGGGGCGGATCGGACTTCGAGATCGCCGCGGCGTGACCGTCGGGGGCGGAACCGGTTACC
>JBGAOK010000148.1:0-5691 GCA_044221805.1 Meridianimarinicoccus sp.
GACCCCGATGCCATCGCTCGCGCCCACAACCGCACCGACGAGGAACTGGTGGCGGGCCGGCGCGAGATCTACCTCCACACGCCGTCGGGCATTGGCCGCTCGCGGCTGCGGCTGCCGGCGATGGACGCGGGCACGGCGCGCAACCTCAACACCGTGGCCCGCCTGGCCGCCCTGACCCGGGGCTGAGGCCGCTCAGACGAAGGCCAGCGCGTGGACCGGCGGCAGGTGGCCGCTGACCAGCACCCAGGCCTCGCCGCCATCCTCGGACAGCCAGAGATTGCCGGTGGTCGACCCCATCGCCAGCCGGCTGCCGGTCGCGTCCACCGCCAGCGCGTGGCGATAGACCAGGTCATAGCTCGGCCCCGCCGGCAGGCCGCCCGCCAGCGCCACGAAGCTGCCGGCGCCGTCCCGGGTGCGGGTCACCACCAGCCGCCCGTCCACCGGCACCCGGCATTCATCCTTCACCCCCGGCACGAACCAGGCGGTGTCCGGGTCGGCGGGATGCGCGGCAACGGCAAAGCCGAAAGCGGCGGGCTTCACCCCCGTCGCCTCGGTGAAGCTGTGGCCGCGGTCGGACGAGACGAAGATGCCGTTGTGGTGCTGGCACCAGACCCGGTCCGGGTCGGCGGCGCAGGCGGCCAGCCGGTGCGGGTCCTGGCTGACCGGATCCATCGCCTGATCGGGCGGCAGGAAATCCGCCCGCAGCCCATGGCCGCCCTGCCGCCAGCTGTCGCCGCCGTCCTCGCTCATCCAGACCCCGCCGCAGGAGATGCCGACGGTCAGCTGCCGGCTGTCGCGCGGGTCGACCAGAATCGAATGGATGCCCGGGTGGTCATAGCCGCCGCCGAACCAGCGGGCGCGTTCGGGTTTGTCCCACAGGGTTTCGACCAGCGCCCAGCTTTCGCCGCGGTCGCGGCTGACGAACAGACCGCCGGGCAGCGTGCCGGCCCAGATCAGCCCGGGCTGGTCCCCGCCCCCGGGCACCAGTTCCCAGATCATGTCCAGCGCCGGGGCATCGGCAGCATCGGACTTCGGATAGGCCGGGGCCGCGATTTCCGTCCAGGTCGCGCCCCCGTCCGCCGACCGGTGCAGCCGGCAGCCGAAATGCCCCAGCCTGAGCGCCGCATAGCGGGTGCCGTCGCGCGGGTCCGTCAGCAGCGCCGAGACCGGCTCGCCCAGAAAGGCGGGCGGTCCCTCGATCGCCCAGCCGGCGACCCCCCGGCGCAGCCGGAACAGGCCCTTGCGCGTGGCAATGTCAAGAACATCCATGGCTTACCCCCCCGACAGCGCCTGCAGGACATAGATCTCGGCGTCGGGGGCGACAGGATCGGTCAGCCCGGCGCGGTCGGCGATCATCTGTCCCCCGACGAAGATCGTCACATGACGGCGAAGCCGCC
Organism: Meridianimarinicoccus sp.; assembly: GCA_044221805.1. Taxonomy (GTDB): domain Bacteria; phylum Pseudomonadota; class Alphaproteobacteria; order Rhodobacterales; family Rhodobacteraceae; genus Meridianimarinicoccus. Next base: position 1,398 of record JBGAOK010000148.1, read on the forward strand.
CCTGATCGTCCAGCACATAGGACCTGAGCAGCGCCTCGTCCTTCAGCGCGGCATCCAGCACCTCGCGCACGCTGTGCCCGGGTGCCTCAAGCTCGGGCGTCTCCAGATGGCGCCTGAGGTTCGCGGTGAATCGGATGCGCGGCATCGGTCCTCTCCCTTTGCCAGCCTGCGCGTTCTGGCCGGCCGAGGCAAGCGCGCCGGCCCCTCGTCAGACCCTGTCAGACCTCGTCGGGCAGCGGCGGCTGCGGGCTGCGCCCGGCGATCCGGCGCAGCAGGTCCGGCGCCGCCGCCAAGGCGCGAAGCTGCCGCAGCCGGCCACGGGCGAAGGCGCGGTAGATCAGCCAGTCGGCGAAGCCGTATTTCCGGGCCAGCACGAACCGCAGGTCGGACCAGCCGCGGCGCAGTCGGCTCGCTTCGACCTCGGCGGCGTTGGCGACGAAGCGTCCGGTCGCGGCAGGGTCTCCGGCGGGCGCCGCCAGCAGCGTGACCGTCGCCAAGCCCGCGCCCAGCCCCGAGGACAGCTGGAGCATGCCCCGCAGGCTCTGGCGGCGCGGATCGACCCTGTGGTCCAGCCGCATCCCCGGCGCATACCGCGGCGCCCGCCAGGCTCTGCGCAGGCTAAACGACATCTCGACATCCCCGCCCGAGGTGGCGCCGCGGCCGATCCGGTCCTGCCGCAGCGGCGCCTGCGGCCACGGCAAAGCCAGGCGTTGCCGAAACCGATGCCGCCGGCGCATGATTGGCGGCAGCGGGATGGCACATCGGGGTGCGGTCCCGCCCACGCCCGGCCCGGCCGGCCACCGAGGGGAGGACGCGATGAACCCGACACCCTACCTGACCTTTCACGGCACCTGCCGGCAGGCGTTGACGCGCTATGCCGAGGTCTTCGGCGGCGAGGTCACCATGATGATGCCCGCCCGGGACATGCCGCCCGGCGGTCCCGCCCTGCCCGAAGACAAGGCCGACTGGATCATGCACGCCGCACTGCGGATCGACGGGGGCGAGATCCTCGGCGCCGACGATGTCACCGGCGCCACCCCGGCCATGGCCGGGTGTTCGGTCTACATGGCGCTGCCCAGTGCCGAAGCCGGGATGATCGCCTTCGACCGCCTGTCCGATGGCGGGCAGATCCTGATGCCCTACCAGCCGACCTTCTGGTCGGCGGGTTTCGGCATCCTGCGTGACCGGTTCGGGATCAGCTGGATGATCACCACAGAGGCGGCGCCGGCCTGACCGGTGGGCGACGCGCGGCACGGGCAGGCAGCAGCAAAGGGGAGCGGGATGATGGAACATGCAGTGGTGGTGGGCGTCGGCCCCGGCCTTGGCGCCGCGCTGGTGCGGCGCTTCGCGGCCGGCGGGCTGCAGGTCTCGGCCCTGGCGCGGGGCGGGCCGCGGCTTGACGCACTGGCCGCCGAACTGGCGGGCGACGGCGGCAGCGTGCGGGGATTCGCGGCCGACGTGGCCGATTTCGACAGCCTGCGCGCCGGGATCGCCGCGGCGACCGACGCCTTCGGTCCGCCCCGGGTGCTGGTCTACAATGTCAGCCAGTGGATCGCGGCCGAAGGCCCCGATCTCGACCCCGTGCTGCTGGACCACGAACTGCGGATCTGCGCCACCTCGGCGCTGGTGGCGACCCAGGCGGTGCTGCCCGCGATGCGCGCCCGCGGCGGCAGCGTGATCTGGACCGGCGGCGGCACCGCGCTCAGGCCCCAGAACAGCCGCGCCTCGCCCGCCCTTGCCGCCGGCAAGTCGGCGATGCGCGGGCTGGCGCTGGCCTCGACCGCGGCCTTCCAGGATCTCGGCATCCACTTCACCACCATCACCATCAACGGCGCCATCGCCCCCGGCACCCCCTTCGCGCCGGACCGGATCGCCGAACGCTTCTGGCAGGCCCACCTCGCCCCGCGGGCGGCGTGGACCGGCGAAATCCTTTTCGACGGCGCCTGAGCGCGCCCCCAGCGGGAGACCCGCCATGAGCTTCGATCCCTACCTGCATTTCCGCGGCGACTGTGCGGCGGCGATGGAATTCTACGCCAACGTCTTCGCGGCCGACGACCTGTTCGTGATGCGCTATTCCGAGATGCCCGAGGCCCCGCCGGTCTTCGCCGACAGCAACCGCGTGCTGCATGCCACCCTGACCCTGGGCGGGCGGATGCTGATGGCCTCGGACTTCCCGCCGGGCACCGAGGGCGATGCCCAGAAGGCGGTCAGCATCAGCCATGCCGCGCCCGACCTTGCCTCGGGCCGGCGCATCTTCGATGCCCTTTCGGAAGGGGGCGAGGAGATCATGGCCTGGGGCGAGACCTTCTTCGCGGAAGGCTTCGGCATGCTGCGCGACCGCTTCGGGACCCACTGGATGATCATGTCCGGGTCAAAGACCCCCGGACCCTGACGCGCACCGCTTGATCTTTCCGGGTCGTTCCGCCACAGCAGGCCGACCGATGGGCGGAGGCAGCATGACACGGATCGACCGCAAGTTCGCGACCCTGAAGGCCGAGGGCCGCAAGGCCTTCGTCGCCTACGTGATGGCGGGCGATCCCGATTACGACACCTCGCTCGAGCTGGTCCTCGGCCTGCCGGGCGCCGGGGTCGACGTGATCGAACTGGGCATGCCCTTCACCGACCCGATGGCCGACGGCCCGACGATCCAGCTGGCCGGCCAGCGCGCGCTGGCCGCCGGCCAGACCCTCGACAAGACCCTCGCGATGGTGCGCCGCTTCCGCGAGACCGACCACTCCACGCCGATCGTAATGATGGGCTACTACAACCCGATCCATTCCCGCGGCGTGCCGAAGTTCCTCGATCAGGCCGGGGCCGCCGGGATCGACGGGCTGATCGTCGTCGACCTGCCCCCCGAGGAGGACGAGGAACTCTGCCTGCCCGCCCAGGCGGCCGGGCTGAACTTCATCCGTCTCGCCACGCCGACCACCGATGAGCGCCGCCTGCCCAAGGTGCTGCAGAACACGTCGGGCTTCGTCTACTACGTCTCGATCACCGGGATCACCGGCGCCGCCGCGGCCCAGGCCGCCGACGTCGCGCCTGAGGTCGCCCGGATCAAGGCGAAGACCGACCTGCCGGTCATCGTGGGCTTCGGCGTGCGCAGCCCCGAAACCGCGGAGTCCATCGCCGCCATCGCCGATGGCTGCGTGGTCGGCTCGGCCATCGTCAAGCGGATCGAGGACCGCCGCCCGGTGTCCGAGATCCTCGCCTTCGTGGCCGAACTCGCCGCCGCGGCCCACCGCGCCTGACCGCGGCGCCGGCCCCCCGTACGGCCCGCAGTCCGGCCTGGCGCGCGCGGTCCTTTCCCGGCACGTCTTGTATCCGCGCGCGCGCTGACTAGAATAGGCGCCTGACAAGAAAGCCGAGCTGGCGACGCCGGGCCATGGCCCCGCGTCAAAACGTATTGATCCTGAAGGTGGCTCATGTCCTGGACCGAAGAACGCGTCGAGACGCTGAAGAAGATGTGGGCCGAGGGGCAAAGCGCCAGCCAGATTGCCAAGGAACTCGGGGGGGTCACTCGCAACGCCGTGATCGGCAAGGTTCACCGGCTGGGTCTGTCAAACCGGACCAACGGTTCGGGGCCGGTCCGGCCGGACGAGGCCGAGATCGAGGACATCGCGGAAGTCGAGACTGCCGCGGAGACGGACGTGGCCGAGGAGCCTGAAGTGATGGAAGAACCGCAGCCGGTGCAGCCGGCGCAGAAATTGATGGTGCCGGCGCGGAAGGCGATCGTGCCCGCGGGCCAGCCGCTGCCGCCGCAGCCGTCGACGAACGAGATCAGTCCCGAGGCGCTCGCCTCGCAGCGCGAAGTCGAGAAGATGGCGCGCCGGCTGACCCTGATGGAACTGACGGAACGGACCTGCAAGTGGCCGATCGGGGATCCGGCCACGCCGGATTTCTGGTTCTGCGGTCTGCCGGTCGAACAGGGCAAACCCTATTGCGAAGCCCATGTGGGCGTCGCCTTCCAGCCGATGAGTTCGCGCCGGGACCGGCGGCGCTAGGGCGAACCCGGCCGCACTTGGCCGCGGACTGACCCTTCACCTGCACTTCTTAGCCAGCCGGGCACCGGCCAACCCGGTCGACGCGTCGTCTTGCGCCGCGTCCGTCAGGGTTCAGCCCGCTACGCCGACCTGAGCGGGTGGGGGTGCGGTCTGGCGGTCGAAGGCGCACAGACCGGCCCTCGCCGCCGCGCGAATAGCCCCTGGACGGCAGCGTTCGTCTTTCCTGTGAGGCAAGCCCTGCTGTGCGCGAACGGCCGCGGCCGCGCCCGTTCGCGCTTCAGCGGCATTCCGAT
>JBGAOK010000024.1:0-39989 GCA_044221805.1 Meridianimarinicoccus sp.
TCGGCGCATAGGGCCCCATGCAGCAGACAAAGCTGTCGCCGGTGACCTTGCCCTCGCTGGTCAGCACGCCGCTGATCCCGGCGCCCTCGCGTTCGAAGGCGGTGATGGTCTGGCCATAGCGGAACTTCACCCCCAGCGCCTCGGCCTGTTTCGCCAGCGCCAGGGTGAACATCCGGCAATCCCCGGTCCGGTCGGCCAGCAGCCGCAGGCCACCGACGAACTTGTCGGCGACATGGATCAGGCCGGGCTCCGCGGCGATGCAGCCGTCGCGGTCCAGCACCTCGAAGGGGGAATCGTATTCCGCCAGCACCTCCTGGTCGGCCTTCGAGCCCTTCAGTTGCTTCTCCTCGCGGAAAAGCTGCAGCGTACCCAGCTCGCGCTGGTCGAAGGACAGGTCGACCTCGGCCATCAGGTCGCTCAGCGCATCCCGGCTGTAGTTCGAGATCCGCACCATCCGGCCCTTATTGACCCGGTAGGCGTCGGCGTTGCAGTTGCGCAGCATCCGGATGCCCCAGGCCCACATCCGCGGGCTGACCATCGGCCAGATGAACAGCGGCCGGTGGTGCATGAACAGCCATTGCACCGCCTTCTTCGGAATCCCCGGCGCCGCCCAGGGCGAGGTCATGCCATAGGACAGCTCGCCCGCATTGGCGAAGCTGGTCTCCAGCCCGGGGCCGGGCTGGCGGTCCAGCACCTCGACCTCGGCGCCGGCACGCGCCAGATAATAGGCCGTCGTCACCCCGATGACGCCCGCGCCCAGAACGACAACCTTCATGGAAACCCCCGCACCGCCTGCACCCGATCCGGGCCGGCGAACCAGGGTCCGGCGGCACCACACCGCACAGATGATCGCAGCGCCCATCGGGCGCCGGCAACCCCCATTCGGGGCGATCATCGCGGAGAAAGGATGGTGAGCCGTACAGGATTCGAACCTGTGACCCACTGATTAAAAGTCAGTTGCTCTACCAACTGAGCTAACGGCCCATCCAGGATGCAGACCCGGATTCCCGGGCCGTGCGCCGACCCGTGGCCCCGCCCCTTCTGGGGATAGGCGCCGCCGGTCAGGTGGCCCATCTACAAAGCTCGTCTGCGGGGGTCAAGAGCGTTTCCGACGATTTCTGCACCCGCTCTGGATTTCACCGCGCCGCGGGATTATAGCCGCGCGGATGAAGGACACTGGCGCCAGAGATCTGCCCTTCGTGAAGATGCACGGGCTGGGCAATGACTTCGTGATCCTCGAGTCACGGGGCGGGCCGGTGCGTGCCAATCCGGCCCTGGTCCGGGCGATCGGCGACCGGCACCGGGGGGTCGGCTTCGATCAGCTGGCCGAGGTGCTGGACAGCGACGCCGCCGACCTGGCGCTGACCTTCTGGAACGTCGACGGCTCGCCCTCGGGCGCCTGCGGCAATGCCACCCGCTGCGTCGCCGCCCGGGAAATGGCCCTGACGGGGCGCGACAGCATCACCGTCGAGACCGCGGGCGGCATCCTGCGCGCCGAACGGGACGCCGACGGGGTGGTGCGCGTCAACATGGGCGCCCCGCGGCTGGACTGGCATCAGGTGCCGCTGGCGCGCGAGACCGACACGCTGGTGCTGCCGCTGCCCGGCAGCCCCGCCGCCGTCGGCATGGGCAACCCCCATTGCGTCAGCTTCGTGTCGGATGTCGCTGCGATCGACCTGGCCCAGCTCGGCCCGGTGCTGGAGAACGACCCGCTGTTCCCGGAACGCACCAACGTGGAATTCGCCCAGATCCGTGCCGACGGCACCATCCGGCTCAGGGTCTGGGAACGCGGCACCGGCATCACGTTGGCCTGCGGCACCGGCGCCTGCGCAACGGCGGTGGCGGCGGCGCGGCGCGGCCTGACCGGCCGCAGCGTGCGGATCGAGCTGGACGGCGGCTGGCTGAGCCTCGACTGGCGCGACGACGGCATCTGGATGGCCGGCGCCACCGCCCACGTCTTCGACGGCGTGCTGACCGGCGCCTTCATGGACTCGCTGGTGCCATGAGCGCGCCCGGTTCCACCCCGCCGATCTTCTCGACCCATGGCTGTCGCCTGAACGCCTATGAGACCGAGGCGATGAAGCGGCTGGCCGAGGCGGCCGGGCTGAGTGACGCGGTGATCGTCAACACCTGCGCGGTGACCGCCGAGGCGGTCCGGAAAGCCCGGCAGGACATCCGCCGGGCCCGGCGCGAGAACCCGGCGGCGCGGATCATCGTCACCGGCTGTGCCGCCCAGATCGACCCCGACAGCTTTGCGGCGATGCCCGAGGTCGACCGGGTGATCGGCAATGCCGCCAAGATGGAATCGGCGACCTGGACCGGCCTTGCCGCGGCGGACTGGACCCTGGGCAGCGAGAAGGTGCAGGTCGACGACATCATGTCGGTGCGCGAGACCGCCTCGCACCTGATCGACGGCTTCGGCACAAGGGCGCGGGCCTATGTGCAGATCCAGAACGGCTGCGACCACCGCTGCACCTTCTGCATCATCCCCTTCGGCCGCGGCAATTCCCGCTCGGTCCCCGCAGGCGTGGTCGTGGACCAGATCCGCCGGCTGGTCGAGCAGGGCTACAACGAGGTGGTGCTGACCGGGGTGGACCTGACCAGCTGGGGCGCCGATCTGCCGGGGACGCCGCGGCTGGGCGATCTGGTGCGCCGGATCCTGAAGCTGGTGCCCGACCTGCCCCGGCTGCGGCTGTCCTCGATCGACTCGATCGAGGCCGACCCGGCGCTGATGGCAGCGATTGCCGAGGAAGCCCGGCTGATGCCGCACCTGCACCTGAGCCTGCAGGCCGGCGACGACCTGATCCTGAAGCGGATGAAGCGGCGCCACCTGCGCGACGACGCGATCCGCTTCTGCGCCGAGGCGCGCCGGCTGCGCCCCGACATCACCTTCGGCGCCGACCTGATCGCCGGCTTCCCGACCGAGACCGAGGTGATGTTCCGGAACTCGCTGCAGCTGGTCGAGGATTGCGGCCTGACCTGGCTGCATGTCTTTCCCTATTCGCCCCGCCCCGGCACGCCGGCGGCCCGGATGCCCCAGGTCGATGGCGGCGCGATCCGCGACCGGGCCACCCGGCTGCGCGCGGCCGGCGAGGCGGCGGTGCGCGCCCATCTGGACGCCCAGATCGGCCGCGACCACGCCGTCTTGATGGAGGCCGCGGATCTGGGCCGGACGCCGCATTTCACCGAGGTGCGCTTTGCCGCGCCGCAGGCCGTGGGGCAGATCGTCCGGACCCGGATCACCGGCCACGACGGCGTCCGGCTGGCTGCCTGACCGCGGCCCGGTCACGTTCGCGCCATCCGGCGACCGGTTCAGCTTCCGGGACTTGCCAGCTTGACCCGGGGTTGGTTCAGTCCCATCTCATAGGCTCACGTTCCGCGAGGTTCCTGCCATGCCCCTTCTCGCCCCCGTCGCCGGCATTGCGCTGCGCTACATCCTGATGACGCTTGCAGCCTATGCGCTGCTCCGGGCGCAATCGGGGCTGGCACTGCACCAGCCGGCCGAGGACGTTCTCGACACCCTGCCCGAGGGCGCCTCGGCCCGGCGCGAGGCCGATGGCTGGCGCGGCGGGCTGAAGCTGAAGCGGGTGCTGCGGGTCGGGCCGACCGGCCCGGGCATCGCAGTCGACCTGGCCGGGCTGGCCCGGATCCGGCTGCACCGGGTCTGACATGCGGCTTTTCGGAAGTCCGACCTCGCCCTTCGTTCGGAAGGTGATGATCACGCTGCACGAGACCGGCCAGTCCGGCGACGTGCAGGTGGTGATGGCCAGCGGCACGCCGCTGGACAGCGTGCGGATGCCGCTGGCGCAGAACCCCTTGGGGAAGATCCCGGTGCTGGAACGCAACGACGGCCCGGCGCTTTATGACAGCCGGGTGATCTGCCGCTATCTCGCCCACCGGGGCGGGTCGGCGCTGTATCCCGAGCCGCCGGCGCTGTGGTCGACGCTGACGCTGGAAGCCACCGGCGACGGCATCCTCGATTCAGCGCTCACCATGGTCTACGAGACCCGGCTGCGCGCCCCTGAACAGCGCAACGTCGCCCTGCTGGACGGCTACTGGGGCAAGATCACCCGGGCGGTCGAGGCGCTGGACGGGCGCTGGATGGGCCATCTGGCCGGGCCGGTCGATGCCGGCCATATCGCCATCGGCGCGGCGCTGGGGTATCTGGATTTCCGTCTGGACGCCCGCAACTGGCGCTCGGGCGCGCCGGCGCTGGCCGATTGGTACGCCCACTTCGCCACCCGCCCGTCGATGCAGGCGACGGTGCCCCAGGATCCGCACTGACCGCTGCGGGCTTCAAGCGTCGGAAACGAAGAAGGGGCGGTCTAACCGCCCCTTGTCATGTCGCCCGAACCCCGGAAGATCAGAAGTTGAAGCTGACGCCCAGGTTCAGGGCGTTGGTGACGATGTTGGTCTCGAGATTGCCGCCACCGTCGAGATCGACGTCGTTCTTCGAATAGGTGCCCTTGTACTCGCCGAAGACCGACCATGACGGGGTGAACGGATAGCTCACGCCTGCAACCCACTGCACGGCGGGGCCGCCGTACTGGTAGTTGAAGGTCTTGTCACCGGTCGTCTGCACCTCGACATGGGGGACCGACACGCCCAGACCGCCGCCCACATAGGGGGTCCAGACCCGCTCCTGCCCCGGGAAGCGCTTGAACACGGTCGCGGTGACGATGTTCAGGCCGTCGGTGAATTCGAGGATATTGAACCCCTCGTCCTGCAGCGTCTCGTCGTCGGCGTAGACCTTGGCATGGCTGTAATCCAGACCGAAGCCGAAGTCGCTTTCGGTCCACCAGGTGCCGCGGACACCCCAGTAGGGCGGCGGCGCCATCGAGTTGCCTTCCCACCCGGCGGTGAAGTCGAAATCGCCGATTCCGCTTGGATCCGTGCCCTTGACGTCGCTGTGGGGCGAGGTCTGCCAGCCGGTATAGCCGCTCAACTCGAACTCGGCCGCAGCCGGAAGGGCCGTGACGAGAAGCGAGGCGAGGCCGAGGGCAGCGAGGCGAAGCATGGGAGTGATTCCACAGTTTGGGGGACTTACCCCCGTCGAGTGCGAAATAGGAGCCATGGTGCCGACCGGCAAGGACTCCGGGGTGATGCCGCAACAGCAGTATCGATGCGTTGCAGCCGGGGCACAAGTCCCCGGCGCGACATTCGCCGCCAACTGCCAACACCATGGCCAGCAGCGCCGGCAAAAGCCGATAAGACACGCAAGAAATGCGGATTTCAGGCCGCTGTGCGCTAGATTGTCCGCTGGACGCCTTGACCGCCGCGGTCTAGGTCACCATGCAGAGCGGTCGCGGCCAAGGCGGCGGCCCGCCTATCGTGCTGGCTTGGCCGGCAATGAGATGGAGAGGATTCCGTGTCCCACGCAGAAGACCACGAAGGCACGCGCCGCGACTTCCTGTATTACGCGACCGCCGGCGCCGGCGCTGTTGCCGTTGGCGCCGCTGTCTGGCCGCTGGCGAACCAGATGAACCCCAGCGCCGATGTCCAGGCGCTGTCGTCCATCCGGGTCGACGTCAGCGGCATCGATGTCGGTACCCAGTTGACCGTGAAGTGGCTTGGAAAACCTGTCTTCATCCGCCGCCGCACGCCCGAAGAGATTGAGGACGCGCGCGGCGTGCCCCTGAGCGACCTGGTCGACCAGAATGCCGAGAACAGCAATATCGCCGCCGACGCGCCCGCCACGGACCAGAACCGCGCGCTGAGCGAGAACGGCGAATGGCTGGTGATGATGGGCGTCTGCACCCACCTCGGCTGCGTGCCGCTGGGCGATGCGGGCGACTTCAACGGCTGGTTCTGCCCGTGCCACGGATCGCACTACGATTCGTCCGGCCGCATTCGCAAGGGCCCCGCGCCGCGCAACCTGCCCGTGCCGGTGGCTGCCTTCGTCGACGACACCACGATCCAGCTTGGCTGAGGGGGGATCATGTCCGGAATTCCGCACGACCATTACGAACCGAAGACCGGTGCCGAGAAGTGGGTCGAATCCCGCCTGCCGGTGATCGGGCTGATCTATGACACGCTGTTCATCCCGACGCCGAAGAACCTGAACTGGATGTGGATCTGGGGCATTGTGCTGGCGTTCTGCCTCGCGCTCCAGATCGTCACCGGGATCGTGCTGGCGATGCACTACAAGGCCGGCGTCGAGGTGGCCTTCGCCAGCGTCGAGCACATCATGCGCAACGTGAACGGTGGCCACATGCTGCGCTACCTTCACGCCAACGGCGCTTCGCTGTTCTTCGTGGCGGTGTACCTGCACATCTTCCGCGGCCTGTTCTACGGCTCGTACAAGGCCCCGCGCGAGATCACTTGGATCATCGGCATGCTGATCTACCTGCTGATGATGGCGACCGCCTTCATGGGCTACGTGCTGCCCTGGGGCCAGATGTCGTTCTGGGGCGCCACGGTGATCACCGGCCTGTTCGGTGCCATTCCCTTCATCGGCCCGGCCATCCAGACTTGGCTGCTGGGCGGACCGGCCGTCGGCGACCCGACCCTGAACCGGTTCTTCTCGCTGCACTACCTGCTGCCGTTCCTGATTGCGGGCCTGGTGATCGTCCACATCTGGGCGTTCCATGCCACCGGCAACAACAACCCGTCGGGCGTCGACGTCCGCCGCGGATCGAAAGCCGAGGCCCAGAAGGACACGCTGCCGTTCTGGCCGTACTTCGTGATCAAGGACCTGTTCGCGCTGGCGCTGGTGCTGGTGATCTTCTTCGCCATCGTCGGCTTCATGCCGAACTACCTGGGCCACCCGGACAACTACCTTGAAGCGAACCCGCTGCAGACGCCTGCGCATATCGTGCCGGAATGGTACTTCCTGCCCTTCTACGCGATCCTGCGCGCCTTCGACGGCGATGTCTGGGTGGTGCAGATCGCCAGCTTCGTGAGCTTCGGCATCATCGACGCCAAGTTCTTCGGCGTGCTGGCGATGTTCGGCGCGATCGTGGTGATGGCGCTGGCGCCCTGGCTCGATACCTCGGCCGTGCGCTCGGGCCGCTACCGCCCGATGTTCAAGTGGTGGTTCTACCTGCTCTGCATCAACTTCATGGTGCTGATGTGGGTGGGCGCGCAGCCGGCCGAGGGGATCTATCCCTACATCGCCCTGCTCGGCTCGGCCTACTGGTTCTTCTACTTCCTCGTGATCCTGCCGCTCTTGGGCGTGATCGAAAAGCCGCTGCCCGCAGTGGCCACCGTCGAGGAGGATTTCAACGACCATTACGGCAAGGCCCATGGCGCAGGCAGCGCCGTGGCCAGCCCGGCCGAGTGAGAAGGACGATGACAGTGATGTTGAGGAACCTCATCCTGGCCGGCGCGGCCGTGGTGTCTCTGGGCAACGGCGCGGCCTACGCGGCCGGTGCCGAGGCGCACAACCGCGACTTCGCGTTCTCGTTCGAAGGGCCTTTCGGCACGTTCGACCAGAACCAGCTCCAGCGCGGCCTGCAGGTCTATACCGAGATCTGCTCGAGCTGCCATGGTCTGAAATTCGTGCCGATCCGCACCCTTGCGGATCAGGGCGGTCCGCACCTGCCCGAAGAGCAGGTCCGGGACTACGCCAAGAACTGGGAAGTCTGGGATCCGGCGCTGCGCGACACCCGCACCGCCGAGGTCACCGACAACTTCCCGATGAGCTCGATGGAAACCGCGCCCGACCTGAGCCTGATGGCGAAGGCGCGCGCGGGCTTCCACGGGCCCTACGGCACCGGCCTGAGCCAGTTGGTCAACGGCATCGGCGGGCCCGAGCACATCGTCTCGATCCTGACCGGCTATTCCGGCGAGACCAAGGAACAGGCCGGCACCACGCTCTACGAGAACCACGCCTTCCCGGGTGGCTGGATCGCCATGCCGCCGCCGCTGTCGGGCGGCGAGGTGGAGTTCCGCGACGGCGCGCCCAACGATCTCGAATCGATGTCGAAGGACGTGGCCGCCTTCCTGATGTGGACCGCCGAGCCGAAGATGATGGCCCGCAAGGAAGCCGGCCTGACCGCCGTGCTGTTCCTGGTGGTGCTGACCGTGCTCCTGTACCTGACCAACAAGCAGATCTGGATGCCGGTGAAGAAGAAGGCCAAAGAGGCCTGATCCTTCTCCTGCCGGCTTCGGCAATTTGCGGAACGCGCCCTTCGGGGCGCGTTTTCGTTTCGGCATCGCCGCCCTTGCATTCCGGTGTCGGTCGCGATCACTGATCCGGGCGCGGCCGCCGCTGTGACAGAGGAGGACCCCCATGACCGACCGCTTCGCCATCTATCCCAGCCTGAAGGATCGGGTCGTGATCGTGACCGGCGGCGCCTCGGGCATCGGCGCCGAGATCGTCGGCGGCTTTGCCCGGCAGGGGGCCAGGGTCGGCGTCCTCGACATCGATGCCGGGGCCAGCGCCACGCTGGCCGCCAGCCTGCCCGGCGAGGTGGCGTTCGAGATCGCCGACTTGCGCGACATCCCCGCCCTGCAGCAGGGCATCGACCGGCTGCGCGACCGACTTGGTCCGGCCACCATCCTGGTGAACAACGCCGCCCGCGACGACCGCCACGACTGGCAGGCGGTCACGCCCGACTATTGGGACGACCGCATCGCCACCAACCTGCGCCACATGTTCTTCGCGATCCAGGCGGTGGCCCCCGACATGATCGCCGCGGGTGGCGGGTCGATCGTCAACATGGGGTCGAATTCCTGGTGGGAAGCCGGCGGCGGCTTCCCGGTCTATGCGACCGCCAAGGCCGCCGTCCACGGCCTGACCCGGACCATGGCCCGCGACCTCGGCCCCCACCGGATCCGGGTCAACACCGTGGTGCCGGGCTGGATCATGACCGACCGGCAGAAGGCACTGTGGGCGAAGCCCGAGGCGATCGCGCGGCACCGTGCCCGGCAATGCCTGCCCGACCTGATCGACCCGGTGCATGTGGCGCGGATGGTGCTGTTCCTGGCCTCGGACGACGCGCTGATGTGTACCGCCAACAACTACATGGTCGAGGCCGGCTCGATCTGATCCCGGCCGGGCCCACACCCGGCCTTGAGCCCGGCCCCGCCCCGCCGTAAACCGCCGGGACAACAGGAGCGCGCCCCATGTCCCTCAACACCTTCGGCCACCTCTTCCGCGTCACCACCTGGGGCGAAAGCCACGGGCCTGCCCTTGGCGCGGTGATCGACGGCTGCCCGCCGGGGGTGCCCATCGCGGCCGAGGCGCTGCAAGTCTGGCTCGACCGGCGCAAGCCGGGCCAGAACAAGTTCACCACCCAGCGCCGGGAAGCGGACGAGGTCGAGATCCTGTCGGGCGTGTTCGAAGGCGTCTCGACCGGCACGCCGATCCAGCTGCTGATCCGCAACACCGACCAGCGGTCGAAGGATTATGGCGACATCGCCGCCAAGTTCCGCCCCGGCCATGCCGACATCACTTACTGGCAGAAATACGGCATCCGCGACTATCGCGGCGGCGGCCGGTCCTCGGCGCGCGAGACCGCGGCCCGGGTCGCGGCGGGCGGCGTCGCCCGCGCCGCGCTGGCGGCGCTGGTGCCGGGCGTGAGCATCACCGGCTACATGGTCGCCATGGGGCCGCACGGCATCGACCGCGCCCGTTTCGATGTGGACGAGATCGGCCGGAACCCGTTCTGGTGCCCCGACGCCGGCGCGGCCGAGGCCTGGGCCGGCTACCTGGACGAGCTGCGCCGCTCCGGCGACAGTGTCGGCGCCATCATCGAGGTGACGGCCCAGGGTGTCCCCGCCGGGCTGGGGGCGCCGATCTATGGCAAGCTCGACACCGACCTCGCCGCGGCGATGATGTCGATCAATGCGGTCAAGGGGGTCGAGATCGGCGACGGCATGGCCGCCGCGGCGCTCACCGGCAGCCAGAACGCCGACGAGATCCGCATGGGACCGGACGGGCCGGTGTTCTCGTCGAACCATGCGGGCGGGATTCTGGGCGGCATTTCCTCGGGCCAGCCGGTGGTGGTGCGCTTCGCGGTCAAGCCGACCTCGTCGATCCTGACCCCGCGCCGGACCATCACCGTTCTGGGCGAAGACACCGAGATCGTCACCAAGGGCCGCCACGACCCCTGCGTGGGCATCCGCGCCGTGCCGGTGGCCGAGGCGATGATGGCCTGCGTGCTGCTGGATCACCTGCTTCTGGACCGCGGCCAGACCGGCGGGGTCCGGGGTCCGATCGGGCCGGCCTGAGCCGGCCCCGGAGGCGGGCCGTCAGGCCCCAACGTCAGGCCACGACTCAGGCCACCAGGCGCGAGATCACCACGGTGACCTCGGGCTTGCGGCCGATCTCGGTGACGGCGGTATTGCGCACGATGCGCCGCAGCGCCTCGGCCAGCTTCTCGTCATCGACCAGCACGTCGTCGTCGGCCCGGCGCAGGAACTGGTCCAGGTCATGCTCCAGCACATCCACCAGCGGGCTGCGGGACTGGCCCTTCTCGGGCAGGCCCATGGTCTCGCACCAGGGATCGCCGACCGGCTCGTCGTCGTCGTCCATGATCAGCGTGACCATCACATGGCCGTTCAGCGCCATGCGGATGCGCTCGCGCACTACACCGTCCAGCGCGCCGATCACGACGCTGCCGTCGAGATAGAGCCGCCCGGTCTCCACATGGTCGACCACCGGCGCGCCCGGTGCGATCAGGTCGATCATGGTGCCGTTCGGCGCCAGAACGCCCTTGAACCCGCTCTCCAGCGCCAGCCGGACATGGCCGCGCAGGTGCCGGTGTTCGCCGTGCATAGGCACCACGTAGTCGGGCCGCATCAGGCTGTGGATCAGCTTCAGGTCGGGCCGGTTGGCGTGGCCCGAGACGTGGTAGAGACCGCCGCGGTCGTCCACCACCTCGACACCCCGCTCGGACAGGGCGTTCATGATGCCGATGACCGCCTTCTCATTGCCGGGGATGGTCTTCGACGAGAACAGGAAGGTATCCCCCTCGCCCATCTCGATGCCCAGATACTTGCCGCGTGCCAGCTGCGCCGAGGCTGCGCGCCGTTCGCCCTGGCTGCCAGTGACGATCAGCATCAGATGCTCGCGCGGGACCTGGCCCGCATCCTCGACCGGCAGGGTGTGCGGGAAATCGGTCAGCACGCCGGTCTCGACCGCGGTCTGCACCATGCGCCGCATCGCCCGGCCCATCAGCACCACGGTGCGCCCGGCCGCAACCCCGGCCATAGCCAGGGTCCGCACCCGGGCGATGTTCGAGGCGAAGGTCGTCGCCACCACCATGCCGGGCTGGCTCGCCACCAGCTTCTCGATCTCGTCGCCCAGCACCGCTTCCGAGCGGCCGGGGTGGTCGGTGAAGACGTTGGTGGAATCGCAGACCAGTGCCCGCACCCCGGGACGCGCCACCTCGGCCCAGAGCTCGGGGTCGAAGGGTTCGCCCACCAGCGGCGTCTGGTCGAGCTTGAAGTCGCCGGTATGGACCACCCGGCCCGCCGGCGTGTCGATCACCAGCGCCGAGGTTTCGGGAATCGAATGGGACATCGGCAGGAACGAGACCAGGAACGGCCCGGCCTGCACCTTGTGCGGCCAGGGCGCCACGGTCTTGACCGCGTCGTCGGGCTGGTCCTGCTCCTCCATCTTGCGCCGGGCGATCGCGGCGGTGAAGGGGCGCGCGATAACCGGCGCCTTCAGGCGCTTCCAAAGGTGCCCGACGGCACCCACATGGTCCTCGTGGGCATGGGTGATGAAGATCGCCTCGATCCGGTCGGCGCGCTGTTCCAGCCAGGTGATGTCGGCGAAGATCAGGTCGACCCCGGGCGAGGTGTCCATGTCCGGGAAGGCGACGCCCAGATCGACCACGATCAGCCGTTCGCGTTCGGCCGGCCCGTAGCCGTAGACGTAGCAGTTCATCCCGATCTCGCCCGCGCCGCCGAGGGGGAGATAGATCAGACGGTCGGCGCTCATGCGGTGGCAAACTCCGTGTTGTACTTGTGAATGATCGTCAGCCCATGCATCGTCAGGCTGTCAACATAGTCGTCAAATAGGGCGCCGCCCTGCTGGAACAAAGGGGCGAGTCCCCCGGTCGAGATGATCCGCATCGGCCGGCCGTGTTCTTCGGCGACGCGGGCGCAGATTTCCTTCACCAGGCCGACATAGCCCCAGTAGATGCCGGACTGCATGCAGTCCACGGTGTTCTTGCCGATCGCACGGCTGGGCGTCGTGATGTCGATATGCGGCAACGCCGCCGCGGCAAGGTGCAGGGCCTCGAGGCTCAGGTTCACCCCCGGCGCGATCACCCCGCCGATATAGGCGCCATCCACGTCCACCACGTCGAAGGTGGTGGCGGTGCCGAAATCCACCACGATCAGGTCGCCGCCGAACAGGTCGAAGGCGCCGACGGTATTGACCAGACGGTCCGGTCCCACCTGCGCGCCGGGATCGACCCGTACCGGGACCGGCAGACGGCATTCCGGCCGCCCCACCACCAGCGGCCGGCAGTTGAAATAGCGGTTCCCCAGCACCCGCAGATTGAACACCACCCGGGGCACGGTCGACGAGATGATCACCTCGCTGATCTGCGCATCGATCTTCTGCCCGGTGATCAGGGTGCTCAGCCAGACGAAGTATTCATCCGCGGTCCGGCCCTGGTCGGTCGAGATCCGCCACGTGGCGATGAAGGACGTGCCGTCCCAGATCGAGAACACGGTATTCGTGTTGCCGCAGTCGATGGCGAGCAGCATGGCGGGACCCCCCGGCTTCGGATCAGAAATAGATGTCGGCGGCCGCGACGGCCACTGATCCCTTCGCCGTTCCCAGCACCAGCGCTCCGGTCGCGTCAATGTCGGTGAAGGTGCCGGTCAGGGTCTCGCGCCCGGTGCGCGCGGTGATCACCTCGCCGCGCCGGGCCGCCCGGTCAAGGAAGGCCACCCGGAGCGGATCGAAGCCGAAGGTGACGAGCTTCGCCTCCCAGGCGGCAAAGCAGGGGGCGAGAAGGTCCAGGAAGTCCTCCGGCGTCAGCCGGGCGCCGGTCGCGGACAGCACCGAAGTCGGCGCCACCGCCCCCGGCTCAAGCTGCGCCGGATCGGGCGCGGCCAGCAGGTTGACCCCGATCCCGATGCAGAGCGGGCTCATCCGCCCGCCCTGTCCGGCACTTTCCAGCAGGATCCCGGCCACCTTGCCGCCGTTCAGCAGCACGTCGTTGGGCCATTTCAGCGCCAGCGCCTCGGCCCGTCCGGTGGCCAGCACCAGCGCGTCGTAAAGCGCCAGCGCTGCCACGAACGACCGCAGCGCGGCCTCGGCCGCGCCGCCTTCGGGACGCATCACCAGTGTCGCGGTGAAGGTGCCGCCGGGATCGGCCCAGGGCCGACCGCGGCGACCGCGACCCGCGGTCTGGCGCAGGGCCAGGATCCATTTCGGGCCGGCCAAGGTTGCCGCGATGCGGGCGCCCTCGGCGTTGGTGCTGTCCGTCTCGGCAAGGACCTGCCGGCCGTATCCGGCCGGCCAGGCCACAGGCCTACTGGACAAGCGCCGCCGCCGCTGCCGCCGCCATGGATTCGATGCCGAACAGGTTCACCACGCCGACCACCATCGCCGCGGCCGAAACCACCAGCATGACGCCCAGCACCGGGGTGCGATCCTGATCCAGCACGTCCTTCTCCTGACCGAAATACATGTAGTAGACGATCCGGAGATAGTAGAACGCGCCGATCACCGAGGCGAGCACGCCGCCCACCGCCAGCCAGACCAGCCCACCCTCGTACGCCGCCTTCAGGACGTAGAACTTCCCGAAGAATCCGACCAACGGCGGCACGCCTGCGAGGCTGAACAGCAGCACCAGCATGGCCAGCGCCTTCATCGGCTCGCGGTTGGCATAGTTGTTCAGGTACGAGATGTCGGTGACCGCCTGGCCGCCCTTGTCCATGGACATGATGAAGGCGAAGGTGCCGATGTTCATGGTGACGTAGATCGCCATGTAGACCAGCATCGCCTGCACGCCGAAGGCGGTGCCGGCCGCCAGACCCATCAGCGCATAGCCCATGTGGGCGATCGACGAATAGGCCATCAGCCGCTTGATGTTGGTCTGGCCGATCGCGGCGATCGAGCCCAGGAACATCGAGATCAGCGACAACAGCGCCAGCACCTGCTGCCAGTCGCCGACCACGCCGCCGAAGGCGCCGTGCACGACCCGCGCCATCAGCGCCATGGCCGCAACCTTGGGAGCGGTGGCAAAGAAGGCCGTCACCGGCGTCGGCGAGCCTTCGTAGACGTCCGGCGTCCACATGTGGAACGGCGCGGCCGAGACCTTGAAGGCAAGGCCCGAGAGGATGAAGACCAGGCCGAACAGCAGCCCCAGCGAGACATGGCCGCCCGACGCCGCCTGGATGATCCCGGCGAAGTCGGTGGTACCGGCGAAGCCATAGGCCAGCGAGGCACCATAGAGCAGCAGGCCCGAGCTGAGCGCGCCCAGCACGAAGTACTTCAGGCCCGCCTCGGTGGACTTCACACTGTCCCGGCGCAGGGCCGCGACCACGTAAAGCGCCAGCGACTGCAGCTCCAGCCCCATGTAGAGCGTCATCAGGTTGGTGGCCGAGACCATCACCAACATGCCGACGACCGCAAGGGTGACCAGCAGCGGATATTCGAAGCGCAGCAGGTCGCGCCGCGCCATGTAGCCCTCGCCCATCAGCAGCACTGCGGCGGCCGACAACAGGATTGCCACCTTGGCGAAGCGGGCAAAGCCGTCATCCACATAAAGGCCGCCGAAGGCGTGGCGCGACCCGTCCGGCGACATCCCGATCCAGATCGCAGTCAGCACGAAGACCGCGGTGGTGACCCAGACCAGCAGAGGCGCGGCGCCGTCCTTGGTGGTGTAGGCAGCCACCAGCAGCGCGAGCATCGCGTAGCAGCACAAGAAGATCTCGGGCAGGATGACGGTGAGATCGGCGGTGGTCATGTCTGCGCCCTCAATGCTCTGCCGCCACCTGGGTGGCCGGAGCCTGCTCCAGGAGTGCGGTCTGGTAGTTCGACAGAAGCGCCTCGACCGACGGCCCGATCCGGTCGGTCACGAGGCTGGGATAGACGCCCAGCAGGATCGTCATCACGACCAGGGGTGCGAAGATGGCCCGCTCGCGCCGGTCCATGTCGGTGATCGACTTGAGACTTTCCTTGATCAGGTCGCCGAAGACGACCCGGCGATAAAGCCACAGCGCATAGCCGGCCGACAGGATCACGCCAGAGGTGGCGAACATCGCCGCCCAGGTGTTGGCCTGGAACAGCCCGGTCAGCACCAGGAACTCGCCGACGAAGCCCGAGGTGCCGGGCAGGCCGACATTGGCCATGGTGAACAGCATGAAGATCAGCGCATAGGCGGGCATCCGGTTCACCAGGCCGCCATAGGCGTCGATCTCGCGGGTGTGCATCCGGTCGTAGATCACGCCGACGCAAAGGAACAGCGCGCCCGAGACGAAGCCGTGCGACAGCATCTGGAAGATCGCGCCGTCGACGCCCTGCTGGTTGGCCGCGAAGATGCCGGCCGTCACATAGCCCATGTGGGCAACCGACGAATAGGCGATCAGCTTCTTCATGTCGTCCTGCACCAGCGCGACCAGCGAGGTGTAGACGATCGCGGTGGCCGACATCCAGAACACCAGCGGCGCCATCAGGTCCGAGGCGATCGGGAACATCGGCAGCGAGAAGCGCAGGAAGCCGTAGCCGCCCATCTTCAGCAGGATCGCCGCCAGGATGACCGACCCGGCGGTCGGCGCCTGGACGTGGGCGTCGGGAAGCCAGGTATGGACCGGCCACATCGGCATCTTCACCGCGAAGGACGCGAAGAAGGCCAGCCACAGCATGGTCTGCATCCCTCCGACCACATGGAAACCGAGGATGAAGAACGGTTCGGACGCGAACTGGTGGGTCAGCAGGGTCGGGATGTCGGTGGTGCCGGCCTGCACGATCATCGCCACCATGGCGACCAGCATCAGCACCGAGCCGAGGAAGGTGTAGAGGAAGAACTTGAACGAGGCATAGATGCGGTTCTTGCCACCCCAGATGCCGATGATCAGGAACATCGGGATCAGGCCGCCCTCGAAGAACAGGTAGAACAGCACCAGATCCAGCGCGCAGAACACCCCCAGCATCAGGGTTTCCAGCACCAGGAAGGCGATCATGTATTCCTTCACCCGGTGCGTCACGGTCCAGCAGGCGCCGATCGTCAGCGGCATCAGGAAGGTGGTCAGCAGCACGAACAGGACCGAGATCCCGTCCACGCCCATCTTGTACTTCATGCCGAGGATCCAGGGATGTTCCTCGACGAACTGGAAGCCGGGGTTCGAGGCATCGAACCCGGTCAGGATGAACAGCGACAGGGCGAAGGTCAGCACCGTCGCGACCAGCGCCACCCAGCGGGCGTTGCGCTGCGCGTCCTCGTCGTCGCCGCGCAGGAACAGCGCCAGGACCAGCGCCGCCACCGCGGGCAGGAAGGTGACGATGGAAAGCAGGTTGCTCATCAGTGCGCTCCCCCGGACAGGGTCATCAGGGTGATCAGGGCGGTGATGCCCAGAACCATCACCAGGGCGTAGTGGAACAGGTATCCGGACTGCAGCCGGCCGGCGAGCCGGGTGAAGAACGGAACCACCCCCATGGCCAGGCCGTTGATGCCGCCGTCGATGGTGGCGCCGTCACCCCACTTCCACAGGAACCGGCCGAGGGCCTGGGCGGGCCTGACGAAGACCGCGTCGTAGATCTCGTCGAAGTACCACTTGTTCAGCAGGAACTGGTAGAGCGGCCAGTTGGCCCGGGCGATGCGGCCCGGCAGCTCGGGCATCCGGATATACATCAGCCAGGACAGCGAGAGGCCGACCAGCATCGCCACGAAGGGCGAGGCCTTGACCCAGATCGGGGCATGGTGGGCGTTGTCGATCACGTGGTTGTCTTCGGCCATGTAGATCGCGCCAAGCGGCTGGGCGGCGGTCGCCACCGCATGACCCTCGGCGGCCGGGGCGGCATGGCCTTCGGCCGGGGCCGCGTGACCTTCGGCCGGCGCAGCGGCATGGGTGTCGGCGGCCGGCGCGGCATGACCTTCGGCCGGGGCCGCGCCATCGGCGGCCGCCACTTCGTGGTGCGGCATGCCGAAGAAGGTCGTCATCGCGGCGTGGTCGCCGAAGAAGGGCTTGTAGAACGCCATCCCCGAGAACACCGCGCCGAAGGCCAGCACTGCCAGCGGGATCAGCATCACCCGCGGGCTTTCATGGGCATGCTCATAGGTGTGCAGGCTGTGGTGATGGTCCGGGCGCGGCGTGCCGAAGAAGGTCAGGAAGATCAGCCGCCAGGAATAGAAGCTGGTGAAGCCGGCCGAGATCACCAGCATGACGAAGGCGAAGCTCGCCATGCTGTTCTGCCCGGCCCAGGCGCTTTCGATGATCGCGTCCTTGGACAGGAAGCCGGCGAAGCCGATCGAGGTCAGCGGGATGCCGACGCCGGTGATCGCCAGCGTGCCGATCATCATCATCCAGTAGGTGAAGGGGATCTTCTTCCGCAGGCCGCCATAGTGGCGCATGTCCTGCTCGTGGTGCATGGCGTGGATCACCGAGCCCGCACCGAGGAACAGCAGCGCCTTGAAGAAGGCGTGGGTCAGCAGGTGGAACATCGCCGCCGAATAGACCCCGACGCCCGCCGCCACGAACATGTAGCCGAGCTGCGAGCAGGTCGAATAGGCGATGACGCGCTTGATGTCGTTCTGCACCAGGCCCACGGTCGCCGCGAAGAAGGCGGTGGCGGCGCCGATGAAGGTGATGAAGGTCAGGGTATAGGGCGCGTATTCCATCAGCGGCGACATGCGGCAGACCAGGAACACGCCCGCGGTCACCATGGTCGCGGCGTGGATCAGCGCCGACACCGGGGTCGGGCCTTCCATCGCGTCCGGCAGCCAGGTGTGCAGGAACAGCTGGGCCGACTTGCCCATGGCGCCGATGAACAGCAGGAAGGCCACCAGCTCGGCCGCGTTCCAGTCGGTCCACAGGAAGGAAATCTGCGTCCGCGCCAGTTCCGGCGCCGCGGCGAAGATGGTATCGAAGCTGACGCTGTCGACCAGGAAGAACAGCGCGAAGATCCCCAGCGCGAAGCCGAAGTCGCCGACCCGGTTGACGATGAAGGCCTTCATGGCGGCGGCGCCGGCCGACTGCTTGCGCCAGTAGAAGCCGATCAGCAGGTAGGATGCGACGCCCACCCCTTCCCAGCCGAAGAACATCTGCACCAGGTTGTTCGACGTCACCAGCATCAGCATGGCGAAGGTGAAGAACGACAGGTAGGCGAAGAAGCGCGGCTTGTAGACCTCGCCCTCACGCCATTGCGGGTCGTGGTCCATGTAGCCGAAGCTGTAGAGGTGGACCAGGCTCGACACCGTGGTGACGACGATCAGCATGATCTCGGTCAGCCGGTCCAGCCGCACGCCCCAGCTGGTCGAGAGCGAGCCGGATTCGATCCAGCGGAACAGGTCGACCTGCTGGGTCACCCCGTCGAAGCCGAGGAACGACGCCCAGGACACGAAGCAGGCATAGAACAGCAGCCCGGTGGCGGTCCACATCGCCGCCTTCTCGCCGATGAACTTCCAGCCGAAGCCGCAGATGATCGACCCGACGAGCGGAGCAAAGACAATGATCGATTCCATGTGCCTCAGCCCCTCATGTTGTTGACGTCTTCCACCGCGATCGTGCCGCGGTTGCGGAAGAAGCAGACCAGGATGGCAAGGCCGATGGCGGCCTCGGCGGCGGCAACGGTCAGCACGAACATCGTGAAGACCTGCCCCGTCAGGTCGCCCAGGAAGCTCGAGAAGGCGACGAGGTTGATGTTGACCGACAGCAGGATCAGCTCGATCGACATCAGGATGATGATGACGTTCTTCCGGTTCAGAAACAGACCGAAGATGCCGATCACGAACAGCGTCGCGGCTACGGCCAGGTAATTCTCAAGTCCAACCATCCATGTCCCTCCGGGTCTGTCGCCCGTCTTCTCCAGTCCCAGCAGCCGGTGCGGCGGCCGGTCCCGATTACAGCCCCTGCCCCGGCTCGACATCGCGCAGTTCAAGCGCGGTTGCCGGGTCGCGGTACATCTGCGCCAGCACGTCCTGGCGCTTGACATAGGTCCGGTGCCTGAGTGTCAGCAGGATCGCCCCGACCATCGCCACCAGCAGGACCATGCCGGCCAGCTGGAACAGGATCAGGTACTTGTCGTAAAGCACGAGGCCAAGCGCCGCCGTGTTGGTGACCTGGTCCGCGCCCGGTGTCACGTTGCTGCGCAGCGCTTCGGCCTCGGGCGAGAAGGTCCAGACCCCGATCGCCATCGAAAGCTGCATCAGGATCACGACACCGATCAGCAGCGCGATCGGAATGTATTGTGCCATCCCCGCCTTCAGCTCGGCGAAGTCGACGTCCAGCATCATGACCACGAACAGGAACAGCACCGCGACCGCGCCCACATAGACGATCACCAGCAGCATCGCGACGAATTCGGCGCCCAGCAGCACGAACAGGCCGGACGACGACAGGAAGGCAAGGATCAGCCACAGCACCGAATGCACCGGGTTGCGCGAGATCACGGTGAACAGCCCCCCTGCAATCACGCCGAGGGCGAAGAGGTAGAAGGCGAATTCGGCGGGCGTCATCGGTCTGTTTCTCCCTGCGCTCAGCGATAGGGCGCGTCGAGTTCGAGGTTGCGGGCAATCTCGGCTTCCCAGCGCTCGCCGTTGTCGAGAAGCTTTTCCTTGGTGAAGTAAAGCTCCTCGCGCGTCTCGGCGGCGAATTCGAAGTTCGGCCCCTCGACGATGGCATCCACGGGGCAGGCTTCCTGACAGAAGCCGCAGTAGATGCACTTCGTCATGTCGATGTCATAGCGCGTGGTCCGGCGCGAGCCGTCCTCGCGGGGCTCGGCGTCGATGGTGATCGCCTGTGCCGGGCAGACCGCCTCGCAGAGCTTGCAGGCGATGCAGCGTTCCTCGCCGTTCGGATAGCGGCGCAGCGCGTGTTCGCCGCGGAACCGCGGGCTGAGCGGGCCCTTCTCGTGCGGATAGTTCAGGGTCGCCTTGGGCGCGAAGAAGTACTTCATGCCCAGTCGCATCCCCACCACGAAGTCGGAGAGGAAGAAATAGCGGCGCGCGCGGGTCCAGTCGATTGCGGTCACGGATCAGCCTCCCACGCTCCAGCGGGCCCATGCGCCGCCGAGGACTTCGAATTTCGCCAGGAATGCGACGATGACCACCCAGCCGATCGACATCGGAAGGAACACCTTCCAGCCGATCCGCATGAGCTGGTCGTAGCGGTAGCGCGGCACGATCGCCTTCACCATGGCGAAGAGGAAGAAGAAGAAGCTCATCTTCAGGACCATCCAGATCGCCCCGTCGGGCAGACCCGGGATCGGCGACAGCCAGCCCCCGAAGAACAGCAGCGTGGTCAGCGCGCACATCAGGAAGATCGCGATGTATTCGCCGGCCATGAACAGCAGGAAGGGCGTCGAGGAGTATTCCACCTGATAGCCCGCCACCAGTTCGGATTCCGCTTCCGGAAGGTCGAAGGGCGGGCGGTTGGTCTCGGCCAGCGCCGAGACGAAGAACAGCACCACCATCGGCAGGTGCGGCAGCCAGTACCAGTTGAAGAAGCCCAGCGGCCCGTCCTGCGCCCGGACGATGTCCGAGAAGTTCAGCGACCCGGTCGAGATCACGATGCCGACGATGATCAGGCCCAGCGAGACCTCGTAGGAAATCATCTGCGCCGCCGAACGGAGCGAGCCCAGGAACGGGTATTTCGAGTTCGACGCCCAGCCGCCCATGATCACGCCGTAGACCTCGAGCGAGGAGATGGCGAAGACGTAGAGGATGGCGACGTTGATGTCGGCCAGCACCCAGCCGTCCGAGAACGGGATCACCGCCCAGGCGATCATGGCGAGGACGAACGAGGTCATCGGCGCCATCAGGAAGACGACCTTGTCGGACCCGGCCGGGACCACGATCTCCTTCACCACGTACTTCAGCGCGTCGGCGACGGTCTGCAGCAGGCCGAAGGCGCCCACCACGTTCGGGCCCCGGCGCATCTGCACGGCGGCCCAGATCTTGCGGTCGCCATAGACCAGGAACAGCAGCGAGATCATCACGAAGGCCAGCACCGCAACGCACTGGGCCAGGACGATGACAAGGATCCCCAGGTTGGTGGAGAAGAAATCAGCCATCGACGTCTCCCGGAGTCTGGGCGCTGGTGCCGGCCCCGGCGACGGGGCGGATGCGGCGCTTGGATAGCTGCTGGTAAACAGCAAGTGATCGCGCTTTGCCAGCGGTCACGCTCGGGCTTGTGCGAAGATGTCGCGGCATCTCTTCCCCCTACTCCGCGGCCAGTGCGGTCTGGGTCCGCGCCTTCGCCCGGCGGCTCAGATCGGCCATCAGCGCCGAGGCGCGGGCGACCGGGTTGGTCAGGTAATGATCGGCCATCGCGGCTCGGAAATCGTCGCCGCCGAAGCTGCCGGCATCCACCGGCTGCAGTTCGTTCACCGGCACCTGGTCGATCTGCGCCAGATGCGGCACCGCGGCCACCAGCGCCTTGCGCAGTTGGCCGAGGTTGTCATAGGGCAGCGCCTTGCCCAGGCGCGCGCTGAGCGCCCTGAGGATCGCCCAGTTCTCCTTCGCCGCGCCCGGCGGGAAGCCGGCGCGGCTGGCCAGTTGCGGCCGGCCTTCGGTGTTCACGAAGAGGCCGCCCTCCTCGGTCCAGGCGGCGCCCGGCAGGATCACGTCGGCCCGGTGCGCACCGCGGTCGCCGTGGCTGCCCTGGTAGATCACGAAGGGGCCCGCGGGAATCTCGATCTCGTCGGTGCCGAGGTTGTAGACCACCTCGGCCCCGTCCAGCGCGGCCGCAAGGCCGCCCTCGGTCACCGCGCCCACGTCCAGCGCCCCGACCCGCGACGCGGCGGTGTGCAGGACCAGCAGCCCGACGCCAAGGATGTCGCAGAGCTTCATCGCCAGACCCAGCACCGCGGCACCGTCGGCGCCGGTCAGGGCGCCCTGGCCCAGGATCACCACGCCGGGCTTGCCGTCGGGACCGGCCTTCGCCGCCTCGTCCACCAGCCCGGCCAGCGCTGCGGCGCCGGTGCCCACATGGGTATAGCCATAGGTCAGATCAGCCGCCGCGCCGATCAGCGCTACCTGCGCCCCCTTCAGCCAGGCCTTGCGGATCCGCGCGTTCAGCACCGGCGCCTCGGTCCGCGGGTCGGTGCCGACCAGCAGGATCGAGGCCGCGGCGTCGATGTCCTCGATCGCCGCCGTGCCCGCATAGGCCGAGCGGTTGCCGGCCGGCAGCGCCGCGCCGTCGGTGCGGCATTCGACTTTGCCGCCCAGCCCCTGGACCAGGCCCTTCAGGGCGAAGACCGCCTCGACCGGGGCCAGGTCACCGACCAGACCGGCGACCTTCTTGCCCGTCATCGCCGCGGCGGCGGCGCCAAGCGCCTCCTCCCAGCTGGCGGGGCGCAGCTTGCCGTTCTCGCGCAGATAGGGCTTGTCCAGCCGCTGGCGGCGCAGGCCGTCCCAGACGAAGCGGGACTTGTCGCCCAGCCATTCCTCGTTGATGCCGTCATGGTTGCGCGGCAGGATCCGCATCACTTCGCGGCCCTTGGTGTCGACCCGGATGTTCGACCCCAGCGCGTCCATGACGTCGATCGACTCGGTCTTGCTCAGTTCCCAGGGACGGGCGGTGAAGGCATAGGGCTTCGACACCAGCGCGCCCACCGGGCAGAGGTCGATGATGTTGCCCTGCAGGTTCGAGTCGAGCGTCTGGCCCAGATACGAGGTGATCTCGCTGTCCTCGCCGCGGCCGGTCTGGCCCATCTGGGTGATTCCCGCCACCTCGGTGGTGAAGCGCACGCAGCGGGTGCAGCTGATGCAGCGGGTCATGTGGGTCTCGACCAGCGGGCCAAGGTCCAGATCCTCGGAGGCGCGCTTCGGCTCGCGGTAGCGCGAGAAGTCGACGCCATAGGCCATCGCCTGATCCTGCAGGTCGCATTCGCCACCCTGGTCGCAGATCGGGCAGTCGAGCGGGTGGTTGATGAGCAGGAACTCCATCACCCCCTCGCGGGCCTTCTTCACCATGGGCGAGTTGGTCAGCACCTTCGGCGGCGCGCCTTCTGGCCCCGGGCGCAGGTCGCGGACCTGCATCGCGCAGCTGGCGGCCGGCTTGGGCGGGCCGCCCACCACCTCGACCAGACACATCCGGCAGTTGCCGGCGATCGACAGCCGCTCGTGATAGCAGAAGCGCGGGATCTCGACCCCGGCCGCTTCGCAGGCCTGGATCAGCGTCATCGCCGGGTCGACCTCGACCTCGCGGTCGTCGATGATGATCTTGCGCAGGTCAGCCATGGTTGTCCCGTCCCCATCCTCTCCCGGCAGTGCCGGGGCCATTCCCTGGCCGGGCAGCCGGTGCCGCCCGTACCGTCATCGCGGCGTCACGCCGCCGAAAACCCGCCGTCATGCCGCCGCAACCGGGCAGCGCCGGGCCTGAAGACCCTTCGCCACCGCATGGGCCCAGCCGAAGGCGGCATCGCTGTCGCCGTCGCGCGCCAGAACTGCCAGCCGCTCCAGCGCCTCGTCCAGCGTCGGCCGGTGCCCCTCGGGCACCCACCACATCACGAAATGCGGCCCGTCGAGCGGTTCGAACCATTCCGCCCTTCGGCCGTAGAACACCCGGTGCAGGGTGTTGAACGCGAATTGCTCCAGCGCCTCGACGCTGTCCCAGACCGTCAGGTTGGACACGAAGCGGGGGTCGCCGCCGATCTTCGTCCCGGTATTGCCGGTGCCGGGCTCGCCCGACCCTTCCATCATCCAGACGAAGCCGGGGCTGCGCTTGCCCAGACCGTTGATCCGGTCCAGCGCTTCCATGAACTCGGCCACGCGCGGATCGCCGGGTTCGGCGACCAGCCGGCCGATGTTCAGCTGGGCAAGGTGGTGGCCCGGGACGCGCGGCATCAGGCGATCCCCGCCAGTACCGCCAGCAGGGCGATCAGGATCGTCATGCCGGAGCCGAAGACATAGACAAGGGTCCGCGGCCCGCCATCGGCGGCGCCGATCCCCCGCAGGTAGATCACCGCGAAGGACAACCGCGCCACCACGGCAAGCGTGGCCGCCAGGTTCGTCCAGACCGGCGCCGCCCCGACCAGCACGGCGGCCGCCACGGCCCCGGCGAAGGTCCCGGCATTGTCGACCGTGTTGTGGTAGGCCCGGCAGGCCCGATAGGCGGGATCGGCATAATTCGCCGGCGGCATCTCGCCCGGGCCAAAGCCGGCGCGCGAGCGGTTGACCGCCGCAACCGCGCTCAGGATCTGGCCGACGATCGCGTAGACTGCCAGCGAGACCAGCGCAGGGGAATATGCGGGGAACCCGTCCATCCCGCCCTACTCTGCCGCCACCGCGGTGACGCGCCCCGTGCGCTTCGCCTTGATGCGGTCCTCGATCTCGCCCCGGAAGTTGCGGATCAGGCCCTGGATCGGCCAGGCCGCGGCGTCGCCAAGGGCGCAGATGGTGTGGCCCTCGACCTGCTTGGTCACGTCGAACAGCATGTCGATTTCCTCGACCTCGGCCTCGCCGGTGACCAGCCGGTCCATCACCCGCATCATCCAGCCGGTGCCTTCCCGGCAAGGCGTGCACTGGCCGCAGCTTTCGTGCTTGTAGAACTTCGCCAGCCGCCAGATCGCCTTGATGATGTCGGTGGAGTTGTCCATCACGATCACCGCCGCGGTGCCCAGGCCCGACCGCTGCTCGCGCAGCCAGTCGAAATCCATGATCGCCTCGCGCGCCACCTTGCCGGTCAGGCAGGGCACCGACGAGCCGCCGGGGATGATCGCCTTCAGGTTGTCCCACCCGCCGCGGATGCCGCCGCAATGGCGCTCGATCAGCTCCTCGAAGGGGATCGACATGGCTTCCTCGACCACGCAGGGCCGGTTCACATGGCCCGAGATCGCGAACAGCTTGGTGCCGGCGTTGTTCGGGCGGCCGAAGCCGGCGAACCATTCCGGGCCGCGGCGCAGGATGGTCGGCGCCACCGCGATGGATTCGACGTTGTTCACCGTGGTCGGGGCGCCGTAAAGGCCCGCGCCGGCCGGGAACGGCGGCTTCATCCGCGGCATGCCTTTCTTGCCCTCGAGGCTTTCCAAGAGCGCGGTTTCCTCGCCGCAGATATAGGCCCCGGCGCCGTGATGGACGTAGAGGTCGAAGTCCCAGCCCGAGCCGGCGGCGTTCTTGCCCAGCAGGCCCGCGTCATAGCATTCGTCGATTGCCGCCTGCAGCGCCTCGCGCTCGCGGATGTATTCGCCGCGGATGTAGATGTAGCTGGCATGCGCCCCCATCGCGAAGGAGGCGATCAGGCAGCCCTCGATCAGCGTGTGCGGATCGTGGCGCATGATCTCGCGATCCTTGCAGGTGCCGGGCTCGGATTCGTCGGCGTTCACCACCAGGTAATGGGGGCGGCCGTCGCTTTCCTTCGGCATGAAGGACCATTTCAGGCCGGTGGGGAAGCCCGCGCCGCCGCGGCCCCTGAGGCCCGAGGCCTTCATCTGGTCCACGATCCAGTCGCGGCCCTTGGCGATGATCCCGGCGGTGCCGTCCCAATGGCCGCGCGCCCGCGCGCCGGCCAGCGTGCGGTCGTGCATGCCGTAGAGGTTGGTGAAGATGCGGTCTTCGTCCTTCAGCATTGCCGTCTCCTTACTCCAGCCCGTCGCGCCGGGCCGACCGGCGATCTTGCCAAACCTGATAGGTCACTGCGAGCGCCCAGAACAGCCCCGCAAGTGCGGCGAAATCGAACAGGAAGGCGATCCGCGCCGGCCAGTCCAGCGCCCCGCCCAGAACCTGCGCGCCCATCCACAAAAGCATCGTGCCGGCGATCACCAGCGAGGCCTGCCGCGCCTTGCGGCCGTTGCGCCGGTCGCGTTCGCCGCTGCCGGCCGACGCTGTCGCGCCCTGTCGGACCGCCGGTTCCACCATCGTCATTCCTCGGCCGTCGCGCTTTGGGACAGGCGCCGGGCCTGCTCGACCCAGCCGTCCCGGCTGGCGCGGCCGCGTACGCCGGGGATCTCGTCATCGACCCAGGCGAGTTCGGACCGGCTCCAGCCGGCGATCTGGTCGAAACGCCAGAACCCGGCAGCGTTCAGAGCCTTTTCCAGCTTCGGGCCGATGCCCTTGATCCGTTTCAGGTCGTCTGCCTGACCGGCGTGCGGCGCCGCCATCGCGGCCGGGCGCTCCGAAATCAGACCCGTCGCGGCCTCCTCGACCGCGGCGAGATCCGCGGCGCCGGCAAGCGGCGCGGCGATGGCGCCGGCCTCGTCCTCGGCCAGTTCGACCGCGACCAGGGCCACGACCTCTTCCGGGCCGACCGCGACTTCCGCCGCCGTCTCCACCGCCGTTTCCACCACGCTCTCGACCATCGACTCGACCGCGGGTTCACCCGGCGATGGGTGGCCCCCGGCATGGTCTTCCGGCCTGGGGACGGCAGCATGGCCGCCCGCCGGCAGCATCGCCAGCAGGGCCACGAAGGCCGCGAGGCCCAGCAGCAGGCCGCGGAACGCGGCGCCCAGCATGCCATACCCCGCGAGCGCCATCAGCAGCATCACGGCAACCACACCGACAAGGGCCGCGAGCATCGCGGCCTCAGTCTTCACGGTGTTCGGGCTCGTGTCGTGGGCCATCTGGTCGTCTCGCTCCCCGCCTCAGTCCGTTGCGCTGGTCCCTGCCCTCGTCGCGCGTCCCTCGCCGGGGATCAGGCCCCTTCTGCGATCCAGGGCGCGCGAAAGGGCACCTCGGTGCCGTCGATCCGCTTCAGGGTGTCCCCGATCTCCGTGGCCAGCGCCACCGAGGCGTTCTCGGGCGGGCGGCCATCGGCATACTGGGTCAGCGAGGACAGCTCGGCCTTGGGTTCGGACGCATAGCGGCCGTTCTGCGGCCCCGGCGCCGGCACCTCGCCCGCTGCCATGCGGTCGAGCAGGCCGGCGAAGATCTCGGGCGTCAGGTCCTCGTAATAGTCCTTGCCGATCTGGGCCATCGGCGCGTTCGCACAGGAGCCGAGGCATTCGACCTCCTCCCAGCTGAACTTGCCATCAGCGCTCAGCGCGTGGGCCTTGGGCGCGATCTTCGCCTTGCAGACCGCCACCAGATCCTCGGCGCCGCAGATCATGCACGAGGTGGTGCCGCAGATCTGCACATGGGCCACCGTGCCCACCGGGGCGAGCTGGAACATGAAGTAGAACGTCGCCACTTCCAGCGCGCGGATATAAGCCATGCCCAGCATGTCGGCGACATGCTCGATCGCGGGCCGGGTCAGCCAGCCTTCCTGTTCCTGCGCCCGCCACAAGAGCGGGATGATCGCGCTGGCCTGACGCCCGGCGGGATACTTCCGGATCTGCGCCTCGGCCCATTGCTGGTTGGCGGGCGTGAAGGCGAAGGTTGCGGGCTGTTCGTGGTGCAGGCGGCGCAGCATCAGGCGGCTCCGTTCGTTGGGATTGCGGCGAAGGCAAGGGCGCTGACGAAAAGCGCGGCCAGCCCCGCGGCCAGGTGTTTGCGGAAGGGATGCCCGGCACGGGCGTAGATGAAGGCGTCGCCCAGACCGGGAACGGCCAGGATGGCGAAGGTCGCGGCAATGACGCGCATGTCGCCCGACCACGCGGCGGCCAGAGCGAACAGCGCGAAGGCGGCATAGCGGTCGACCATCACCAGCGGCAGCTGCTCCAGCCGGTGCGTCGCCTGCGGCAACGCCTTGACCGGGTCGAACGCGAACAGGACCCCGATATAGGCCGGGATCATCGCGCCGATCAGGGCGAGGGTCGTGACCGCGCTTGCCATGCTCAGCGGTCGATCTCGCCGAACACGACGTCGAGCGTGCCGATGATCGCCGCCACGTCGGCCAGCATGTGGCCCTTGGCGATGTGGTCGATCGCCTGCAGGTGCGCGAAGCCCGGGGCGCGCAGCTTGGCGCGATAGGGCCGGTTGGTGCCGTCGGCCACCAGATAGACGCCGAACTCGCCCTTCGGCGCCTCGACCGCGGCATAGACCTCGCCCGCGGGGACGTGGAAGCCTTCGGTATAGAGCTTGAAGTGATGGATCAGCGATTCCATCGAGGTCTTCATGTCGGCGCGCTTCGGCGGGCTCAGCTTGCCCCGGGCCATCACGTCGCCCTGGTTCTCGGCCAGGCGCAGCTTCTCGCAGGCCTGGCGGATGATCTTCGTCGACTCGCGCATCTCGGCCATGCGGACCAGATAGCGGTCATAGCAGTCGCCATGCTTGCCGAGCGCGACCTTGAAGTCGAATTCGTCGTAGCACTCATAGGGCTGCGACCGCCGCAGGTCCCAGGCCAGGCCCGAGCCGCGCACCATCACGCCCGAGAAGCCCCAGTCGAGGATCTCCTGCTCGCTGATCACGCCGATGTCGACGTTGCGCTGCTTGAAGATCCGGTTCTCGGTCAGCAGCCCGTCGAGATCGTCCAGCACCCGGGGGAACTCGACCGCCCACTGGTCGATGTCCTCGATCAGCTTCGGCGGCAGGTCCTGATGCACGCCCCCCGGCCGGAAATAGGCGGCGTGGAGCCGCGCCCCGCAGGCGCGCTCGTAGAACACCATCAGCTTCTCGCGTTCCTCGAAGCCCCACAGCGGCGGGGTCAGCGCGCCCACGTCCATGGCCTGGGTGGTGACGTTCAGCAGGTGGTTCAGCACCCGGCCGATCTCGGAATACAGCACCCGGATCAGGCTGGCGCGGCGCGGCACCACGGTGCCGGTCAGCTTCTCGATCGCCAGGCACCAGGCATGCTCCTGGTTCATCGGCGCGACGTAGTCGAGCCGGTCGAGATAGGGCAGGTTCTGCAGATAGGTCCGGCTTTCCATCAGCTTCTCGGTGCCGCGGTGCAGCAGGCCGATATGCGGGTCGCAGCGTTCGACGATCTCGCCGTCCAGCTCGAGCACCAGCCGCAGCACGCCGTGCGCCGCCGGGTGCTGGGGCCCGAAGTTGATGTTGAAGTTGCGGATCTTCTGCTCGCCGGTCAGGGCGTCGCCGAATTTGGTACCGTCCATCTTGTTCGCCCTCTCCTCAGTGCCTTACGCGCGATGCCATGACCCAGAGCAGGATGATCGAGCCGTTCGGGAGGATCGCGACGACCGCCCGGTCGGGTTGATGCCGCATTCCGGCAGAAGCCGGAAGAACGGGATGATGACGGGCAGGCCCGTCAGAAGGAACAGGGGGCCCCCGGTCATGCCGGCACCCTCGCGGCGGCCTTGACGGCCGCCTTGGCCTGGAATCGGTCGCGATCGACCACGGCGCGCTTGTGGCGCCCCTCGCCGATCAGGTCGAGGCCGTCATGCAGCGAGACGTCGAACCAGATGAACCGCCCGTCGATCTCGGCCACCCGGCTGGTGACGGTGACGGTCAGGCCCGGCGGCGTCGGCGCCAGATGGCTGATGTCCACATGAATCCCCAGCGAGCATTCGCCGGCGTCGTAATAGGGTGCGATCTGCTCGCAGCAGGCCCATTCCATCAGCCCGATCATGTAGGCGGTGGCAAACACGTCGGGCATCGTCGCCAGCAGCGTGGAATCGGCAAAAAGCCGCGAGACGGTCTCGTCCGCCGGCACCACCCGCGCGAAGGTCGCGGTGTCACCTATGGCGAGGCCCGGCTTCACTCAGGCCCCCTTCGCCTTGGCCTTGTCGTCGCCGGGCAGGATGTACTGGGCCCCTTCCCAGGGCGACATGAAGTCGAACATCCGGTATTCCTGCACCAGCTTCACCGGTTCGTAGACGACGCGCTTCTGCTCCTCGTCGTAGCGGACCTCGATATAGCCGGTGGTGGGGAAGTCCTTGCGCAACGGATAGCCGCGGAAGCCGTAGTCGGTCAGGATCCGGCGCAGGTCCGGGTGCCCCGAGAACAGCACCCCGAACATGTCGAAGACCTCGCGCTCGAACCAGTTCGCCGCCGGATAGACGGTGACGATCGACGGCACCATGTCTTCCTCGCCGACCTCGACGCGGATGCGGATGCGCTGGTTCCGGTACATGGACAGGAACTGGTAGACCACGTCGAAGCGTTTCGCCCGCTCGGGCCAGTCGATCCCGGTGATGTCCACCAGGGTCGAGAAGCGGCAGGTCTGGTCGGTCTTCAGGAACTCGACGAAGCTGACCAGATGCGACAGCGCGACGGTGACGTTCAGCTCGCCATAGGCGATCCCGGTCGAGACCACGCTGTCGGGCCGGGCCTCCTGGATATGGGCGGCGAGTTCGCGAAGCGGTTCGGTCATGATTGTCCCCGATGCTCTTGCTGTGACCGGCTGCTCAGCGCACCAGCGTGCCGGTGCGGCGGATCTTCCGCTGCAACTGCAGGATGCCGTAGAGCAGCGCCTCGGCGGTCGGCGGGCAGCCGGGAACGTAGATGTCCACCGGCACGACCCGGTCGCAGCCACGCACCACCGAATAGCTGTAATGGTAGTAGCCCCCGCCATTGGCGCAGGACCCCATCGAGATCACGTAGCGCGGCTCGGGCATCTGGTCGTAGACCTTCCTGAGCGCCGGCGCCATCTTGTTGGTCAGCGTCCCGGCGACGATCATCACGTCCGACTGGCGCGGCGAGGCGCGCGGCGCGATGCCGAAGCGTTCGGCATCATAGCGCGGCATCGAGGTGTGCATCATCTCGACCGCGCAGCAGGCCAGGCCGAAGGTCATCCAGTGCAGCGACCCAGTGCGGGCCCAGTTGATGATGTCCTCGGCCGAGGTCAGCAGGAAGCCCTTGTCCTGCAGCTCGCGGTTCAGGGCCTGGGTGGCGACTTCGCGGTCGGGTCCGGCGGTGTTCACGGCGGTGCTCATTCCCAGTCCATCGCCCCCTTCTTCCATTCATAGGCGAAGCCGATGGTCAGCACCGCCAGGAAGGCCATCATCGACCAGAAGCCGACCATGCTCATGTCCTTGAACGCGACCGCCCAGGGGAACAGGAACGCCACCTCGAGGTCGAAGATGATGAACAGGATCGACACGAGATAGAAGCGCACGTCGAACTTCATCCGCGCATCGTCGAAGGCGTTGAAGCCGCATTCATAGGCCGAGACCTTCTCGGGATCCGGGTTGCGCACCGCCAGCACGGCGGCGGCGAGGATCAGGACCAGACCGAGTCCGATCGCGACCACGAGGAAGATGAGAATGGGCAGGTATTCCCGCAGGAGATGGTCCACGGCTTTCGGCCTCCCGACTTGGGCGCGATGGCGCAATTCCTAACCGTCTAACCGCAGACCCCCTGCCGGTCAACCAAGCGCGCCGCGACCCCGGCGGGGAAATCGACGACTTTTCAGCGGATTGTCCGGCAAGGGGGCGACCAAGCGCCGTAATGACGCAGGAGGCGGGTCCGAATTCTGCGGGGGATTGTGCCGGCACGACGGGAAAGTCGGGATTTCCCGGCCCCCGCCACCCCGCGCGGCGCCTGATCGCCGGGGCCGGCAGACGTAGTGTCAAGAATGGCGATCGGGTCGAATGCAGCCCGGCGCCGGGGGAGGCCCGCCATGCCCGTCGTCCTGCCCCCGCTCGTCTCGCTCGCGGTCTCGCTCGTTCCCGGCCTGGCGAAGCGCCTGGCCGACCGGGCGTTGCCCCGCGTCGTGCAGGAGCCGGCCGACGCGGTGAAGCAGGTGCCGGGCACAAAGGGCGTTGTCGTCGCCGAACGAGGCTGTAGGATCCGAAAATCTCGGCCAAGCTTCGCGTCCGCCTGGCCGAGATCGAGGTCGAGGCAGACCGGGTTCAGGCCGAGGCCGAGGCAAAGCGCCGGGCCGACGAACTCGACCGGTTCCGCACCGGGGTCGCCAACTTGCAGCACGCCCGGGTCACCCGCGAGATCGTCAGCGAGCAGACTCGCCAGACCGCTGCACTGCTGGAACGGATGGCGGCCGCCGAGGCACCGCCCCGGACTGGCGTCCGGCCGAAGGATACCCGCCAGTCGGCCGCTGCGCCGATCTGGTGTTCGCTCAGGAAAGCGCCGCCTTGCCCCTGCGCGGCGCCGACGGCGACGGCACGCGCCGTCTGGGCATCCCGCTGAAGATGCTGGCCGCCTTCCATGGCGTGCCGGTCACGCTCGAGGGCCTGCAAAGCCTGACCCGGGACGAGGCCCGCGAGATCCTGCGCGGCAACTACTGGAACGCGCTGAACTGCGACAACCTTCCCGCTGGCGTCGACCTGGTGGTGTTCGACCTCGCCGTGACCTTGGGCACCAGCCCGGCGGCGAAGCTGCTGCAGACGGTCGTCCATGTGGAACAGGACGGCGAGGACGGCACCATCACCACCGGCGCCGCCCGGTCGATCGACCCGGGCCATGTGGTCAACGTGTTCAGCGACGGCCGGATCGAGTTCTGCCGCAGCCTGCCCGACTGGGAGGCCCGGAAGAACGCCCTGACCCGCCGCACCCAGGAAATCCGCGAGGCGGCGCTGGAGATGCTGCGCGGCTGACCGGCCCCGCAGGGGGCACCGGGGCGGCTCAGCCTCCGGCCAGCCAGTCGCGGAAGTCGAGCACCCGTCCGGCGGTGCGGCGCATCTGGCAGTCCCCGGCCACGATGCTGCGGATCGTGCCTTCGGACCAGCGCTGCCAGCCCCAGCCGCACTCGGCGTCGCGGAAACCGATCCAGGCGCGCTGCGCCGCGCGCAGGCTGTCGGCGCTGGCGGTGGTGCCATCGCCCCGCCCGGCATCCTGGCTGCGGGCCAGCGCCATGACCTCGGGCCAGAGCCCGTTCAGCAGCCCGTCCCAGACCCGGGTTTCCGCCGCCAGACACTCCGCGATCGCCAGCGTGGTCCCGGCGCCGCCATCCTGGCAGGCGGTGGCCACGATGCCGATGCAGGCCTGCGCGTCGGTTCGGTCGCTGGCCCCGTCGAGGCAGGTGGTGACCTTTGCAACCCATTCCGGTGCCGGTTCCGACGCCGGAGCCGCATTCTGGGCAGGTGCAGGCGCGGCGGCCAGCGCCAGTGCCATGAGGACAAGACCGGCCAGCCGTCCCGTCATTCCGCCGCCTCCCGCCGCGCGACCGCCCCCTTTGCCGCCGCACGGCTCAGCTCGTCGCAAAGGATGCGCGCAATCAGCGCGCAGTCCTCCAGGCTGAAGCTCAGCGGCAGCCGCATGTCGATCAGCTCCGCCAGAACCCGGTCGGTCTGCGGCAAGGGCTCGGGCGCGGCATAGCGCCAATGGTCGTAGCGCGAGGTGAAGCCTTGGGGCTGCGGCGCGCCGAACCATTTCAGCTCGACCCCGCGGCCGGCACAGGCGGCGACGAAACCGGCGATCGCCGCGGCGGACCAGCCCGGCAGCCGGAACTGGAAGGACGAGCCGACGAAGTCCTCCTCGGCCGGGCGCGAGATCAGGCGCAGGAAGGGGGCGCCGGCAAGCCCGGCCTCGACCACCCGGTAGCGTTCGGTCCAGGCCGCACAGGTCGCCGCCAGGGCGCGCAGCTGGGGCCTGAGGATCGCGGCGCGCAGGTGGTCCATCCGCGCCGACAGGTTCGGGTCTGTCCACATGGTCGTACCATAGGCCCCGGGCCCCGGCCCGGCCGGGTGCCGGTCGTGCAGCATGTAGGACCCCGACATCCAGGTCGCCCGCGCGATCAGGTCGGCATCGTCGCTGACGATCAGCCCGCCCTCGCCCGAATTCAGGTGCTTGTAGGTCTGGGTCGAATAGCAGCCCGCCAGCCCGTGCCGCCCCGAGGCCACGCCGCGCCAGCGCGCCCCCATGGTATGGGCGCAGTCCTCGATCACCCGGACCCCCGCCGCGCCGCACAGCGCCATCACCCGGTCCATGTCGGCGCTGTGGCCGCGCATGTGCGACAGCAGCAGCACCCGTGCCCGGGGCAGTTTGGCCGCGAGGTCGTCCAGGTCGATGGTCAGCCGGTCGGTGATCTCGACGAAGACCGGCCGGGCGCCGATCCCGGCGATGGCGCCGGGCACCGGGGCCAAGGTGAAGGCATTGGTCAGCACCGGATCGCCCGGCGCAACGTGAGCGGCCCGCAGCGCCAGCGCCAGCGCCTGCCCGCCCGAGGCGACCGCAAGGCTGTACCGCGCGCCCATGGCGGCGGCGAACTCGCTCTCGAGCGCACCCGTTTCGCCCGTCTCGCCGGGGGCGAGGTTGTAGCGATGCAGCCGGCCCGACCGCAGCACCGCAAGCGCCGCGGCCTCGGCCTCGGGCGGGATCGGAAGCTGCTGGGTGAAGACGCCGCGGAACACCTCTGCCATGACCGAAGGCTCGCCGATCGCTCCGGTCGGGTCAAGGCGCCGGGGCCGCAGGCCCCGGCCCGGGAAGCCTCCCGCCCGTCTTCGCCCCCCGCTGGCGCGGCGGGCTCATCCCGTTGGGCCAGGCGCCGCTGCGCGGCGCGGCGACACCCTTCCTGCGAGGCGGCCAGATCCGGTGATCCCGTTACCAGAAGCGTCCGGGCCTCTTTCCACCTCGCGCCGCCAAGGCGCGCAGGCCGCCTCGGCCTGCCAGACTCGCCGAGTCTCCGGCCGCGCTCCGGAATCGCCACCTCCCGGGCGGCCCCCCGGCGCGGGCTACACGGGTCGACACGGTCCTTCGTCTTGGCCTTCTTCCTGGCCATCTTCGTGGCCTTCTTCTTGGCTCAAATACTCCCGCCGGAGGCGCCGCGCGCGGCACGCGCGCGGCACGGCCCAACGGGATGAGCCCGCCGCGCAAGCGGGGGGTGAAGACGGGCGGGAGCTCCCCCGGTCTCGTACCGGTCGGACCGCAGCGCTCGCCTCACCCCAGCGGCAGCAACGACGCCACGACCGCGTCAAGCCCGTCGAAATGATCGAGCAGCGCCTCGGGCGCCAGCGCGGCCACGGCCGGACCTTCGGGTCCGAAGGTCACCAGAACGCAGGGAATGGAAGCGGCCCGGGCGGTCGCCCGGTCGGTCTCGGTGTCCCCCACCAGCAGCGCCCGGGCGGGGTCGCCGCCCGCGCGGGTGACCGACAGGGCGAAGGGCCGCGGGTCGGGCTTGCGCATCGGCAGGGTGTCCGCTCCGACCAGCGCCCCGAAGGCACCGCGCAGACCGAGCCGGGTCAGCAGGACCTCGGCGAGGGCTTCGGGCTTGTTGGTGCAGACGGCGGTGCGATAACCGGCTGCCCGCAGCCGCTCCACCGCCTCGGCAGCGCCGGGATAGAGCCGGGTATGGACGTCGATCGCCGCGCCATAGGCATCTAGCAGGGGACGGTAACCCACCTCCACGTCGGCCTCGCCGAAGCCCTCCCCGGCGCGGGCATAGCCCAGCCGGAGCATCGCCCGCCCGCCCCGGAACGCGGTGGACTGGTCGCGCGCGGGATCCAGCAGGTCGCCCAGGCCGCGGGAGCGGAACACCGCATTGGCCGCGGCGATCAGGTCGGCCGAGGTATCGGCCAGCGTCCCGTCCAGATCGAAGACCACCGTCGGCATGCGTATACCCCTCTCTGCCGGTCCGGCGCCGGCATAGCCCGCGCCGCCCGCGTCCGGAAGGGGGCAGCGCGAGCCTGGCCGGGCGGGGTTCGTCAGTCCACCGGCTGCCAGTCGGTGCCGGGGTCGAAGGCGTCGATCGCATCGGCCAGTTCGACCGTGTCGGGTCCCAGGTCGGCGCCATAAACGACGCCGTTCTCGGCCACTACGAAGGTGGTCACCCCGGTCTCGCCATAGACTGCCGGGAAGCCGATCAGGGCGTG
Source organism: Meridianimarinicoccus sp. (assembly GCA_044221805.1). Lineage (GTDB taxonomy): Bacteria > Pseudomonadota > Alphaproteobacteria > Rhodobacterales > Rhodobacteraceae > Meridianimarinicoccus. The sequence goes on from JBGAOK010000024.1 coordinate 35,615, forward strand.
CCCGGCCAGCATGTGGCCATTGACCAGATAGGTCAGCGCCCCGCCGGGTGCAGCCGGACCTTGCGCATCGAGGATGCGGAAATAATAGCCCCGGTAGGGATCGGGGGCGTGGTCCGCCACCCCGTCATTGAACCCGTCGGCCGAGGCCCGCGCCATTCCGATGCCGATAGGGCTGTCCTCGCCGTCCCAGTAGAGCCCGTCGCGGTGTCCCTCGGTCGAGATGATCGAGGCGGCGAATTCCCTCACCCCGTCGCCGTCATGGTCGACCAGCCGGTACTCGGCCTGCAGGTCCACATAGGCCTGCATCAGGTCGATGATGTCGAGTTCGTTCAGCCCGATCTCGCGGTCGGCCACTTCCTCGCGCCCGGCGGCGATGTCGAACTGCCAGACGGCGCCATCGCGCACCAGCGGGATCGGGAACGGCCAGCCGTCGGCGCCGAGCAGGATCTCGACGCCGCCCTCGGCCCGCGGCTGGAAGCGGTAGCCCTCGCCATAGGCGGCGAGCAGCGCCTCCCGGCGGCGCTGGTCCTCGGCCGGGTCGCCGGTGGAAAGCAGGTCCTCGGCTTCCGGCCCGAACACCGTCAGCACCGCCGAGCGGTCATGGGCCTCGAGCGCCGCGACCATCGCGTCCAGCGCGTCCTGCGGAGAGGCATAGTCGGCCGGGTCGGCGCCGGCCGGGGCTGCGGCCAGCACGAACAGAAACGCGGCGGCGGAAATCCGGGTCATGGCGCTCATCTCCGTTTCACGTTCTTGGCCTTGGCCGTCTTGCCACGGCTGGAGGCCGCCTTGGTCCGGTTCCCCGAGGCGCTCTTCTGCAAGGCCTGGCCCTTCGGCTTCTGGATCTTGGCGCCGTCGGCCTTCAGGTTGGCGGGCCGGGTCGCGGCGGCCGGCTTCTTGGCCACCGCAGACTTTGCGGCCGCTGCCTTGGTCCCGCCACCGCCGGCCTGGGCGCTGGCCGCACGCTCGCGCGCCGCGCCGGATCCGCCGTCGAGCTGCTTCGTGTTGCGGATCGCATCCGCCTTGGCCGCGGCCTTCCCGTCGCCGCGGTCGATCTTCGGCCCGTCGCCGGTGCCCCGGCCGGCCAGCGCCGCGCCCGCGGCCGCTCCGGCACCGGCGGCAAGGCCGGCACCGGCCGCCGCCGAAAGCCCTTCACCGTCGCCCCGCGCGATGTTTGCGGCGCCGGTCTGGCTGCTGAGCTTGTTGCGCAACTCGTCGCTCCGGCCCTCGGGTCGGTCGACCCTGATGCCGCTGCCGCCCGCCGCCCGCTTGTCGGCGATCTTGGTCTGGGCCTCGGTCCGGCGCGCCGGATCCGGCGTCCAGCCGACCCGGTTGCCGTCCAGCGTCAGGTCACGGTCGCCGCGGTTGATCTCGCGCCCGTTGATCGAGACGTCACCGTCGATGTCGATGTCGTACTCCGGGTCGCGCACGATCGGCCCGCCATCCCAGCCGCCGCAGTTGCGGCAGCCCCAGTAATCGTCCCAGTCGTCGTCGTCCTCGAAGATCTCGTCGATCAGGGCGACCGCGCCGAAGGTGACGGCGCCGCCGATCAGCAGGTCGGTCACGTCAAGGCCGAAGGTCTCGGGATAGACCTCCTGCGGCGCATATTGCGGCACATAGACGGTCTGCGGGTTGGTCGGCGTGATCACCACCACGTCGCTGCTGCCTTCCGCGGCGGGTTCCTCGACCACGGTCTGCTCGGGACCGCTGAGCAGGGCGCCCGTATTGATCGCCTGCCGGCGCATCACCTGCACCGCGGACATCACGTCATCGCTCTGGGCGAGCATCGCGTCGCCCATGGTCTCGGTCCATTCGATGTGGGTGGCCATGTCGGTGACCACGTCGGGGAAGGCGGTGGCCAGAACCTCGACCGACGGATCCCAGCCCTGCGCCTCGATCTCGGGCTTCAGGGCGGCCGGGTCGGCGCCCACGTTGTCGGACAGGAAGCGTTCGGCCTTCACCACATCCAGCGGCTGGGTCGCACCGACGAGGATCTGGATCAGCACCGTGTCGGGATAGAGCGCCACCGGCGCCACCAGCTTCTCGAGCTCGGCCTCGGTCAGCAGGGTGTCCTGCACGCCCGCGGCCGCTGCGGTCGCCTCGGGCGCCGGTGCTGACGCCCCGGCTTCCGGTCGGGGCGGTGGTGGCTCGACCGCGCCCGGGTCGGGACCTTCCGTCTGGGCACCAGCGGTGCCGGCCAGCACCGCCGCGACCAGCACCGCAGCGCGCCTCGTGATCCTGTGCATCGCATTGTTCCCTCCCCCCGGACAGGGTCAGTCTACGACCAGCACCTTCGCGTGAGAAGCGGCAACGTAGCCGAATGTCGCCTTGGACATCCCTGTCATGGGGCCTAAACTGAGGAATCTGCACAGGACGGACACGCCGATGAGCCTTCCGCTGACCGATCCCTTCGCCCGCCCGATCCGCTACCTCCGGGTCTCGGTCACCGACCGCTGCGACTTCCGCTGCGTCTATTGCATGTCCGAGCACATGAGCTTCCTGCCCAGGCGCGAGCTGCTGACGCTCGAGGAACTCGACCGGCTGTGCAGCGCCTTCATCGGGCTGGGGGTCCGAAAGCTGCGGATCACCGGGGGCGAACCGCTGGTGCGGCGCAACATCATGACCTTCTTCCGGGAAATGGCCCGGCACCTCGAATCGGGGGCACTGGACGAGCTGACCCTGACCACCAACGGCTCGCAGCTCGACCGCTTCGCCGGCGACCTGGCCTCGGCCGGGGTGCGTCGGGTCAATGTCTCGCTCGACACCCTCGATCCGGCGCGGTTCGCCGAGATCACCCGCTGGGGTCGGCTCGATCAGGTGCTGCGGGGGATCGACGCGGCGCAGGCGGCGGGTCTCAGGGTCAAGATCAACACCGTCGCCCTGAAGGGCGTGAACGAGGACGAACTGTTCGACCTGGTGGCGTGGTGCGCCGGGCGCGACCTGGACCTGACCTTCATCGAGGTCATGCCGATGGGCGATCTCGGCACCGAGGACCGGCTGGCCCAGTACTGGCCGCTGGCCGACCTGCGCGCCCAGCTGGCCACGCGCTTCACCCTGGTCGACCTGGCCGAACGCAGCGGCGGGCCGGCGCGCTATGTGCGGCTGGCCGAGACCGGCCAGAAGATCGGCTTCATCACCCCGCTCACCCACAACTTCTGCGAAAGCTGCAACCGGGTCCGGGTGACCTGCACGGGCGAGCTCTACATGTGCCTGGGGCAGGAAGACCGCGCCGACCTGCGCAGCCCGCTGCGCGCCCATCCCGACGACGACGCCCCGGTGACCGAGGCGATCCGCGCCGCCATCGCGCGCAAGCCGAAGGGCCACGCCTTCGACTATTCCCGGCAGCGCCCGGACGGACAGATGTCGCGCCATATGAGCCATACCGGGGGTTGATCGTTTACAGCGTGCCCTGAAACCGGCAGCCTGATCGGGCACCTACGGTCAGTTCGGGCAGCGGCCAAATGGATTCGTTCATCGACTTTCTGATTTCGGTCCTTCAGGATCTGAAGGTAGCGTCGCCCCTCGCAACATGGACCGCCTTAATTGGCTCGATAGCGGCAGTCCTGTCCGCCTTCGCGGCGATCCGTGGCTGGAATGCCCGGCAGAGGGCGGTCCATGCCATCAAGTACGAAGAAAAGTGCCGCGAGAACGACGAGCAGAAGCAGTCGATCCGGATGCAGGCGGATCAGATCCGGGAATTGCGGCGCCACGATCCCGGCGAGGTCCTGAAATCGCTGGCCATTGCCCAGCGGGACCAGAGCGAGGCAGCGCCTAGGATCGCCATGGCCTATCTGGCGCACCAGAACCGCGCAGCGCTGGAATCGCAGCGCGTCCTCGTCGCCCATTTTCTCGCGCGCTACGAGGACGGGCTGTCCGGGCTGAAGCAGGCGCGCACTTACGCACACGGCGTCGTCGCCTGCGCGCCCGGCGATCGCGAGGCGCGGGACCAGCTTGACGAGATCGAGGCGCTGATCCGGATCGAATCGGCGCCGCCCGCCGACCGCGCCGAAGCGGAAAGGCGCGAGGAGGATGCCCGCCTGCGCGCACAACTCGAAGCATCCGCAGGCAACTTCGCAGCACATCTCGCTGTCGGCCGACGACAGGTCGACCGCGGCCATTACCGGCGGGCCGAGACGATCTTTCTGCGCGCCGAAACGGTCTGCGTCGGTCCGAACGGCCCGGGCCGGAACGCGCCCGACCACCTGACCATCCGATGGGAAATCGCGCAGGCCATGCTGCACCAGGGCAGGGCCGCGGCGGCGGAGGCCGCGCTCCGCGCCCTCCTCCCCGACATGGAGCGGGTCATGGGCAAGGACCATCCCGACACCCTCACCACGCGCCACACCATCGCCCGGGCCATGCTGAACCAGGGCAAGGC
>JBGAOK010000149.1:0-6171 GCA_044221805.1 Meridianimarinicoccus sp.
GTCGAGGCGGCCCTGTCCGGGGGCGGCGGCCGACGCCCGAAGGGCCGTTTTCTACAGTCCCGCAGGTCCCCGGAACGGGCGAAAAAACCGCTTCACATCGCAGGATCACTCGGCTAAACCCCGCCCACTGTCTGGCACGAGCGGTCGTGGCGGAATTGGTAGACGCGCAGCGTTGAGGTCGCTGTGGGGTAACTCCCGTGGAAGTTCGAGTCTTCTCGACCGCACCAGATAGTCCGGCAGGCACCGGGGACCAGACGGCCAGCGCGGCCCGATCCCCTGCCATTCCCCCGAACCCTTCCGGTCCTGCCGCCGCGGTGCCATCCGCAGGGCAGCACGACCTGTTCTGACCCGTCGCCGCCATTGACCGGATGGGGCGTTCCGGCGAGGCTGCGGCCAGCCCTCGGTTAGCCGGGGCCCCGCCGTGCGGTTGCAGACGGGCGCGCCACGGTTTGGGTCCGGGCGACGTGCAAGCCCGGAGACGTCGATGGACCTCGATCCCGTCCTGCTCTCGCGCCTCCAGTTCGCCTTCGTGGTGAGCTTCCACATCATCTTCCCCGCCTTCACCATCGGCCTTGCCGCCTGGCTCGCCACGCTGGAAGGGCTGAGCCTGTTCACCCGGCGGGCGGTCTATGGCCGGGTCTTCGACTTCTGGCTGCGGGTCTTCGCCGTCTCCTTCGCCATGGGCGTGGTCACCGGCATCGTCATGGCCTTCCAGATCGGCACCAACTGGGGCGTGCTGGCGGAACGCACCGGCTCGATCCAGGGCCCGCTGCTGGGCTACGAGGCCTTCACCGCCTTCCTGCTGGAAGCGACCTTCTTCGGCGTCATGCTGATGGGCCGCCGCCGGGTCGGCCCCGGCGTCTATTTCCTGTCCTGCTGCATGGTCGCGCTGGGGACGATGTCCTCGTCGTTCTGGATCCTCGCCAACAACTCGTGGATGCAGGTGCCGGTGGGCCATGCCGTCGTCGACGGGCGCATCGTGCCGACCGACTGGCGGGCGATCGTGCTGGGGCCGGTGATGCTGGTGCGCTGGCCGCACATGGTGCTGGCGGCGTTCCTGACGACTGCCATGTGCGTGATCGCCACCGGGGCCTGGTACCTGCTGCGCGGCGTCCACCGGGACGAGGCGAAGGTGATGCTGCACTGGGGCTGCGGGCTGGCCGCGGTGCTGATCCCGGCGCAGATCATTCTGGGCCACCTGAGCGGGCTTTACGTCTATGAACACCAGCCGGCCAAGTTCGCCGCGATCGAGGCGCGCTGGCGCGCCGAACAGCCCGGGACCGAGGTCTGGCTGGCCTGGCCCGATGCCAGTCGCGAGCGCAACCTGTTCGCCATTGCGACGCCGGGGATCGGCAGCCTGATCGCCACCGGACGCTGGGACGCACCGATGCCCGGGCTGACCGGCTTTCCGCCCGCGGATCGGCCGCCGGTGCTGATCCCGTTCTTCGGCTTCCGCATCATGGTGGGCATGGGCCTCGTGATGCTGGCCGTGTCCTGGGGGGGCGTGGCGCTGCGCCTTGCCGGCCGGGTCGACCGGGCGCGCTGGTTCCTGTGGGTGGCCTTCCTGTCCTTCCCCTCGGGCTTTGTGGCCACCCTCGCGGGCTGGTACACCGCCGAGGTCGGCCGCCAGCCTTGGGTGGTCTACGGCCTCTTGCGCACCGCCGACGCGGTGACGCCGTCGCTCAGAACCGGGGACGTGCTGGTCTCGCTCGCCGTCTACGGGCTGGTCTATACCGTCTGCATGGGCTTCGGGATCACCTATATCTACCGGCTGCTGCGCGACGGCCTGGGCCCGGCGCGCCCGGTCCCCGACGCGACCCCGTCGCGGCCTCTGGCGTTCTCGGAAGGCGGCCCGGGCCGGGGGAGGCGCTGAGATGGCCGAACCCAGCACCATGGCGCTGTTCTGGGCCGGCGTCATCGCCGCCTCGATCCTGATCTACGTCATCCTCGACGGCTTCGACCTGGGCGTCGGCATCCTGTCGGGCACCGCGCCGACCCGGACCCTGCGCGACCGGATGATCGCCACCATCGCCCCGGTCTGGGACGGCAACGAGACCTGGCTCGTGGTGATCGGGGCGAGCCTCTTCGCTGCCTTCCCGGCGGTCTATGCGGTGTTCCTTGGCGCCTTCTATCTTCCCGTGCTGCTGATGCTGGCCGGGCTGGTGTTCCGCGGTGTGGCGTTCGAGTTCCGCCACCGCAGCCGGCGCCGCAAGGCGCTGTGGGACCGCGCCTTTTGCGGTGGCTCGGTGGTGGTGGCCTTCGTGCAGGGGGCGGCGGTCGGTGGGCTGATGCGCGGCGTGCCGGTCGCCGACGGGCAGTTCGCCGGCGGGCCGTTCGACTGGCTGCACCCGTTCCCGATCCTGACCGGCATCGGGCTGGTTGCGGGCTATGCCCTGCTGGGCGCCGGCTGGCTGATGCTGAAGGGCGAGGGCGCCTTGCGCGACTGGGCCGCCGGGCGGGTGTTCTGGCTGGGGCTGGGCGTGCTGGCGGTGCTGGGCCCGGCGGTGGCGGCGGCGATGCTGCTCGACATCTCGCCCGGGCTGCGGCAGGCGGCGGCGCGCTTCGGGGTGCCCAGCCTGATCTGTGCCGGGATCAGCTTCTATGCCCTGCTCGGGGTGATCGCCACGGCGCGGGCGCGTTGGGACTGGCTGCCCTTCGCGCTGACCGCGCTGGCCTTCGCTGCCGCCTTCGCGACGCTGGGCACGCTGATGTGGCCCTACATGATCCCCTACGGGCTGACCGTGGCGCAGGCGGCGGCGCCCGAGGCGTCGCTCCGGTTCCTGTTCTATGCCGGGGCGGTCGCCCTGCCGGTGGTGCTCGTCTATACGATCGGCGTCTACTGGGTGTTCCGCGGCAAGTCGGGCGACGGCTACTGAGCCGCGGGCGCGATCGTCACGCTCTGGCGCAGCTTTCCGCTGGCGCTGTCGAAGATCAGGATGGTGTCGGCGTCGGTCACCACCGCATACCAGCCGGCGCCGAAGGTCACCGCATCGGCGCGGACGCCGTCGGGCAGGGTCACGGCCTCGGGCAGGGTGGGGCGCGGCGGCGTCGACAGGCGCAGGATCAGAAGGCCCACCACCGCGGCGATGCCCAGGATCATCACCGTGGTCAGCACCGTGACCAGCAGGCGCAGGAAGCGCAGGTTGGCGGGTTCGGGCGAAGGGGCGTCATCCATGGCGGAGCGGTGGCCTTTTGTCATCCTCGGTCCCGCCGCCCCTGCGGGCGGGCGCCCGGGACCGGCGCCTTCGCCCTAGCCCGGCGCAGGGCGGATGACAAGGCGGCGGCCCCGGGCTAAGACATCGCTTCCCGCCGCGGCCCGAGGTTCTTGCAACGCCGCCCCGTAGCGGAGTCCGGATCATGGCCCGACCCGCCGGCGCGGCTCCCCAAGGCCGAGCCCGGGACGTGCCGGCCGGGGCCGCGCTGGTGGTCGCGGATCGCCCGGCTGATCGCCGACGGCGCGGTCCGGCGGGACGGCGCGGTGGCGAGGTGCTGGATCTGACCGTCGTCGACGTGCGGCCCGACCTGCTGGGCGGGCGATCCCTCTGGCGGTGGTGTTCCCGGGGTCACCGACCTGATTGTCATCGACAAGCCGGCGGGCATGGTGGCCGCCGGCGCTGCCGCAACGCGCTGGTCATGCTGATCGCCCAATGGCGGCATTCCATCGAGGATCGGCAACAGCGGGCGGCGCCTTGAGGACATCGTCCACCCTCGACAAGGACCACCACTACGGCGGCCTGCTGGTCGCGGCGAGGTCGCCGGGCCATCATCACGGCCTTGCCCGCCAGTTCAAGGCCCATGACGTCGAACGCCTTTACCGAGCTGGTCATGGCCTGCCCGATGCCGGCGTCCGGCTCGCCGGGCTGGCGGGCGTGGGATTCGAACCGGAGCGGTGATCCGCTCGCCAGCAGATCAGCCGGCACCCTACGGACCGGCAGCGCCAGGCGGTGCTGGCGCGGCGCGAACGGCGCGTCCGCCGTGCCCGGTCGTGGAAGACCTTCGAAGCACGCCCCGGAGCGCCGCGATTGCTGGCTCGAGACCGGGCGCACCCACCAGATCCGCGTCCACATGGCCCATGCCGGGCACGCGCTGATCGGCGACCAGACCTATGGGGCGCGCCGCCGCCTGTCGTCGCGCGCCTTCCCGCCCGCGGCCGTGGCGGCAGCAGCGGCGTTTCCGCGCCAGGCGCTGCACGCGGCGACGCTGGGCTTCGAGCATCCGGTCACGAAGAAGTGGATGGCCTTCACCTCGCCCCTGCCGCAGGATTTCCGTGATCTGATCGCGGCGTTGAGCCTGCCTGCGGTCTGACGAACACGACCTGTGCGCGCCATCGCCTTGAAAACGAAACGGACAGCGCCCATAAATGTTAAAGCACTGAACATCAGGACCGAGGGACAATGTCCACCGCGAGCTATGCCAATCTTCCCGCACCTTCCCCCGAACAGGGGCTGAACCGGTACCTGCAGGAGATCCGGCGCTTTCCGATGCTGGATCCGGGGGAGGAATACATCCTCGCCAAGCGCTGGGTCGAGCATCAGGATACCGAGGCTGCCCACAAGATGGTCACCTCGCACCTGCGACTGGCCGCGAAGATCGCCATGGGCTATCGCGGCTATGGCCTGCCCCAGGCCGAGGTGATCTCGGAAGCGAACGTCGGCCTGATGCAGGCCGTCAAGCGCTTCGACCCCGAGAAGGGGTTCCGGCTGGCGACCTATGCCATGTGGTGGATCCGCGCCTCGATCCAGGAATACATCCTGCGGTCCTGGAGCCTGGTGAAGCTGGGCACAACCTCGGCGCAAAAGAAGCTGTTCTTCAACCTGCGCAAGGCGAAGTCGCGCATCGGCGCGCTGGAAGAGGGCGATCTTCGGCCCGAGAACGTGGCGCGCATCGCCCACGACCTGAACGTGACCGAAGAGGAAGTCATCTCGATGAACCGCCGGCTGTCGGGGGGCGATGCCTCCTTGAACGCCATGGTCGGCTCGGACGAGGACAGCGCCACCCAGTGGCAGGACTGGCTTGAGGACGAAGGCGCCGACCAGGCCGGCAACTATGCCGAGGCCGACGAGTTGAGCGTCCGGCGCGAGCTGCTGGCCGAGGCGATGGGGGTCCTGAACGAACGCGAGAAGGACATCCTGATGCAGCGCCGCCTGCAGGACGAGCCGGTGACGCTGGAGGATCTGTCGACCCGCTATGACGTCAGCCGCGAGCGGATCCGCCAGATCGAGGTGCGCGCCTTCGAGAAGCTGCAGAAGCGGATGCGCGAGCTTGCCGCCCGGCGGGGCCTGACCGTCGACGCGTGACGGCCTGCGCCTGCTTTCGCCCGGCTCCCGCGCCTGCTAGACCGGACCGGTCAAGGCGGGGGAGGGCCGGGTCATGGGCGTGATCAACTGGGGCATTCTGGGCGCGTCGAATTTTGCGCGCGAGCACATGGGGCCGGCGCTGCACGCCGCCGCCGGCGGCAGGCTGGCGGCGTTGGCGACCCGTTCGCCGGATCGGGCGGGGCCGTTCCGCGACATTGCTCCCGACCTCAGGGTGCATGACAGCTACGAGGCGTTGCTGGCGGATCCGGACATCGACGCGGTGTACAACCCGCTGCCGAATTCCCTGCATGTGGAATGGACGCTGAAGGCGCTGGAAGCGGGCAAGCATGTGCTGGTCGAGAAGCCCGCCGCGATGCAGGCGGACGAGTTCGACCGGCTGATCGCCGCCCGCGACGCCTCCGGCAAGCTGGCCGCCGAGGCCTACATGATCGTCTTCCATCCCCAGTGGCAGCGCGCCCGGCAACTGGTCGCCGAGGGCGCGATCGGCCGGCTGGTGCATGTGGAGGGGGTGTTCTCCTTCGACAACCGTGCCGACCTTGCCAACATCCGCAACCAGGCCGCGATGGGCGGCGGCGCCCTGCGCGACATCGGCGTCTACGTGATCGGCTCGACCCGCTTCGTCACCGGCGCCGAGCCGGTCGCGATCCAGTCCAGCATCCGCTGGGAATCGGGCTTCGACGCCTTCACCCGGATCGCGGCCGAATTCCCGGGTTTCACCTACAACGCCGTGGTCTCGACCCGGATGGCCCCGTCGCAGGAGATGATGTTCTACGGAGAGGCCGGGTCGATCCGCCTTGGCGCGCCGTTCAACGCGCAATATTTCGGCGACGTCTGCGTCGAGCTGCGTCTGCCC
>JBGAOK010000150.1:0-5364 GCA_044221805.1 Meridianimarinicoccus sp.
AGCACGATCTGGCGCCCGTCCTGGCGTTCGAAGCCGCGGCCCTCGGCGAAGGGCAGGGTCGCGTCGGCGCCGTCGCCCAGCCGCGCCTTCGCCACCGCCCGGCCGTTCTCGACCGCGATCCGCGCCGGGAACAGGTTCATCGAGGGCGAGCCCATGAAGCCCGCCACGAAGATGTTGGACGGGTTGTCGTAGACCTCCTTCGGCGTGCCCAGTTGCTGGACATGGCCGCCGAACATCACCGCGATCCGGGTCGACAGCGTCAGCGCCTCGATCTGGTCATGGGTGACGTAGACGATGGTGGTCTTCAGCTTCTGGTGCAGCTTCTTGATCTCGGTGCGCATGTCGACGCGCAGCTTGGCGTCCAGGTTCGACAGCGGTTCGTCGAACAGGAACACGTCCGGGTTGCGCACCAGCGCCCGGCCCATGGCGACCCGCTGGCGCTGGCCGCCGGAGAGCTGGCCGGGCTTGCGGTCGAGGAGGTGCTTGATCTGCAACAGTTCCGCGACCTGGTTCATCGCCTTGTCGCGCTCGGGCTTCGGCACGCCATGCATCTCGAGCCCGAAGACGATGTTCTGGCCGACGTTCATGTTGGGGTAGAGCGCGTAGGACTGGAACACCATGGCGATGTTGCGGTCGGCGGGCCGGACGCCCGTCATCGACCGTCCCTTGATCGAGATGTCGCCCGAGGTGACCTCCTCCAGACCCGCGATCATGTTCAGCAGCGTGGACTTTCCGCAGCCCGAGGGGCCGACGAGGACGAGGAACTCGCCCTCCTCGATCGAGATGTCGGTTTCGTGGAGGATCTTGACGGCGCCGTAGGATTTGGTGGCGCGCTGGATGTCGAGGAAACCCATGGGTTCAGCCTTTCACGGAGCCCGCCATCAGACCGCGCACGAAGTAGCGGCCGGCGACGACGTAGACGAGGAGGGTGGGCAGGGCGGCCATGATCGCCCCGGCGAAATGGACGTTGTATTCCTTCACCCCGGTCGAGGACTGCACGAGGTTGTTCAGCGCCACCGTCATCGGCTGGCTGTCGAAGTCCGAGAACGAGGCGCCGAACAGGAAGTCGTTCCAGATGTTGGTGAACTGCCAGATGATGCAGACCACCGCGATCGGCCCCGAGGACGGCAGCATGATCCGCCGGAAGATGGTGAAGAAGCCGGCGCCGTCGATCATCGCCGCGCGCACCAGTTCGGTCGGGAACTGCTGGTAGTAGTTCTTGAAGTAGAGCGTCGAGAAACCGATGCCGTAGACCAGGTGGACGAAGATCAGCCCCGGCACGGTGCCCGCCAGCCCCATAAGGCCCAGAAGCCGCGCCATCGGGATCAGCACGATCTGGAACGGGATGAAGCAGGCGAACAGCAGCAGCCCGAACACCCAGGTGTCGCCGCGGAAACGCCACTTGGTCAGCACATAGCCGTTCATCGCCCCCAGAAGGGTCGAGATCGCCACGGCAGGGACGACCATCAGGATCGAGTTCAGGAAGAACGGGCGCAGGCCCGTCGCCTCGACCCCGATCTGGGCGGTGGACCAGGCGCTGCCCCAGGGTGCGAGCGTCCAGTCCCGCGGCAGGGACATCATGCCGCCGGCCTGGATCTCGCTCAGCGGCTTCAGCGAGTTCACCACCATCACGTAGAGCGGCAGCAGGTAGTAGAGGCAGAACAGGGTCAGGATCGTGTAGATCACGAAGCGGGTACCGGCGCCGGTCCTGATGACCTGGGACTGGGCGGCGGTGGTCGCGGGGGCTGCGGCGGTGGCCATCACTTCTTCTCCCTGAGTTCCGACCAGATGAACGGCACCATGATCGCCGCGATCGACATCAGCATGATCACCGCCGAGGCGGCGCCGATGCCCATCTGGTTGCGGGTGAAGGTGTAGGAATACATGAAGGTCGCGGGCAGTTCGGTCGCGGTGCCGGGTCCGCCGCCGGTCAGGGCGATGATCAGGTCGTAGGACTTGATCGCCATGTGGGCCAGAACCACGAAGGCCGACATGAAGGCGGGGCGCAGCTGCGGGATGACGATGCGGCGGTAAAGCGCGAAGGTCGAGGCGCCGTCGATCTGCGCCGCCTTCATCACCTCGTTGTCGATGCCGCGGAGCCCGGCCAGGAACATCGCCATCACGAACCCGCTGGTCTGCCAGACTGCGGCGATGACGATCGTATAGATCGCCATGTCGCTGTCCTTGATCCACTCGAAGGTGAAGCTTTCCCAGCCCCAGCTTCGCACCACGGCCTGCAGGCCGATGCCGGGATCGAGGAACCATTTCCACGCCGTCCCGGTGACGATGAAGCTCAGCGCCATCGGGTAAAGGTAGACGGTGCGGATGAAGCCCTCGGCGCGGATCTTCTGGTCGAGAAGGATCGCCAGCATCAGCCCCAGCGCGCAGCAGATCACGATGTAGAGCGCGCCGAAGATCAGCAGGTTCTCGACCGCGATGCCCCAGGCCCGCAGCCGGAACAGCCGCTCGTAGTTCTGCCAGCCCACCCAGCCGAACGAGGGCAGGATCTTGCTGTCGGTGAAGGACAGCAGGATGGTGAAGCCGATGAAGCCGTAGACGAAGATCACGACGATGGCGAAGCTGGGACTGAGCACGAGCCGGGGCAGCGCGTTGCTGAGCCAGTCGCGGCCACCCGCACGCCCCGGGGCGGTGCGAGACGCGGTCTGTGACATGGGGGTTCCTCCCGAGTGGGGGAGCAGGGCTGCTGCTCCCCCGGACAAGGCGCGGGGTTACTGCGCCAGCTCGACGGCGGTGACCAGCTCGGTCACGGCCGTGGCGCTGTCGTATTCGCCGTTGAACTGGGCGGTGACCACGTCATAGATCGCGTTCTTCACCGAGGCCGGGTTGGCGTGGCCATGGGCCATCGACCCGAACAGGGTGCCGCCGGCCGCCGCCGCCTTCAGCTCGGCATAGGCCTTCTGGCCGCAGGCGTCGAAGCCGCTGACGTCCACGTCGGTGCGCGCCGGGACCGACCCCTTGACCTTGTTGAACGCCGCCTGGAAGTCCGGCGACATGATCGCCTTGGCCAGCGCGCCCTGTTCGGCCGAGACCGTGTCGCCCTGCTTGAACATCACGAAGACGTCCGAGTTGAAGGTCACGTCGCCCTGGGTGCCGGGGAAGCGGAAGCACAGGAAGTCCTGGTCGGGCGCCTTGCCGGCATTCAGGAACTCGCCCTTCGCCCAGTCGCCCATGAACTGGAACGCGGCGTCGCCGTTGATCACCATGGCGGTGGCGAGGTTCCAGTCGCGGCCCGAGAAGTTCGGGTCGACGAAGCCGCGGATCACCGTCATGCGGTCGAAGGCCTCCTTCATCGTGTCCGACCCCAGCGCTTCGGGATCGAGGTCGACGAAGGCCTTCCTGTAGAAATCGGGCCCGCCGGTCGACATCACCACCGCGTCGAAGATCGTCGCGTCCTGCCAGGGCTGGCCGCCATGGGCGACGGCGATCTTGCCCGACGCCTGCACCTTCTCCATCGCCGCGACCAGTTCGTCCCAGGTGGTCGGGGGCGCGATGCCCAGCTCGGCCAGCAGGGGCTTGTTGGCCCAGACCCAGTTGGTGGAATGCACGTTCACCGGGGCCGAGATCCACTTGCCGTCATAGACGGTGAAGAACTGCAGCGCCTCGGGCACCACGGCGCCCCAGTTGCCTTCGGTGGCGATCGGCGTGATGTCGGCCAGCACGCCTTCCTTCGCCCAGTCGAGCGAGTCGAAGCCCAGCATCTGCACCGCGGTCGGCGGGTTGCCCGAGGTGACCCGGGCCCGCAGCACGGTCATCGCCTGGGTGCCGCCGCCGCCGGCGACCGGCATGTCCTGCCAGCCGATGCTCTGGCCCGCCAGGTCGTCCTTCAGGACGTTGAGCGCCGCCGCCTCGCCGCCCGAGGTCCACCAGTGCAGCACCTCGACATCCTCGGCCAAGGCCAGACTGGCGGATGTGGCAAGCGCCGCCGCCACGACCGTCGTCCCCATCAGTCTACGCATCTTCAAACCTCCCTGAGTTGCGCATGTGTTGATTCCGGTGTCACCCGGCCGAAACCCAAGGCGCCCGCGTGCGGCCGATCCGCATCTGTACGGTCTTCACCTCGAGAAACTCCTCCAGCCCGTAGCGGCCCAGCTCGCGCCCCTGGCCGCTTTCCTTGACGCCGCCGAACGGCAGTTCGGCGAAGCCGTCCATCCAGGTGTTGGTCCAGACCGTGCCGGCCCGCGCCGCGCGCGCGAAGGCGAGGCAGGTGTGGACGTTTTCGCTCCAGACCCCGGCCGAGAGGCCGTAGGACGCGGCATTGGCCAGCGCCACGGCCTCGTCCAGGGTGCGGAAGGTCAGCACCGACAGCACCGGGCCGAACACTTCTTCCCGCGCGATCGCCATGTCGGGGGTCACGCCCGAGATCACGGTCGGCTGGTAGAACTGCCCGGACAGCCCGGGCACCGCCAGCGCCGCGCCGCCAAGGCGCAGGGTGGCGCCGGCGGCGATGGCGCCCTGCACATGGGCGTCGATCTTCGCCTGATGCTCGGGCGAGACGATGGCGCCGACCTGGGTCGCCTCGTCCAGCGGATCGCCGAAGGCGACCTTGCGGGACAGCGCCACGACGCGCTCGGTCACCGCTTCGGCGATGTCCTCATGGACGATGATGCGCGAGCCCGAGTTGCAGCATTCGCCGGCGTTGAAATAGACCCCGAACACGATGGCATCGACCGCCGAGTCCAGATCGGCATCCGGGAAGATCACCTGCGGGTTCTTGCCGCCCAGTTCCAGCGCGACCTTCTTCAGGGTCGGCGCGGCGGCGGCGACGATGGCCTTGCCGACCCCGGTCGAGCCGGTGAAGGTCACCATGTCCACCCGCGGATCGGTGGTGAGGATAGCCCCCACCGGCTGGCCATAGCCGAGGACGATGTTCGCCACCCCCGCGGGCAGCCCGGCCTCGAGCAGCAGTTCGCCGAGGATCACCGTGGTCGACGGCGTCATCTCGGAGGGCTTGACCACCGCGGTACAGCCGGCGGCCAGCGCGAAGGGCAGCTTCTGGCTGACGATCAGGAAGGGGAAGTTCCACGGGCAGATGATCGAGACGACGCCGATCGGCTCCTTCAGCACGAGGCCCAGCATGTCGCGGCCAAGGCTGTTGTGGCTGTCGCCCGACAGGGTGCGCGCCAGGGCCGCGGCATAGCGCCAGAGATCCGCCGCGCCCTCGATCTCGGCCCTTGCCTGGGCGATCGGCTTGCCGGCCTCCAGCGTCTCGGTCCGGGCGATCCGCTCGCGGTCGCGGTCGATCAGGTCGGCGACCTTCAGCATGAGCGTCGCGCGGTCCTTGCCCGACAGGCCGGACCAGCGCCCGTAGTCGAAGGCGGCACGCGCCGCGGCGATGGCGGCTTC
>JBGAOK010000151.1:0-5343 GCA_044221805.1 Meridianimarinicoccus sp.
GCGGCACGCCGGATCAGCCAGCCCGCCAGCCGGGCCAGCGCCATCCAGACACGCGCCACCCAGACCGCCATGGCGCCCCGGCCTCCCGCTTTCCGCTTCCGCCTTCCGGCCGCCCCATCCAGTCCCCGGCATGGTTGCCAAATCCTTAACGCAGCCCCGGCGCCGGTCCCGCACCGGCTTTACCCGCCCCCGGCCAGCGACTATGCGGGGGCCGTCCAGACGGAGTCCCCAGCCATGTCCCGATCCCAGGTCGTCACCCGCTTCGCCCCCTCGCCGACGGGGTTCCTGCATATCGGGGGCGCGCGGACGGCGCTGTTCAACTGGCTCTATGCCCGCGGCCGCGGCGGGCGCTTCCTGCTCAGGATCGAGGATACCGACCGGGCGCGCTCCACCCCCGAGGCGACCCGGGCGATCCTCGACGGGCTCGACTGGCTCCGGCTCGACCATGACGGCGAGGTGATCAGCCAGTTCGACCGCGCGCCGCGTCATGCCGAGGTGGCGCTGCAGATGCTGGATGCCGGCAGTGCCTACCGCTGCTTCGCCACCCAGGACGAGATCGCCGAGTTCCGCGAGGCGGCGCGCGCAGAGGGCCGCTCGACCCTGTTCCGCTCGCCCTGGCGCGATGCCGACCCGGCCAGCCACCCGGACCTTCCGCACGTCATCCGGCTGCGCGCGCCGCTGACCGGCGAAACCGTGGTCGAGGACGAGGTGCAGGGCACCGTCCGCTTCGGCAACGACCAGCTTGACGACATGGTGCTGCTGCGCTCGGACGGAACGCCGACCTACATGCATGCGGTGGTGGTGGACGACCACGACATGGGCGTGACCCATGTGATCCGCGGCGACGACCACCTGAACAACGCCGCCCGGCAAATGCAGATCTATCATGCCATGGGCTGGGAAGTGCCGGTCTGGGCGCATATCCCGCTGATCCACGGTCCCGACGGCAAGAAGCTCAGCAAGCGCCACGGCGCGCTGGGGGTCGAGGAATACCGCGCCATGGGCTACCCGGTCGAGGGCCTGCGCAACTACCTCGCCCGGCTCGGCTGGAGCCATGGCGACGACGAGGTCTTCACCACCGCGCAGGCGCTGGACTGGTTCGACCTGAAGGGAATCGGCCGGGCGCCCGCTCGGTTCGACTTCAAGAAGCTCGAGAACGTTTCGGGCCACCATATCACGATGTCCAACGATGCCGAACTGGTCGGCGAGATCGAGGCCTTCCTCGCCGCCACGGGGGCCGACCCGCTGACGCCAGCGCAGCGCGACGGGCTGCGGAATGCGATGTATTGCCTCAAGGACCGCTCGAAGACGCTTATCCAAATCCTTGAAAAGGCATATTTCGTCCTGGCAGAAAGACCGCTGGAAGCGGAGTCTCAGGCGCTTGCCGCGCTCGATCCGGTATCCCGTGGTATACTGCTCGAATTGACGCCGCACCTGCAAACTGTTACGTGGTCCCGCAATGCGCTGGAGGATGCCACAAGCGGTTTTGCCGAGGCCCGCGGCCTCAAATTCGGCAAGATCGCCCCGGCCCTGCGGGCCGCTCTTTCGGGTCGCGCCGTGTCCCCGAGCGTCTTCGACATGATGCTCGTTCTCGGCAAGGACGAGACCCTGGCCCGCCTCGCGGATGTGACTGACCGCGGCCAGATCCCTCTGGCCCCGGTCGAAGGGGGATAAACCGGAGCGGCAGGGACAGCCCCATGTCGCCCGTGCAGAGAGGGACCATGATGGCCGAGACCACGAAGACCGCTACCCTGACCTACGGCGACAAGACGATCGAGCTTCCGGTGTATTCGCCGACCATCGGCCCGGATGCGATCGACATCACCAAGCTCTACACCCAGGGCGATCTCTTCACCTACGATCCCGGCTTCACCTCCACCGCCGCCTGCCGCTCCACGATCACCTTCATCGACGGCGACGAGGGCATCCTGCTGCACCGCGGTTATCCGATCGGCCAGCTGGCCTCGAAGTCGCATTTCCTGGAAGTGTGCTACCTGCTGCTTTACGGCGAGCTGCCGACCGCGGCCGAACTCGAGAAGTTCGAGAGCACGATCACCCGCCACACCATGCTGCACGAGCAGATGCAGTACTTCTTCCGCGGCTTCCGCCGGGACGCGCACCCGATGGCGGTCATGGTCGGCGTGGTCGGCGCCATGTCGGCGTTCTATCACGATTCGACCGACATCGCGGATCAGCGCCAGCGCGAGATCGCCAGCCACCGGCTGATCGCCAAGATGCCGACCATCGCCGCCTGGGCCTACAAGTATTCGGTTGGCCAGCCCTTCGTGTACCCGCGCAACGATCTGGACTATGCCTCGAACTTCCTGCGCATGTGCTTCGCGGTGCCGTCCGAGGAATACGAGGTCAACCCGATCCTCAGCCGCGCGATGGACCGGATCTTCACGCTGCACGCCGACCACGAGCAGAACGCCTCGACCTCGACGGTGCGTCTGGCCTCGTCCTCGGGCGCGAACCCCTTCGCCTGCATCGCCGCCGGCATCGCCTGCCTCTGGGGTCCGGCCCATGGCGGCGCCAACCAGGCCTGCCTCGAGATGCTGAAGGAGATCGGCACTCCGGACCGCATCCCCGAATACATCGCCCGCGCCAAGGACAAGAACGACCCGTTCCGCCTGATGGGCTTCGGCCACCGGGTCTACAAGAACTTCGACCCGCGCGCGACGGTGATGAAGCAGTCCGCGGACGAGGTGCTGGACCTGCTCGGCGTCCACAACAACCCGACCCTGCAGGTCGCGAAGGAACTGGAAGCCGCCGCGCTGGCCGACCCCTACTTCGCCGACAAGAAGCTGTTCCCGAACGTCGACTTCTATTCGGGCATCATCCTCGAGGCGATGGGCTTCCCGACCTCGATGTTCACGCCGATCTTCGCGGTCTCGCGCACCGTCGGCTGGATCTCGCAGTGGAAGGAAATGCTGTCGGACAAGGAACAGAAGATCGGCCGTCCGCGCCAGATCTACATGGGCGCCACCGAACGCGACTATATCGACGTCGAGAAGCGCTGAGCGCCGCCATACTGCCGTCTTCAGGGGCCCCGGTTGCGACCGGGGCCCTTGTCATTTGACCAGGCGGGAATTGTCCATGCGCCCGATCACGTCCTACGCTGCGCTTGAAGACTTCGGCCGCCAGCGGCTGTCCCGGCATTTCGTGATGCGCGACTTCCTCTATTCCGAGATCGGCAGCTTCCACCGGATCCCGAACCTGCCCGCCGACCCGGATCTGGCCCTCCGGGCCGGAACCCGGCTGGCCACCGACCTTCTCGACCCGCTGGTCGAGACCTTCGGCAGCCTGACCATCCGCTCGGCCTATCGCAGCGAGGCGGTGAACCGCTTCGGCAACGTGAAGGACCTGAGCTGCGCCAGCAACGAGAAGTCCTTCGCCGGCCACATCTGGGACCGCCGGGACGCCAAGGGGCGCATGGGCGCCTGTGCCTGCGTGATCGTGCCCTGGTTCGCCGACCAGTACGACCGGGGCCGCGACTGGCGCGACCTCGCGTGGTGGACCCACGACCACCTGGACTATTCGTCGATGTACTTCTTTCCCAAGCGCGCCGCGGTCAACCTGACCTGGCGCGAGGATCCCGACCGCACGATCTCGTCCTATGTCGCACCGAAGGGAAAACTGCTCGCCCGCGGCGCCGAGCCCGCCGAGCCGCTGGCGGATCGCCGGCGCCGCCATACCGATTTCCCGCCGTTCCGCGGCATCGCCTTTCCGGCCCTTCCAGAAAGCTGGCGCTGACGCGACCTGACGCGCCTCAAGCCCGCGCCGAAAACGAAAAGGCCCCGACACAGCCGGGGCCTTCGCGGTGATGGTCCGGTTGCCGCCCCGCTCAGGCGGCGCGGTCGCCCTCGTCAAGGGCGGGATAGTCCACATAGCCCTCGGCGCCGCCGCCATAGAAGGTAGTCCGGTCCGGCTCGTTCAGGGCCGCGCCCCGGCGGAAGCGCTCGGGCAGGTCGGGGTTGGCCAGGAAGGCCCGGCCCCAGGCCACCGCGTCGACTTCGCCGGCAGCGACCGCCGCGGCGGCAGCGTCGGCATCCATGCCGCCATTCGCCAGATAGACCCCGTCATAGGCGCTGCGCAGGCGCCCGATCATCGCTGCTGCCTCGGGGCTGCGCTCCATCCCGCCCATCGCCTCGACGATGTGCAGATACGCCAGCCCCTTGCCCGACAGCATCCGGTAGACCGCGCCGAACAGGGCTTCCGGGTCGCTGTCGCCGATGTCGTTGGCCTGGCCCAGCGGCGACAGGCGCACGCCGACCCGGCCCGGCTCCCAGGCGGCGGTGACCACGTCCACCACCTCGGACAGGAAGCGCATCCGGTTTTCCACCGGCCCGCCATAGGCGTCCTCGCGGCGGTTGGTGCGGTCCTGCAGGAACTGGTCGATCAGATAGCCGTTGGCGGCGTGGATCTCGACCCCGTCGAAGCCGGCCTCGCGCGCCATCACCGTGGCGGTGCGGTAATCCTCCAGCGTCGCCGCGATGCCCTCGATGCTCAGCGCCACCGGCTCGGACACCGGCACGAAACCCTCGGCGGTGAAGGTCATCGAGGCCGCCTTGATCGCCGAGGGCGCCACCGGCGCCGCCCCGCCCGGCAGCAGCGAGACGTTGCTGATCCGCCCCACATGCCAGATCTGGGCGAAGATCCGTCCGCCTGCCGCATGCACCGCCGCGGTGATCGGCTGCCACGCCGCCACCTGCGCCGCGTCATGGATGCCGGGCGTGTCCAGATAGCCCTTGCCCATGGGCGAGATCTGGGTGCCCTCGCTGATGATCAGCCCGGCCCCGGCGCGCTGGGTGTAATAGACCTGCGCCAGATCCGCCGGCACCCCGTCGGGATGCGCCCGGTTCCGGGTCAGCGGCGCCATGAAGATGCGGTTGGGGGCCTCGATCGACCCGAAGCGAAGCGGCGAGAACAGCGAAGTGCGGTCGGCCATGGCCGGACCCTCCTGACAAGGAACGGCTGCCGGTGAACCACCGGCGCCTGACACTCTTCACCTAGGCAGCGCAGGCCGCGACGGAAGCCCGGCTTCGGTGCGCTGGCGCAGGGCGGTCTGTGCGCCCGCCGCAGTCTTGCCCCGCCGGCCTCAGCCCCGGCGCCAGTGCGACGCCATGCGATAGTCCTTGGCCGGCCCCCTCACCCGCCAGACCGCGCGCCAGTCGGGCCAGCAGGCGAAGTCATAGCGCACCCGGTACAGGTCCGCCCCGCAAAGGTGCTCGGCCTCGACCGCCTCCGGCCCGGGTCCCAGCCGGATCCGGTGGAAGGGCCGCCCATCGTCGAACAGCACCACGATCCCCGGCTGCACCGGGCGCCACAGATAGGCGCGTTCGG
>JBGAOK010000152.1:0-5111 GCA_044221805.1 Meridianimarinicoccus sp.
GCGGCAGTCCTCGGCCGCGACGGCCAGGTCGCAGGAGGCCACCAGCTGGCAGCCCGCGGCGGTGGCGATGCCGTGGACCTGGGCGATCACCGGCTGGGGCAGGCGGGGGATGGTCTGCATCAGGGTCGAGCAGCGCTGGAACAGGTCGGCGAAATAGGCGGCGCCGCCATCCTCGGCCGCCCGGCCCGCCGTCATCTCGCGCAGGTCATGGCCGGCGCAAAAGGCCTTGCCGGCACCCTGCAGGATCACCACCCGGATGCTCCGGTCGGTCGCGAGACGGTCGAAGGCATCCTGCAACGCGGCGAGCATCGCGTCGGACAGCGCGTTCAGCCGGCCCCGCGCGTTCATCGTCAGGCGGGCCACCGGACCGTCGTCGTCGCGCAGCAGGATCTCGTCGCTCATCTGGGCCTCCCGTTGATCTGGGCGGACCTTAGCCGGCGGCGGCGCGGCACGGAAGCCGCGCCGTGCCGGCGGCGGCATCCCGCGTGAACCACCCGGCGGATCCGGCCCGGCGCGCGCCCGATCGATACGGTATCCAGTTACCTATTTTGTAACCATCAGAAAAGATGCCATAATATTCGGATCATCCGGGTTGACGTCGCGCGCAGACTCGCTAGAACCCGGCAATCCGAGATTCAGGGCGGGGCGGCCCTTCCCCCTGACCCGCGAGAAGGGAACCAGAGCATGAAAACCTTTACAGCCAAGCCGGCTGACATCGACAAGAAATGGATCCTGATCGACGCCGAGGGCGTCGTGCTGGGCCGGCTCGCCTCGATCATCGCCATGCGCCTGCGCGGCAAGCACAAGCCCAGCTTCACCCCGCACATGGACATGGGCGACAACGTCATCGTCATCAACGCCGACAAGGTGCAGCTGACCGGGCGCAAGCGGACCGACAAGGTCTATTACCGCCACACCGGCTATCCGGGCGGCATCAAGTCGACCACCGCCGGCAAGATCCTCGAGGGCGCGCATCCCGAGCGCGTGGTCGAGAAGGCCGTCCAGCGCATGCTGCCCGGCAACAAGCTGGCCCGGGTGCAGATGACCAACCTGCGCATCTACGCCGGTGCCGCGCATCCCCACGAGGCCCAGGCCCCGGAAGTGCTGGATGTGAAGATCCTCAACCGCAAGAACACCCGGAGCGCATGATGGCCCAGGAAATCAGATCCCTCGACGCCCTGAAGGGTGCCGTCGACAGCGCCCCCGCCGCCCCGGTCGTGGCGGAAGTGAAGCACGAGCAGGTGCGCGACGCGCTGGGCCGGTCCTATGCCACCGGCAAGCGGAAGGACGCGGTCGCCCGCGTCTGGATCAAGCCCGGTTCAGGCAAGGTGACCGTCAACGGCAAGGACATGAGCGCCTATTTCGCCCGTCCGGTGCTGCAGATGATCCTGCGCCAGCCCTTCACCGTGGCCGGCGTCGTGGACCAGTTCGACGTGATGGCGACGGTCGCCGGCGGTGGCCTGTCGGGCCAAGCCGGTGCGGTCAAGCATGGCGTCTCGAAGGCGCTGCAGCTTTACGATCCCAGCCTGCGCGCGGCGCTGAAAGCAGCCGGCTTCCTGACCCGCGACAGCCGCGTGGTGGAACGCAAGAAGTACGGCCGCGCCAAGGCCCGCCGCAGCTTCCAGTTCTCGAAGCGCTGAGCCTGCCCGCCCGGCGGACGGGCGGTGCCACGGACGATCAACGGAAGGGGGGCGTCACCGCCCCCCTTCCGCCGTTTTCCCGGCTGGATCCGGCAGCGCGCGGGGCGCAAGCCGCGGAGCGATTAACGCTCGCCGGGGCTGCGGCTTCACGGATGGTTGTGCCCGTGGTAAGGGCGACAGAGGATCCTGTCGTCGCGTCAAAGGGGCTTACGAGTGATGAAGTGCGTGATTCTGGCCGGTGGACTTGGCACGCGTCTGAGCGAGGAGACCGTCCGGATCCCCAAGCCCATGGTCGAGATCGGCGGGCGCCCGATCCTGTGGCATATCATGAAGATCTACACTGCGCACGGGATCACCGAGTTCATCATCTGCCTCGGCTACCGCGGCTATGTGATCAAGGAATACTTTGCGAACTACTACCTGCACAATTCCGACGTCACCGTCGACCTGACCAATGGCGGGCTGAGCATCACCCGCAGCGTCTCGGAACCTTGGCGGGTCCACCTGATCGACACCGGCGCCGAAAGCATGACCGGCGGCCGGCTGAAACGGGTCATGCCGCTTCTGCGCGAGGATGAGGCGTTCTGCCTGACCTATGGCGATGGTGTCGGCAACATCGACATCGCCGCCGAGCTTGCCTTCCACAAGGCCCATGGCCGGATCGCCACCGTCGCCGCGGTGCCGCCGCCGCGCCGCTTCGGCCAGCTCGAAATCGAAAGCGCCCGGGTGACCACCTTTTCCGAGAAGCCGCTGGGCGAGGGCGGCCTGATCAACGGCGGCTTCTTCGTGCTGTCGCCGAAGGTCGAGGATTACCTGGGCGACGACGCCACGATCTGGGAGCGCGAGCCGCTGACCGGGCTGGCGCGCGACGGCGAGTTGATGGCCTTCGAGCATGACGGCTTCTGGCAGCCCATGGACACGATCCGCGAGCGGCAGGAGCTGGACGAGATGTGGGCGACCGGCAAGGCGCCGTGGAAGGTCTGGGCATGAGGGTGGCGGATTTCGCCGGGCGCCGAGTGCTCGTCACCGGGCACACCGGCTTCAAGGGCGCCTGGCTGGTGGCCTGGCTGACCCGGCTGGGGGCCCGGGTGACGGGCTATGCCCATGCGCCCGAGACCGACCCGAACCTCTGGTCCCTGCTGGGCCTTGAGGGCGTCACCTCGGTGATCGGCGACCTGAACGACCGGGCCGCGCTGGATGCCGCGATCGCCGCGGCGGACCCGGAATTCGTCTTCCACCTGGCGGCGCAGGCGCTGGTGCGGAAGTCCTACCGCGCGCCGGTCGAGACCTTCGCCAGCAACGTCCTGGGCACCGTGCAGCTGCTGGATGCCCTGCGGGCGGCGCCGAACCTCGTTTCGGTGATCGTGGCGACCTCGGACAAGGCCTATGAGAATGTCGAGCAGGTCTGGGGCTATCGCGAGACCGACCCGATGGGCGGGCACGATCCCTATTCAGCCTCAAAAGGGGCGACCGAGATCGCCGCGGCGGCGATGCGGCGCAGCTTCTATGCCGGAAGCGGCCCGAACGCCCATCCCGCCCGGGTGGCCTGTGCGCGCGCCGGCAACGTGATCGGCGGCGGCGACTGGTCCGAGGACCGGCTGGTGCCCGACATCGTGCGCGGCTGCCTCGGTCCCTCTGGCAGCGTGGTGCTGCGCCAGCCGAACTCGATCCGGCCCTGGCAGCATGTGCTGGAACCGCTGCGCGGCTACATGGAGCTGGCCCTGGCCCAGGTCGACCGGCCGGACTTCGCGACCGGCTGGAACTTCGGCCCCGACCGGGCCGACGAACGGCCGGTAGGCGCGGTGGCCGAGGCGGTGGTCGCCGCCCTGGGCCATGGCCGGATCGAACGCGATCCCGCCGCCGCCGACCTGCACGAGGCGAAGATGCTGCGCCTTGACGTCTCGAAGGCCCGGTCCGACCTGGGCTGGCGCCCGGTCCTGTCCTTCGAGGATACCGTCGCCATGACCGCCGACTGGTATGGCGGCTGGGCCCGGGGCACCCCGGCCCGCGACCTTTGTCTTGCCCAGATCGACGCCTACCAGTGCCGTGTGGAGAGTGCCCGATGACCGACGCCGCCGCCCTGCCCACCTGCCGCCATTGCGGCGCGGCCCTGACGCTGACGCTGGTCGACCTGGGCCTGTCGCCGCTGGCCAATTCCTATGTGCCGCCCGAACGCGCCGGCACCATTGACCCGCGCTATCCGCTCCACGCCCGGGTCTGCGAAAGCTGCTGGCTGGTGCAGGTCGACGACGCGGTGCCGGCGGACGAGATCTTCTCGTCGGACTATGCCTATTTCTCGTCCTTCTCGGACAGCTGGCTGGCCCATTGCCGCGCCTATACCGAGCAGATGACCGACCGGCTGGGGCTGGGCCCGGACAGCCTGGTGGTCGAGATCGCCTCGAACGACGGCTATCTGCTGCAGTATTTCGTCCAGAAGGGCATTCCGGTCCTCGGCATCGAACCCTCGGGCAGCGTCGCCAAGGTGGCGCAGGAGAAGGGCGTGCCGACCCTGGTCGAATTCTTCGGCACCGCGCTGGCCGAACGGCTGGCGGCGGACGGTCGCCGGCCGGCGCTGATCTGTTCGGCCAATGTGCTGGCCCATGTCCCGGACATCGACGATTTCGTCGGCGGTGTAGCGGCGCTGCTGACCGGCGACGCAGTCTATACGGTCGAATTCCCGCATCTGCTGAACCTGATCGAGAAGGTGCAGTTCGACACGATCTATCACGAGCACTACTCGTACCTGTCGCTGCTGGCGGTCGAGGGCATCTTCGCCGGTGCGGGCCTGCGCGTCTTCGATGTCGAGGAACTGCCGACCCATGGCGGCTCGCTGCGGGTCTTCGCCTGCCTTCAGGGGGCGAGCCATGCTGAAGGCCCGGGTCTTGCCCATGTGCGCGCCCGCGAGGCGGCGGCGAAGCTGGACCGGGCCGAGGGCTATCAGGGCTTCACCGCAAGGGTCGAGGCGGTGCGCGACGGGCTGCTCGACTTCCTCAGGACCGCGAAGGCAGACGGCAAATCGGTCGCCGCCTATGGCGCCGCGGCCAAGGGCAACACGCTGCTGAACTATGCCGGGATCGGGCCGGACCTGATCGCCTATTGCGTCGACAGGAACCCGGCCAAGCAAGACACCCTGCTGCCCGGCAGCCACATCCCGGTCCGCCCGGTCGAGGCGCTGCGCGCGGCGCCACCCGATTACGTGGTCATCCTGCCCTGGAACATTCGCGACGAGGTCATCGGCCAGATGGCCGATCTGGCCGCGACGGGCACCCGCTTCGTCACCGCGGTTCCCGAAATCCGGATCACCTGATGGCGCGGGTGCTGGTCACCGGGGCGACCGGGTTGATCGGCCGCGGCACGGTGCGGGCGCTGCTGGCCGCGGGGCACGAGGTGGTGACGCTGGGCCGGGACGGGACGCCCCTGCCGGGGGCGGGGGCGATCGCCTGCGACCTGCTGGACCCCGCCGCGACCGAC